>JAEZXS010000328.1 GCA_023442755.1 Pseudomonadota bacterium | reverse complement strand
GTGCGCCGCCTCGGGTGTCAAACCCTACGACCGGGCAGTGGAAAACTATTCGAAGGGGCGCATCGGTGAATCAATAGAGGACTACCGCCAGGCCATCAGGCAAAATCCGGCCGATCCCCGTCCTAAGTTCAATCTCGCCGTGATTTACCAGGACCAGGACCGACTGGATGAGGCCGAGGCGGTGTACAGATCCATCCTGGAGCAGCATCCGGATTATTCCCCCGCGCTGGCCAATCTCGCTTCGATCCAGGAAAAGCGCGGGCAGAACGTCGCCGCCGAACAGGGATACCGCAGGGCAATGGCGGCGAACAAAGACGATGCCTGGTCCGCAAGCCAGTTCGGATATTATCTCTTTCGAGCGGGAAGGACGGATGAGGCCGCCGCGCTATTCGAGGAATCCCTGAAAAGAAATCCCCGGTGCGCGAACGCCTGGTTCGGCATGGGAGAGATTGCCGAGAGCCGAGGCGACAGCAGAAATGCGCTCAAAAACTACGACAAGGCTATGATCTTCAATCCCTCCGACGTGGATGCCTATCTGCGGTCGGCCGCGATCAGGGAAGCCCTTGGCGACAGGGACGCCGCCGCCGGATTGCTGCGCAAGGCGGCAAACCTCGCTCCCCGAAGAGGAGATATTCATCTGAAGCTGGGGGTGCTTCTGGTCCAGGCGGAAAAGTGGAAGGAAGCGGAAAAGGCCTTGGAACAGGCAAAAGCTAACGGGGCTCCCGGCGAGGAATGCGACCGGCAGTTGTGCCTGGTCTACGCAAAGCTTTCAGAAGCGGCCGGAAGCGGCACCCTGGACAGCGGGAAGACAAAGGACAAGGTGCGGGAGCTGTAGGGCGGGTTTCGTTGAAGCCAGTGAACTTGCGGGAGTGACTTCCAGCCGCGATATCAAGGAATGAACATCGAGGCTGAAGCCTCTCAGACTGTTGAAAAAGCCCTCAATCCATCATCCCGACGAAAGTCGGGGTCCAGAAGTGCTTGAAAACACTGGATTCCGGCTTTCGCCGGAAAGACGATCACGATGATGAGATTGTCATCAATCTGCGAGGCTGAAGCCTCTCCCATAATACAACGCAAAGCCTTGCAGGTGGGCAGACCTGTTGTTCTACCCCGGAGGGCGGAATGGCGGAGTGGGTCAAAAAGCTTGACCTTGCGGTTCGCAACGTTTCCTCTCTGCGCGAATTCATCTCGCGTCTAGGCCGAGTCTCACGGACCGCCGGATCGGAGCTTCTCGACCTCTGCCTTCCCAGAAGCTGCGCGGGGTGTGAGAAGATCGATCCCTCCTCTCCCGGCTTCTGGTGCGCCGAGTGCCTCCTGCGGCTACCCCATATCACATCACCCATCTGCCCGCAGTGCGGAAGGCCTTTTCCCGATGCTCCCGATTCCTGCGATCACCTGTGCGGCGAATGCAGCCGGGGTGCTTTTCATTTCGATCTGGCCCGATCGGCAGTCCTCCATTCCGGGATCGTGCGCGACAGGATTCACCAGTTGAAGTTCGGCGGCCGCCTGGAGTGGGTGCCGCCTCTCGTGGAACTGCTGGAAACCGCACTCGGTTCGGGTGTCCCGAAGCCGCAATTGGTGCTGCCGGTCCCATTGCACGTAAAGAGGCTTAGGGAAAGAGGCTTCAACCAGTCGGGGCTTCTTGCGCGAGAATTGGGGAGCAGACACCGTTTGCCGGTCGCATACGATCTGCTGGTGAGGAAAGATCGAACCGAACCACAGACGCACCTCGACCGGGCGGCGCGGCTCAAAAATGTCAAAGGTGCTTTCGACGTAGCTGACAAGAGCAGGGTCCGGGGGGTGCGCATACTCCTCGTCGATGACGTTTTCACGACTGGCACGACTTTGAGCGAGTGTGCCAGGACACTGAAAAAGCGCGGATCGGCCGAAGTCTATGCGCTTACGGTCACGCGGGCGATGCCCGCGTGAGTGGAAGCCGTGCTCCTGATTTTTGTTTCCAGATTTTACTAAATTAAATATAATCCAACACTTGGTCTGGCCGTTTCCGGACATGGCGACGAAAGGCAATCAAATTTCATTGGCAGGATGAAAAATTGCCGGAAAGAAATTAGAATAGAATCCTCTATGGTTATCGGGGGGAAGAATATGAACGAACTCCTGGCCCCGGGCGGCAGTCTCGAAATGGTGGAAAAGGTATTCGCCGTTGGGGCTGAAGCCGTCTACGTCGGGTCGAAAGGATTCAGCAGGCGCAAATGCGCCTGGGAACTGGAAGATTCACAGGTCCGCGAGGCGATTGCCATTGGTAATCGTTACAAGGGGAAGGTGCGGATTGCCATAAACGCCGAAGTCCCTCCCGAGAAGTGGATGATTCTGCTCTCGAAGATAGGGAAGTATGCATCGTGGGGAGCTGAGGGTGTCATCGTCAAAACCCCTGGAATAATGAATCTGGTGCGGGAAAATTTTCCTGAACTCATCATCCACGCCAGCGTCGGATGCAATATTAGAACCCCTGACGAGATGGCCACGTACAAAGCCTATGGAGCGTCGCAAATCGTTGCCAGCACGCAGATCGACACGGCCGAGAAGCTCCGCGCCTTCACGGAATCCGCACGCAAACTGGGGCTTGCCGCCGAAGTGCTGGTCCATGGTAACCGGTGCGTGGGAGGGGTAGGTAATTGCGTTTTTCACGAACTGATAAGCGACAGCTACATCAAACGCACGTACAAAGACGAAGATGGAAATGAAATAGTCGAATATGAAGGATGGCCCGACCGGAGCGGAAGTTGCTTCAGACTGTGCCTGCTCACCGACGAGCAACGCAGGAAAGTGCTCCTGCAGCGCTCGCGCAGCAGGGATGAGATCGAACGGATAAACGCCCGCATTCGCCGCAGTCCCAACACGGCGTTCGTAATAAACGGGAAGGAACTCTGGGATTATATGGATATAGGACTGGCCACGCTCAAGGTCCAGGGCAGGGAATATGCCGTAGAACTCATCGGCCGAATGATATCGATTTACCGCTCGTTGATCGACGCCCATCGGGACGGGAAACCCTGGGATGATCCCGCACTGCTTGCACTCGAGGCCGAACTGGACGAGATCGGCAGGGATCGCGACCGCGCCCGGACGGAGAAGACCAGGGAACTGCACGGAAACATCAAAGGCCTCTTCGCCTGATCATGCATTCAGCCGAAAGCCCGGCCATGAACGGGCTTTCGGTTCTCACCGGATCACTCATCGATTCCCCTTATTGGCCGGGTTTCCAGGCGGAACTTTTCAACTTGCCCTGAAGGACCTGGTTCGCTGTGCTCTCAACCGTTTCAAAAACCTTTCGGAGCGGTTTCTGATTTGCCTGGGCGGCATCCACCAGGTCCTGCATGATCAGGTGGCGCTCGTCTCCATGCCTGTTGTCCGGCTCCATACACCCACAATCGAGACACATATTCTTCCTTTCTTGCAGATCGTTATTCGTGCACAGATGTCCGCAAAACGTGACTAGGCGAATATAAGCGGGTCTCAATGCGGGAAAAATGGGGCGTTGGGAGTATTCTGCAAAAGTTCGGTGCATTGGAGACGCGTACGGATTTGGGCTCACGTATCGTCGTCAATTTAGCGAATGGCGATTGACGGGCTATCTGCGAAGGGTGCTGTCCAGCGCAAGGGCCTTTTGCCTCCCGGATCTTACCTGAACATATGCCAGGCCGAGTGCGCTGGCGGACAGAGCGGCCGCGGTCGCCAGCAGGTAAGTCGCCGTAAGGGTAGTGCGCTCGACCGTAAAGCCGATGACCACGAAAAAGGCAACTGCGGAAAAGCAACCGAGAATGATTGCGCGCAGCAACCGGTGCGCGGCGGCTGCGCCGTTCTGCTTTTGGGCGAATACACCCATTATGCACGTAAAGACGGGAAACGGGGCGATAAGGCCGCTCCACCTGGGACCCAGGGACTGGGCCCCGCCGGTGATGAGAAAGACCATCGCCGTTGCGGTCACCATCCGGGCAGGGATATCCCACCAGGGCGACTCCGCATGAAAGTCTCCAGGCGTGGAAGGCCCCGCGGCTTTGAACGCCGCCCACATCAGCAGGAAAGCCATAAGACTGAGGTACTCGTGGGACAGCGAAATGAAAGACAAGCCCCAGGAAGCCAGGAAGTACACGCCGATGCCGATGGCAAGGGACGGAAACCACGCGGGTCCCCTTGCGGTCCTGGCATAGGCGACGCAAAAAGTTACAAGGGAGACCATTCCGAGCAGCATCCCCTGGGATACCTGTTCTGCGAACTGAGGGCCCTGTTCGATCGCGAGAAAAAGTGAGATAGGGCCGGAGGTAAGAGGCAGCCCCGTAAACAACCCTCCTATGGCGAACCCCCACCTGCGCACTGCAAGCGTCGCTGCCGCGATAAGAAGCGGAGTCAGAATAAGTTTGAGTACCAGGAGGCTCATGAAGTCTGCCGTTCGTGGCCTGATTCGATTTGGTTCCGTACACGCGACTTTTAACGAGACCCTAATAATAAATTGGAATCGATTCAAGGGCTATCGAGTGAATTCATATACGCTGTGTAAAATATGCTCCCTACCCCTCTTCTAGGCGGCTTATTATGCACTAACAAGTCAACAGCAGGAGCGCTATTAAGTTATAGTGTTGGCAACAAATAGAAATGTCCGCTTTTAGAGCAAATAGATTGTCCGCTTCTGATGGTGGAAGAAGGTGGCGCAGGGGCCGAATCACAAACCTTGTTTTCCCACCAGCAGGCTCCATCGCCAATCGGTAGCCTGATTGCGGAAGCCATACGCGAAAGCAGTCGCCGCGGTTGCGCTGTCGATGAAGAGGCGCTTTTCGCACGGCTGAAAGAGTGCGAATGGCCGGAGGGCGACCGGCCGGTTGCGGAGGACATGGGTGCGCTCCTTGAAGAGACTCTTGCGACGAACACCGACCTGGCGGTCTTTGCGGGTGTTTCCAGAAAATCCCTCTACCACGCACCCGCGTTGCTCAGCAGGACATATGCTTCCATCATGGACAGAAAATCCTCGCCGGTGATGCTCATCGCGGAAGAGGTCCGGAGCAACTCGGCGGAGGATCCCCGGCCGCTTCCGCTGGCGCTTTTCCTGGAGTTTCCGTTCAACCTCACCGCGGAACAGATCGGGGAATGCCTGGCACTAATGGCGGCAGACCCGGCTTTCCGGGACATCACCTACACCACCACTTCGACCGGTGCGGTCTACCTTTTTTCCTCGCTGACACCTGGAGCGTCCCTACGCCGAATTCCTCGCCGAACGCGTTGACGTGGGGTACATGGTCGGTCCGTGAAAGATGAGAGAGTTCGATCGAAGGAGACCATCGGTGCTGCGGGAATGCCATGCCGGAAGTGCTATTCATATCAGCAGCAGCGTGATCGAGTGCCGAACAAGCGGTTTTAGCCATCAATTTGCGTGGGTAGGAACTGGCAGTACGAAATTAAAAAGACGGCTATGGAAAAAGCCACAATTGTCATGCACAAACCCAGGGCGAATATCTCCCGGGAATCCTGTTCATCGGGTCCGGATTCCAGGCGCAACGCATGGCGTGGAGCGACTGTGCGGACAAGGACCATTATCAAAAACCCAACAAGCATTTCGAACATTTGTGTGAACTCTTTTCTGATCTCGGAATTCCGCAGTCTGTCAGGCTGCAAAACCTGAAATGTAAGTGTCGGGTCCTCCGGGCGCCACCTTAAAATTGCAAATAACGGACTTCCAGCAGGAAGGGATTTGGAAATAAAAAGCCCCCATTCCGGCAGTACCGGAACGGGGGCTCGTTTTTTTCTGGTGGCGGAGAGAGAGGGATTCGAACCCTCGGTACACCTTTACAGCGTACACTCGCTTAGCAGGCGAGCGCCTTCAGCCGACTCGGCCATCTCTCCAGCATATTTTTCAGGTGGCGGAGGGAGTAGGATTCGAACCCACGGTTCCGCGCAAACGGAACAACGGTTTTCAAGACCGCCGCCTTAAACCACTCGGCCATCCCTCCAAGAGGGAAGGAATTTCCCACTCAGACCGATTAGTTTATATACACCGTCCCGGCATGTCAAGAAAATCCCGGAACTTCCGGCAAACGGACGCGAAATGCCGTCCCTTTAGGCAGGCGAATATAATTGACGCAGCACCGGAGCCGCAACTAAAATCCGGCGGTGCGGCGAACTTTTCCTAAAATTTATCTCACAGCTTCAGGATGCCGAATGAACATAGCCTATTTCGACTGTTTCTCCGGGATAAGCGGAGACATGACACTGGGAGCGCTCATAGACCTGGGGGTTCCCATCGAGGCGCTAGAAGCCGAAATGCGCAAAATCGCGCTCTCCGACTGGACCATCGCTTCCTCCCGGGAACGGCGCGGAGCCATAGAAGGCGTCCGGGTCGTCATTTCGGCCGGTCACCAGCCGCACCGCAGGTTCACCGATATCGAGACGCTTCTCAATGAAAGCGGCCTGCAGCCGGGCGTAAAAGAAAAAAGCATCGCCGTCTTCAAGCGGATTGCGCAGGCCGAAGGCAGGGTACATGGCATCCCTGCAGCCGATGTTCACTTTCATGAAGTGGGAGCTGTCGATTCCATCCTGGACATTGCAGGCGCCGTGTTCTGCCTTGGCTACCTGAAGATCGAGAAGATCGTTGCATCGCCGATTCCCGTCGGCCGGGGTTTTGTGAAAACGCAGCACGGAACGATTCCTCTTCCCGCCCCGGCAACGAGCGCGATTCTTTCGGGAGTCCCCGTATACGGAACTACCATGGAGCGCGAACTCGTGACGCCGACCGGGGCCGGCATCGTTGCGACCCTTGCGGAAAGCTTCGGGCAGGTTCCCTCCATGACGCTGCTGGGAACCGGCTACGGCGTCGGCAAACATCCGTCAACCGATCCGCCGAACCTTCTGCGCGTCTTCCTGGGGAAATCCGAGGTCTCCGTCATGGAGCGCAGGCTGCTCATGCTCGAGACCAATATTGATGACATGAACCCGGAAATATACAATTACGTGTTCGAAAAGCTTTTCGCGCTCGGGGCATTGGACGCCGGCATCATGCCCGTGCAGATGAAAAAGAACAGACCGGGTGTTCTGCTGCGGGTCTTGGTCGATCCTGCCCTGGAAAGCGCGGCCGCTGAGCTGCTCATGACGGAAACGACTACCCTGGGCATACGGGTGCAGGAAGTGCGGCGGCTGGAAGTTCCGCGTGAACAGCAAACCCTGGATACGGTTTTCGGTTCGGTCAGGGTGAAGCGGGTGGTTTTGCCGAGCGGCAATGTGCGGATCATCCCGGAATATGAGGAATGCAGCCGGATAGCCCGGGAAACGGGTGTTCCCATTCCCGATGTTTACAGGCGGATAATCGGGGAGGAGGAGTAATTCTTCGATCGACGGCATTCGGCCCTGGAAGATGCTTAGAATAAGAGCAGATGGGAGACCGGTTGCCGACCATACAGCACTTCCGCTTCCGACCGGTCTTCGGAACCGGATTGAACATAAGGCAATGACAATGACTGAAAAGCCCGTCGAAATAACCGGAACGCTCATGACGATCGGGGACGAAATCCTGTTGGGCGACATCCCCAACGGTAATGCCCACCATATTGCGCTGGAACTGCGCTCCAGGGGATTTCGCCTGGACAGGATCATCACCATCGGCGACAGCGAGGATGTCATCGCCGACCATCTTTGCGCATGCTTGAATAAATCCCATTTCCTCATCGTCACGGGCGGGCTCGGCCCAACCGACGACGATAAGACCATTGCGGCCGTGTCCAAAGCCTTCAGCATCCCGCTGGCGGTGAACCGGGACTATGCCCAGTGGCTCAGGCAGCGGTTGGTCGGCACGGGGCGCTGGTCCAAGGAAGTGGAAAGGATGGCCGAACTGCCCCGGGGGGCCGTCAAGCTGGGGCTGGATATGGCCGGATTCTTCCTGCTTCACGAAAATTTCCCCTGCTACTTTCTGCCCGGGGTCCCGGATGAAATGCGTTATCTGCTGGGTAAGATCGTCATTCCGGACCTGGAATTCCGCTTCCCGAAGCGGTGCTCCTACATAAAGCACGTCGTCCGGATCCAGGGGCTTCTCGAAGCCGAGGTGAATCGCCGGCTCCGGTTGTGCGATTTCCAGGGAATGGGGGTGGACATCGGGTATCTTCCGCACGGAAGGGAAAATTGGGTAACCATTTTCGCTTCGGCCGCCAACGAGGAAGAATGCCGCAACCTGGTGAAAAAGGCCGAAGAGAGGGTGACTGCCCTTATCGGGCCACATAATATCAGCGGACACGATGACGACTGCCTGGAAAGGGTGATCGGCCGGCATCTGCGCGAGCGGGGGTGGAGCCTGGCCCTGGCGGAATCATGCACCGGCGGTCTCGTGTCGCGCAAGATTGCGGCTATTCCCGGTGCCTCCGATTACCTCGACCGTGCCTATGTCACCTACAGCAACGAAGCGAAAATGGAACTGCTCGGGGTTCCGGAGGACCTCTTAGCCAGGTACGGGGCGGTGAGCGAGCAGGTGGCACTCGCCATGGCCGAAGGCGCGCGCACCCGGAAAGGCGGAAAGGGCGTCGATGTGGCGGTCTCCGTAACGGGAATAGCGGGGCCATCCGGCGGAAGCGCCGAAAAGCCCGTCGGCACGGTGTATATCGGATGCGTGACGCCGGAGAAGAAACTGGTCGAAAAATATCGGTTCGGCGGGGAAAGAGAGGAAATCCAGGAACACGCGGCCCAGGCTGCACTGGTCCTCCTGTGGAAGCTTTTGAGCAACTCGTCGCCGCTTCGTTGCGATTGACATGAATGCGTTCGAGAGGCGTCTCACGAACGACGGGAACTGATCTCAATATTCTTTATAATTGGTTCTTCTTCACGGCTTTGGGGCTTTTATGGAAAGCAACTCCATCCGCAGTTTCGTCGCCATCGAACTTCCGGATATCGTCCGGAGTCAGTTGGAATCCCTGGGCCGGGACCTGAAGAAAAGCGACGCCCAGGTCGGCTGGGTCAAACCCGACGGGATTCACCTCACGCTCAAATTCCTTGGAAACGTTGCGCCCGATCTGATCGAGGAAATGAAGCCGGTACTTGCCGGAATTTCCGCCCGGGCCAAAGGGTTTCGGCTTCAGCCCGCCTCCTGCGGCGCCTTTCCCAATGTCAAGCAGCCCCGCGTGGTGTGGGTAGGGCTTCGGGGTGATTCCGAGCCTCTGATCCGCATCCAGAAGGAGGTGGACCTCGCCCTGGTTCCGTTCGGTTTCAACCCGGAAGATCGCCCCTTTCGGCCGCATTTGACCCTCGGCCGTGTGCGCGGCCGGCAGCGGATCCAGGTCCTCCAGCAACTCCTTCTCGATCACCGCGAGTTCGCCGCGGAACCCTTTGACGTTACTGAACTTGTATTGTATAAAAGTGATTTGAGGCCGGACGGCGCACGATATACCCCGCTATTCAGAGCGCCTTTCGGACATCCAGCCTGAGGGGACGAATTCTTATCTGCTGCTTGGCATGTTTATAGACAGGGGACGCGGCTTTCCACTCGTAATCCTGTGAAATCCCGGTTCTAATATATCACTGTATTTATTCGAAGGAGACCCATCCATGGGACTTATGGACGACCGACAACGAGCAATTGACGCAGCTGTGTCCCAGATCGAACGCATGTGTGGAAAAGGCGCCATCATGCGGCTTGGAGAAGGCGCCCATGTAGAGGTGCCGGTTATTTCCACCGGCTGCCTGTCCCTCGATCTTGCCCTGGGAATAGGGGGCGTTGCCCGGGGACGTATAATCGAGATTTTCGGACCTGAGTCTTCGGGGAAGACCACCCTTGCGCTGCATATCATCTCCGAGGCGCAGAAGCTTGGCGGGCTTGCGGCCTTCGTCGATGCAGAACACGCCCTCGATATTCAATATGCGCGCAAACTGGGAGTGGTGGTCGAAGACCTTCTCGTAAGCCAGCCGGACTACGGCGAACAGGCGCTGGAGATCGCCGAAATCCTGGTGCGCAGCAACGCAATTGATGTGGTTGTCGTCGACTCGGTTGCCGCTCTGGTGCCGAAGGCGGAAATAGAAGGCGAGATGGGCGATCCGCATGTCGGGCTCCAGGCGAGACTTATGAGCCAGGCGTTGCGAAAGCTGGTATCCGCCATCAGCAAATCGAAGACCTGCGTTATCTTTACCAACCAGATCCGCATGAAGATCGGCGTGCTGTACGGCTCGCCCGAAACGACCACCGGAGGCAACGCCCTCAAGTTCTACGCCACCATGCGGATGGATATCCGCCGCATCGGCCCGATCAAGGAAGGCCAGGACGTAATCGGAAACCGGACCAAGGTGAAGGTGGTGAAGAATAAAATCGCCCCGCCGTTCCGGGAAGCCGAGTTCGATATCGTGTACGGGCGTGGAATATCAAAGGATGGCGACCTCCTCGACCTCGGAGTGGATGCCAACCTGGTGGAAAAATCCGGCACGTGGTACTCCTACAAAGGCGAAAGACTGGGTCAGGGCAGGGAAAACTCCAAGACTTTCCTCCGCGAGCATCCCGAACTGATGACGGAAATCGAGGAGAAGATTCGCGAGATCCACGACCTGAAGCCTGCCGCCCCCGCAGTTGCGGCCGCGACAGCCGAGTAACCGGCTTTGCCGCCGGTGTATAATCAAAGAAATTCATAGTCTTGGAAGGAGCTTTCTGGATGAAAGCCAGTGAAATTCGAAAGGCCTTTTTGGATTTTTTTCAGGAGAGGGAACACACGATCGTAAAGAGTTCGTCGGTCATCCCTCACGACGACCCCAGCCTGCTCTTCACCAATGCCGGCATGGTGCAGTTCAAAAGGACCTTTCTTGGTGAGGAAAAAAGACCCTATTGCCGTGCAACGACCAGCCAGAAGTGCATGCGCGCGGGCGGCAAGCACAACGACCTGGAAAACGTCGGCCGCACCGCGAGGCATCATACCTTCTTCGAGATGCTCGGGAATTTTTCTTTTGGCGATTACTTCAAGGAGAAGGCTGTCGAGTATGCGTGGGAATTTCTGACCGGCGTTATCGGCCTTCCCAAGGATAAACTCTACGCCACGATTCACGAAGGCGACCGTGAAATGAACATCGGCCCGGATGAGGAAGCCCGTAAACACTGGGCGAGGTATCTTCCGGCCGACCGCATCCTGACCTTTCCGACCAAGGACAACTTCTGGTCGATGGGCGATACCGGCCCCTGCGGGCCGTGCTCCGAGATCCTGATCGACCAGGGGCCCGCGATGGGGTGCGGACAGCCCGACTGCAAGCCGGGATGCGACTGCGACCGATACCTCGAGCTATGGAACCTCGTCTTCATGCAGTTTAACCGCAGGGACGACGGGGTGCTGGAACCTCTTCCCAAGCCGAGCATCGACACGGGGATGGGACTCGAGCGGATTGCAGCGGTGGTGCAGAAAGTCCCGTCCAACTACGATACCGATCTTTTTACTCCCATGATGGCTCGGATCGAGGAACTCAGCGGCTACCGCTACGGAAAGGAGCCCGAGAAGGACGTTTCCGTAAAGGTCATAGCCGACCACAGCCGTGCGGCCGCCTTTCTGATAGGCGACGGCGCACTGCCGAGCAACGAGGGGCGCGGGTATGTTCTTCGGCGAGTGATCCGGAGGGCGTTGCGACACGGGCGCTTCCTGGGGCTCGATAAGCCGTTTTTGAGTAAAGTTGCCCTCTCCGTCATGGAGTCCATGCAGGATGCTTATCCCGAACTGCTCGAAAATCGGAATTTCATCATGCGGGTTATCGTTAACGAGGAAGAGCGCTTCAACGAAACGCTCGACAACGGGCTGCGCCTGCTCCAGAACGAAATACGGCGCCTGCAGGACGAAAATGCCGGGACAATTCCGGGGGCGCTTATATTTAAGCTGTACGACACGTACGGATTTCCTATCGACATCGTAACCGACATGTCCCGGGAACTCGGGTTTTCGGTGGATGAAGCCGGATTCCAGGAACTGATGCAAAAACAGCGCGAGCAGTCGCGGGCTGCCTGGAAGGGAAGCGGCGAGCGCGAGGTGTCGGAAGCGTACCGGCAGCTTTCCATGAACGGGGTTTCCTCCCGTTTTGTGGGGTATGAACGTATCGAAGGGGATTCCACAATCGTTGCCATGGTTCACGACGGCGAGGAAATCGGATCGGCCTCCGAAGGGACCACGATTGAACTCGTAGTTGCGGAGACACCGTTCTACGGAGCATCCGGCGGGCAGGTAGGCGACCGCGGTATCATTACGGGGCCTGCCGGCAGGATAGTGGTAACGGACACGGTGAAGTTGCCCGGCGATCTGTTTGTCCACGTGGGCAAGGTCGATGCGGGAGTCTTGCGTTCCGGCGAGGCCGTACATCTGGCGGTAGACCGGGAACTGCGAAAAGACACGGCGATTCATCATACCGCCACTCACATATTGCACGCCGTGCTGAGAAAGGTTCTGGGCGATCACGTCAAGCAGGCGGGTTCGCTGGTTGCGCCCGATCGTCTTCGGTTCGACTTCACGCATTTCGCCTCGGTTTCTCCTGAGGAACTAGCGGAGATCGAACGCCTCGCAAACGATGAAATCCGCGAGAACAAGGACCTCCATGTGCATGTGATGGACCTGGAACAGGCACTCAAGACGGGCGCCATGGCGCTTTTCGAAGAAAAATACGGCGATACGGTGCGCATGGTGGAAATCCCCGGCTTCAGCCGTGAACTCTGCGGCGGGACGCACACGCACCGGACCGGCGACATCGGACTGCTGGTAATCGTGCAGGAAACCAGCATCGCGTCCGGAGTCCGGAGAATTGAAGCTCTCGGAGGAAGACATGCCCTCGAGTATGTGAACCGCCAGAGGGAAATCCTCAACCGCACGGCGGGCCTGCTCAAGGTTGCTCCCCACGAGGTTGCCGACAGGGTGGAAAAAGTCCTCGCTCAGGAGCGGCAAACCGAAAAAGAACTGGAAGCGCTCAAGGCGAGCCTTGCCGGAAAACGCTCGGCCGATCTGTTCGAAACAGCCAGGGATGTCGGCGGTGCCGGCGTGCTGGTTGTGCAGATTGAAGCGGACAATCCGAAGGTCCTTCGGGAAGTGAACGACAAGTTCAGGGAAAAGTTCGCGAAAGGCGTTGCCGTTCTGGGAGCGGTCTCCGGCGACAAGGTTTTCCTGCTGGTAGGCGTTACGCAGGAGCTGACAGCGAAGCTGCATGCCGGAAACCTGATAAAGGAAATCGTGAAGGAGGTCGGCGGAAGCGGCGGAGGAAGACCCGATATGGCCCAGGCCGGTGGAAACAAACCGGATAAGCTGAAAGATGCCCTGGCGCTTGCCGAAAAGCTCATTGCTGAGAAATTAGGCTAGAACCAAAAAAGGACCGGATCTACATCCGGTCCTTTTTTGATTGCCCCGCGGGTGGCCGCAATCACATAAGGTCTACCCTGCAATAAGCCAGTTCCTGTTCCAGTTCGTCCGTGAGTTCTTCGCGAAGATCCGTGATGTTGTAGGTTGCGCCGCATCCCCGGCAGCGCAGGTAAATCCGGCGTCAGGTTCTGACAATCTGCAGTTCGTTCTTACATTGTTCGCAAATCAAAATCTGTTCTCCTGTGCAGTGGATTCGAGCAGCGCAACGCGCGGCGTGTCCGATAGACGGAAATCGTAACTCCCCCGGCAGTCGACGAGCAATTGAAACACCGGCGCCCGGAGATGCTGCTTTTTGCCCCTATGCATATCTCACAAGGGCCGGAGAAAGGGAAGCGCAATATGCCTGCCAACCTGCCGCCCCCTTACTTTGAAGCCGAAAAACGTTACAGGGAAGCAAGGACGACCGAGGAAAAGCTGGAAGCCCTGGAAGAAATGCTTACGATCATGCCCAAGCACAAGGGCACGGATAAGCTGAGGGCGGACCTGCGCAAACGCATCGCCAAACACAAGAGCGAAGCGCAGCAGAAGAAAGGGGCAGGGAAGAGGGAAAGCGTTTTCAATATAGAGAGGGAAGGGGCGGTGCAGGCGGTATTCATCGGCGCCCCCAACGCCGGCAAATCTTCCCTGGTGGCGGCTCTCACCAATGCCAAACCGGAAATCGCCGACTTTCCGCATACCACCTGGAAGCCCACGCCTGGGATGGCCAATTTCGGAAACATCCAGTTCCAGCTCGTGGACACGCCTCCGGTGCCGCCGGAATTTCTGGACCCGGGCATGACCGACCTGCTGAGGCGCACGGATATAATCGTCATCCTCATAGACATTCACGGGGACCCGCTCCAGCAGCTCGAAGATACCCTGTCCTACCTCAACAGTCTGCGCATTTATCCACCTGAGATGCCCGTTCCGGAAGGCCTGAAAAAGGCTCCATTCATGAAGAAGGTCCTCCTGGCGGTGAACAAAATAGACGATGACGCGGCGGAACAGGACTTCGAGGCTTTTCGGGAATTATGCGAAGTCGCTGTGCCGTGCATCGGGATCTCAATCCGGGCGGGGTATAATCTGCAGCAGTTTCTTGCAAAGATCTACGAGTTATCCGATGTGATACGGGTATACACCAAGATGCCCGGAAAGGACCCTGACATGGGGGCTCCATTTGTGCTGCCCAGGCAAAGCACGCTCGAGGAGCTTGCCGCTGAAATCCACAAAGATTTCGTCACGAGGCTGAAGTTCGCAAAGGTCTGGGGAACGGGTGTTTTCAGCGGGCAGCTGGTTCAGCGCGACTACGTGCTGAACGACGGCGACATCGTGGAAATACATCTCTGATACGGGGAGCGTTCCGCGGCAAAGCCGTGTTGACAGAACTGCGGCGAACATACTATGCTTTGCAGTACTTGCGCGGAGAGTGGCACAAAAATTCCTCACGCCTCAAAAAATTCTTGCATCACACCAATAAGCCGCTTATAATATAAAGTTCCAGTATAGCAAAATGTTACTCCGAACCGCGGTCGGCCCTTTGGCCGATGCGGTTTTTCTAGTTGTTACAATATGTTGTATATTGGCGCGATTTTACTTATGAAATAGTGCTGATTCGCTAATATTGACTAACTACCTGGAGTAACTAAATTGATTGTCGTTAATACCGACCTCAAGCCGAGGCACGCACACTATAGCCTCGTGCTTTGAATATAAAAAGGAGGGGCTCGGCGTTCAGACGAATTTCAGGTCAATCACGTTGCGGTCTGGGGCGCCCCGAAGGAGATTGTTATGAAATCCATAGCTTCTGAAAAATGCCTTCCCTTCGACTACTTCTTCAAAAAGAATAATTCCGAGGAAGAATTCGAAGGGCTGATAGGCAACGGGCGGGTCATCGGGGGCAAGTTCCCCACCTCGGATATGGAACTGGAAGGCCACGAGGATACTCGCGGCGACGAGTCTCTCGCGATCGCCGAACTGGCCGAGGAACCGGCCGAGGTTGAGGACGAGGAAGAAGAAGCTCAGGCCGGGGTTGCGGCGCCTGCCGGAGAAGACTTCGACGAAGACCACATAACCTGCTACCTCAAGGAGGTGTCCAGCTATCCTCTGCTCACCCAGGAGCGGGAAACGGAGTTGGCCCAGATAATCCGCCACGGTCAGGACGAATTGGTGCGGATAATCGAAAAGCGCACGGGCGAGCACAAGATCATAGCCGATCTCAACGACAAGGTCATAAAGCTGCTCGAACACGAAAAGACCTTCCCGGGGGTGCGGGACAAGGTGCTCAAAGTAATTGTGCGCACTCTGGAGCGGGCCAGCCAGGATCATCCGGAAAATCCGCTTTTCTCCGGTTCTCTTGCGCGCGTACGGGCGATCATGCGGGCGGTGGATACGGCCAAACAGGAAATGGTTCGCGCCAACCTGCGCCTGGTCCTGAGCATTGCCAAACGCTACAGGGGGCGCGGCATGACTTTCGACGACCTGATCCAGGAGGGAAACCTCGGGTTGCTGAAGGCTGTCGGCCGATTCGACCATACCAAGGGAAACCGCTTCAGCACGTATGCGACCTGGTGGGTGCGGCAGAGCATCATCCGCGGCATTTATGACAAGACCCGAACGATCAGGCTGCCGGTTCATTTCATCGAACTGAAAAATCTTTTCTTCAAGGTCTATTATGAACTTTTGAAGGAACTGGGGCGAGAGCCCACCCCGCTGGAAATAGCCGAGCGTTCCAAGCTGCCCGTCGAAAAAGTGCAGATGGTGCTGACGCTTGCCGCTCAGCCGATCTCTCTTGAAACGCCCATCGGCGAGGACGAACAGCGGCTGGGGGATTTCATTGAGGACGAACGTGCGGCTTCTCCGATGGAAGAGTGCTCGGATAAGGAACTGGCTGAGATAACCCGTACACTGCTTTCCACTCTGCAGCCCCGGGAGGAAAAGATCTTGCGGTTGCGGTTCGGCCTCGATGGACAGCCCGCCGAAACGCTGGAAAAGATCGGCAGGATTTTCAACGTTTCGAAAGAGCGCATCCGGCAGATAGAGAAGAAAGCTTTGCGCAAATTGAAAAATCCCAACAGGCAGGCCTGCCTGAAGACCTTTATCGATTAACCTCGATGTTCAATCGAAAAAAGCGGAGTGCAGAAAATGCATTCCGCTTTTTTTGTCTCGCCGCCCGGTTTTTCTCCTGTGTTGTCCACAGCAATCATTGTGTACTGCGCGAGGATGCTCTCAAGCCTGAAAGCACTCCCCTCCGATACAGAAACGCTCTCCCGCCCTGACTGAGGCGCGAACTGTCAGGGCAATCATCAATACCGCAAACCCCCCTATCAGCAAATTGATGCCGATGAAAACACCGAGGGCCCAAAAAGCTGTCAGCGGTCGTCCGCCCCAAAGGATCAGGGCAAGGAAGACCGACACTATCCCGCTGAAGAGCATCCAGCCCCACCCTGAAGACGGTCGTGTGCGAATGGACTGAACAATCTTGAAGATTCCTTCTATAAAGAAGAATAGACCCACAAAGAACGTAAGGGCGAAGGCAACCCTTACTGACGATGTAAGAAGCAGAAGGCCGAACGCAACATAGAGAATGCCTATAAAGAAACCCGGGACGATCCTTTCGGACATTCTCCACCGCAATGTGTGGACGATGTACATTATTCCACCGATCACCAACAGGATTCCGGCAAGATTCTGCATGGCGACGCCGGAAACGAACGGTACGAAAATATCCAGCCAGCCCAGGATGATAAGGCCGACTGCCAGGCCGATGAACCATCCCAGATGATCTCGTACTTGCCTCACTTCTTGGGGTTCAGTTTCTTTGCTTACGTTATTCACTTCATTTCTCCTTGAGAAAGCGGAATTTCAAAACAACCTGAAATTAAGGTAGTGCGGGAAAGAGGAAAGTCCAGCACCGCCGGGTATGAGGCAAAGATCAGGCCCGTGCTGCCCTGTTAATACTGTTCCGGTATCCACAAATACATCCCATGCCCCATTTCCAATTAAGGGAGGCGTTACGAGTTTGAATCCCGATTAACCACGAAAGGGGAGGGGCAAGGTGAAACTGATCGAACTGGCATTGCAAGGCGGCGGTGCTCATGGTGCTTTTACGTGGGGCGTTCTGGATTATCTGCTCGGGGACGATCGGGTCGGCATTGAGGGGATCTGCGGCACAAGCGCCGGCGCCATGAATGCTGTGGTGCTGGCTGACGGGCTTGACCGGGGAGGACGGCAAGGTGCGCGCGAAGCGCTCGACTCTTTCTGGGCTGCAGTAAGCAGGTCGGCGGATTTTTCACCTCTCCAGCGGACGCCGCTGGACCATTTGAGAGGGCGTTGGACCCTGGACCATTCGCCGGGATTCATAATGTTCGACCTTCTCTCCCGTCTGGTCTCTCCCTACCAGTTCAATCCTTTTGATCTCAACCCCCTTCGCATGCAGCTTGCCGCGCTGGTGGACTTCGAGCATGTGCGCAATGCCGAAGGAATCAAACTGTTTGTCGCGGCAACCAATGTCCGAACCGGGAAGCTAAAAATTTTTCGTCGTGAAGAAATGACGGCGGATATGGTGATGGCTTCGGCATGCCTGCCATTCCTGTTCCACGCGGTTGAAATCGATGGAGAAGCTTACTGGGACGGCGGATATATGGGAAATCCTGCTTTGTTTCCGCTGGTTGAAGAATGCGGAGGGCGCGATATCGTGATCGTCCAGATCAATCCCGTCCATCGCCAGGATATACCGCGCGGTGCCGGCGATATTCACAACCGTGTAAACGAGATTTCATTCAATGCAGCGCTTATTAAAGAGGTCCGAACGATAGCCTTGCTGAAAAAACTGATTGAAGTGCAAAACCTGGAAGAAGAACGATTCAAGGACGTGTTTTTTCATCGCATCAACGCCGACTTCGCACTTAGAGAACTCGGCGTCTCAAGTAAATTCAATGCGGAATGGGCATTTCTGAAGCATCTGCACGATGTGGGCTTCCGTGCCGCCGAAACCTGGCTGAACGAAAACTATGACGACCTTGGAGTCCGCTCCACACTCGACATCGACGCTGTATATCTATGAGCTGTCGACAAACATCTCGGGCTCGACTCCAAGCCGGACGGGCAGGAGACTGGTTGGCCGGCCGTTGGAAAATGGCTCCCGGGACTCATCATTCAATAAAAACAATGCTCGAGACGACCGTAACATAGCCGCCTTTCCTTCCGTGATCTACGCAGGGAAATGAAAGGGCTTCAACAACTTTCCCGCTCATGAGGTAGATCTGCCTGCGCTCGTCATAGTCCTTATCCGGATCGAACTCAATTCCCAGAGTGGTTGCCAGCATGGTGGAAGCAAGATCCTCGGCAAAATCTCCCAATTCGGACTCGTCCTTTCCGAAAGAATGGTATTCACTGATGTAGCCATAATTGTTCCTGTCGGACGGAAACGCGATGCCTATGGAGGCTCCGATCATTCTCCTGTATTCATTCGTGTGAAGGCGCGCCATCACACAAAAGGTTACTTTTCCAGGCTCAAGAAGCTTTAAGCCCTCCTGCCTCTCGATAATCTCACAATTCGGCGGGAAGATACTGGACACACTCACCAGGTTGAGTTTCTCTATGCCGGCATCTCTCAGGGCCAACTCGTAGGATTGGAGCTCGTTTTTGTGAAAGCCTGTACCTTTTGTCAGAAAAGCCTTTGTTGGAATGAACACGGCAACCCCTTCTCGGACTCTATTTCTTCTGAGGCGATTGGAATCCCCGACAAACGACAGAGGCCGGTTGTGCCTCCGACGGCTACTCGTCCGTCCGTGCATCAGGCCGACTTTGCCTGTTCATCGCTGCCGGCCGCCTTGGGGCGCCCGACCCTCCTCGGTCGCTCGGCTTTGCGCCCGGGCTTTTCCTCTTCCCTGCCTCTCTGCTTCGAAACCTGCTCGACGCTTCTTTTGAGCAGGTCCATCATGTCGATTACCTTGCCGGTTTCCCGTGCCGCTTCGGCAGGTTGCACCGGGGCGGTCTCACCGGTACGCACCCTTTCCTCGATCCAGGACATCAGCGCATCGCGGTATTCGTCATGGTATTTCTCCGGTTCCCATTCGCTCATCATCGTGTTGACCAGCATTTCGGCAAACTGGAGTTCTTTGTCCGTGATCTTGTACGTTTCAAGATCTCCTTCCGGGAAGTTGAACTCCGAAGAGTTTCGCACTTCGTTGTAGTAGCGCAGTATGTTCAAAATCATGGCGTTGCCCTGGGGGACGAGGGCCGCGAGGTACTGACGCGACCGGATGACGACCTTTGCGATGGCAACCTTGCCGGTGCGCTTCAGGACTTCCCGGAGCAGGACGTATCCCTTTTCGGCCTTCTTGCCCGGGACCACGTAATAGGGCTTTTCGAAAAACGCGTACCCTATGGATTCGAGGTTGACGAAATCGGAGATATCTATTGTCTGGGTGGCTTCGACGGCAACGCTTTTGAGGTCTTCGTCGGTAAGGAGCACCAGGTTGTCCGGGTCGTACTCGTAGCCCTTCACGATCTGGTCCCAGGGGACCTCCTGCCTGGTTTCTTCGTTCACCCGCTCATAGCGTACCGGCGATTTATTGCGCTTGTCTATCAGCTTGAAATGCATTTCGGATTTCTGCTCGGCAGAGTACAGACTGATAGGTATGTTTACCAGGCCGAACGAGATATTTCCCTTCCATATGGGCCTTGCCATTCTCCCGCCTCCGATGCTGCTGCTTCCGTATCGAATATAGATCAGCGGTATTCTAACGAAAAGATAATGACGAAGAGGGCAGGTCGCCATGCACTCCTGGAGTTGGTTGAGGAGTGCGAAATGATTGACTTATACTCATTACTACGCGCAATACGATTTACCGGATGCCTTTTACCGCATAGCCCATGTAGGAAAGCTTCAGGTCGCCGGTTTCGGTTAGCTGGAGTGCGGTTGCCATCCGTTGATTTCGCATCCGGCCGGTCTTTATGGCGCGCAGATGGCGCAGCAGGGCAAGGAAGTTGCGCCTTTTGGGGGCAATCCCGCGCATCCCGCGCACGATTAGTCCATTGGATTGCAGGATTTCTGTGAGTTCGGCAGGCTTGATGAATTTTTCCCAGACATGGGCATTCGTCGGGCAGCACCGGGTAATCGACCATTCCTGCCAGATCTTTATGAGCGCTATCTTGCTGAGCCACGTCCGGTTCACGGTGTCGAAGAAGAAAACGCCTTCCGGCTTCAGCACGCGGGCGACCTCCCGCACTACCTGCACCGGGTCGTCCACGTGTTCGAGCACATCGCAGCAGGCGACCAGGTCAAAGGAACCGTCCGGGAAAGGTAGTTTTTCGCCGTGGCCGACTTCGTAGCGGATTTCCAGTCCGTTTTCCGCGGCATGCTTTTCCGCCGCGGCAATGGATTTTGGGGAAGGGTCGATGCCCGTTACCTTGAACCCGTCCCGGGCGAACTCTTCCGAAAGAAAACCTCCTCCGCAGCCAACGTCCAGAAGAGTCTCACCGGGAAAGCCGATCTCCCGCAACACCCTGGCGAAATAGGCATACCGCACCGGATTTACGCAATACCTCAGGCTGGAAAGGTCGAACTCGGCGTCATCGTCCCACCAGGTGTCGCCCTGCAGTTCGTATATTTCGTTGTTCACCCGGGGACCGGTAGTCATCGCCTTTTACCTTGCTCAGTCTGGCCCGTGAATTGATTGATCGCGGTTGAGGCCGCTCCCGCCAATATACATATTTATCCCTGACATGTCGCGAAGAACATAAGGACATCACGGCAAGCTGATGAGCCTGATTCATCCGAAATAGCGGGCTTGCCCAGAGCGGATCGGCTGAAGTCTTTCCTTCGCACCCTACTGCAACCCGCTCTCTTGACAACTCTAATTAGAATGATTCTAATTATCACCTAAATCACAAAGGAGATTTCTTGGAGGCAGGACAAAGAAGACAAGCCATGGAGCAGGCTCTTCGGATGGCGGGGTATCGTATTACCGGCCAGAGGAAAGCCATTTTGGACTACCTGGTCTCCACTCCTGAACACCCTGGAGCTTACAGGATCTTTGAAGAAGTGAAAAAGATTCAACCCAGGTTGAGTTTGGCGACTGTTTACAACACGTTGCATGTTCTTACGATGAACGGCCTGATCAACATGTTGACGTTCAGGGAGGATAACCGATACGAAGCCAACCTCTCTTTTCATATCAATCTTATCTGCACATCTTGCGGGAGAATACAGGATTTCGACGCCGGGACGCACATGTCTCCGGATGAGGTCCGTGAAAAGATCGGTTTCGAAGTCATGACCTATCGGATGGAGTACCACGGACTTTGCTCGGAGTGCAAAGCTAAGGCCGATCTGAAGGGGGAGGGCGAGAAGCTCTCCGGCGGGGGAGGCGATCCACAAAAAGAAAGTCGGAAAGAGTAGATCGGTGCAGACCCTGCACATTAATTTCGAGTAACCGTTGTTTGAACAATTTACACAACGAAGGGAGCAGATAGCATGAGTGAAGAAGGCAAACGCGCCGAAGCGGTCACGTCTGTCGGCCCAACGACTGTCAGAGGCACATCGAACCGGGACTGGTGGCCGAACCAGTTGAACCTCGATATCCTGCACCAGCGTTCCTCCGAGTCCAATCCGATGGGCGAGGATTTCAACTACGCCAAAGAGTTCAAGAGCCTCGACCTGGGGGCCGTGAAGACGGACCTTCGTGATCTGATGACCGACTCTCAGGACTGGTGGCCGGCGGACTTCGGCCACTACGGACCCCTGTTTATCCGCATGGCGTGGCACAGCGCGGGCACCTACCGCACTGGCGACGGCCGCGGCGGTGCAGGCAACGGCAGCCAGCGCTTTGCCCCCCTGAACAGCTGGCCCGACAATGTGAATCTCGACAAGGCACGCAGGCTGCTCTGGCCGATCAAGCAGAAGTACGGCCGAAAGATTTCGTGGGCCGACCTGATGATCCTTGCCGGCAATGTCGCCCTTGAATCGATGGGTTTCAAAACATTTGGTTTCGCCGGCGGGCGGGAAGATATCTGGGAACCGGAAAAGGACGTCTACTGGGGTTCCGAGAACGCATGGCTGGGCGATAAGCGCTATACGGGCGACCGGGCCCTTGAAAATCCGCTGGCCGCCGTGCAGATGGGCCTCATTTACGTCAACCCGGAAGGCCCGAACGGCAATCCGGACCCGGTTGCTGCGGCGCGGGATATCCGCGAGGTCTTCGCTCGTATGGCGATGAACGACGAGGAGACGGTGGCCCTCATCGCGGGTGGCCATGCGTTCGGCAAGACCCACGGGGCCGGGGATGGGCAACATGTCGGACCCGAGCCCGAAGCCGCCCCGATCGAGGAACAGGGCCTCGGCTGGAAGAGCAGCTTTGGCGCGGGCAAAGGCGGCGATGCGATTACCAGCGGCATCGAGGTCACCTGGACCAACACGCCTACAAAGTGGAGCAACAACTTCTTTCGGATCCTGTTCAGCTTCGAATGGGAACTGACGAAAAGCCCGGCCGGTGCGCACCAGTGGAAGCCGAAGGGTGGCGCAGGCGCTGGCACCGTACCGGATGCGCACGACCCGTCGAAGCGCATAGCGCCATCCATGCTGACCACGGATCTCGCTCTGCGTTTCGATCCAGTCTACGAAAAGATTTCACGGCGATTCTACGAAAATCCGGATCAGCTCGCTGACGCGTTCGCCCGGGCGTGGTTCAAGCTGACACACCGCGACATGGGCCCGCGCACTCGCTATCTCGGCCCGGAGGTTCCGGCTGAGGAACTCATTTGGCAAGACCCCATCCCTGCCGTCAATCACAAACTTATCGATGCACAGGACATCGCCTCCCTCAAGAGCGAGATCCTGGCTTCCGGCCTGTCTGTATCGGAACTCGTTTCGACCGCCTGGGCGTCCGCTTCCACCTTTCGCGGCTCCGACAAGCGCGGCGGCGCCAACGGCGCCCGCATTCGTCTGGCTCCGCAGAAGGATTGGGAAGTCAACCAGCCTGCTCGGCTGGCAAAGGTGCTCAAGATTTTGGAAGGCATTCGGAGCGCGTTCAACAGTGCCCAATCCGACGGCAAGAAGGTCTCGCTGGCCGACCTGATCGTCCTGGCCGGTTGCGCCGGCGTCGAGCAGGCTGCGAGGAATGCAGGTCACGAAGTGACGGTTCCATTCACGCCGGGACGTATGGACGCTTCGCAGGAGCAGACCGATACGGCCTCCTTTGCCGTGCTCGAGCCGATCGCGGATGGCTTTCGGAACTACCAGAAGAATCGCTATGCCGTATCGGCCGAGGAGTTGCTGGTTGACAAGGCGCAATTGCTGACCCTGACCGCACCCGAAATGACGGTGCTCGTGGGCGGCATGCGGGTCCTGAATGCCAACTTCGGAAGGGCCCAACATGGCGTCTTCACCATGCGGCCGGAGGCGCTTAGCAATGACTTTTTCGTGAATCTGCTCGACATGCGCACGACGTGGAAGGCGAGCGCGGAAGACGATGACGTGTTCGAGGGGCGTGATCGCACAACGGGGGAACTCAAGTGGACCGCTACTCGTGTTGACCTGATCTTCGGTTCGCACTCCCAACTCCGGGCTTTGGCGGAGGTCTACGGTTGCGCGGATT
>JAEZXS010000300.1 GCA_023442755.1 Pseudomonadota bacterium | reverse complement strand
GGCAAAAGGCAACGTTGTTGAGCATCGCAAGCGGCCAGAGTGGGTAGATTTCCTGGTAGCTGCCGGAGAAGAAGCGGGTGTAGTCCAGTTCTCCGTCGGGACCGAGGGATTTCAAAACGGCGGGGAGAAGATCTTCGATCCGGTAGTCCACCATTCCCATGCCGGCGAAAAAGCCGATCTGTTCGGGTGCGAGGTGGGCGTTGTCGAGCCGTGCCCGGGTGAAGGCTTCCTGTGCCGCGCTTACGAGCAGAAACAGGTGCTTGCCCATGGACCTGGCAAGCTGCGGGGATATGTCGATCTTAAGATCCGAGACCTTGGCGCCCCGGGTGCTGCGGCCTCCGACGGCCTTTCCGGACTGCAGATTTTCCCGGATTTCTTCGACTGAATTGCCGAGCGGGCAGATTGCTCCCGTTCCGGTTATTACGATGTCATCCTGCGGGGATTGTCCGGGAGACTGGGTGTTCATTTGCGGTACTTGCCCAGGCAGAGCGAGGCATTCTGGCCGCCGAAGCCGAAGGAATTGGACAGCGCAATGCTGTGTTCCAGGCGGCGGGCCTGGTTGGGAACATAGTCCAGGTCGCACTTGGGGTCCGCCGATTCGTGATTGATGGTCGGCAGGAGAAGCGAGTTATTCATGCCCATGATGGTGAGCACGGACTCGATCGCGCCGGCGGCGGCTATGGTGTGGCCTGTCATGGACTTGTTCGAGCTGACCGGAATCTGCTTTGCCCGGTCGCCGAATACCTTCTTGATGGCAAGGGTCTCGATGTAGTCGTTCTGGATGGTGGAGGTCCCATGCGCATTGATGTACTGGATGTCGGCCGTGGAGAGCCCCGCATCCCTTATGGCCCCCTGCATGGCGAAGGTTGCCCCTTCCCCTTTCGGATGCATGTCGGTGATGCGGAATGCGTCGGCGGATGAGCCGTAGCCAAGAACTTCCGCGAGAATCGGGGCATTGCGCTCCAGCGCATGATCCAGGCTTTCGAGAACGAGCGCTCCCGCTCCCTCGGACATGACAAAACCGTTTCTCTTCCGGTCGAAGGGCCTCGATGCCTTGTCG
This sequence comes from Pseudomonadota bacterium, assembly GCA_023442755.1. Classification (GTDB taxonomy): domain Bacteria; phylum Desulfobacterota; class Syntrophobacteria; order Syntrophobacterales; family Syntrophobacteraceae; genus SbD1. Next base: position 79,037 of record JAEZXS010000300.1, on the reverse strand, counting down.
GGTGAGGCATACCTCTCCGAAAGAGCGCGAATCAGGACGAAACCGATAAACCCGGCAAAGTTCAGATTCGATTCGCATCCGCCGGCAAGCATCACGTCCGCCTTGCCTTCGCGGATGACCCGGCAGGCCTCACCGATTGCCTGGGAACCGGCTGCGCATGCCGAAACGATCGTAAAGTTGCTTCCCCTGCAGTTGAAGAGGACGGACAGGATGGATGTCGCGACGTCGGGCTTTCTGCGGAAGAAGTTGAAATAGGAATAGATTCCGGTCTTCGAGAGCCCGTTGATGTCCCAGTTCCCGTTGCCCCCGTAGCGGTAGAAGAGCAGCATGTCTTCGACCGACGGGTTCTCGCCGTGGTATCCGAGACTCACACCGATCCGTTCCCGGCTTGCGATGGTGTCCAGGCGGGCGGCGGCAGCGGCTTCCGAAGCGGCGGTTAGCATGAGCTTCAGTCCGCGGGAGCTGCATTTTTCAAGCCCCTGCACCCCGTTTGAAAAACCCGTGATCCAGGTATCGTCGACCTGGCCGCCTATGCGGCAGGGCAGACCTTCAGTATCGAAAGAACTCAGGAAGCGGATTCCCGAGACCCCTTCGGAGGCGTTTTCGAAGGTTTGCCGGCTGTCTTTTCCAATCGGGGTGATCGCCCCGTGTCCGGTGACGACCACCCGAATTGCTTTCTGTGACATTACTCGATTCCGATCAGAATATTTTCTCTTTCTCCTGCACCTGGGACAGCCAGGTATCGATCATGTCGTCGCCGTTGGAAAATACGGCGAACTCACTGCAGGCGCCGCACTGGACCCGGTTTTCCTCCCCGAGCTTCCATTCCTGCTTCCCGCAGTTGGTGCAGCTTTCCGGCAGGCTGTCCAGCAGGTTCATCACGCCGTCGGCTATCGACTGGACCGTCACCGCGCTGGGCAGTTCGTCCATGTCCATCCCCGGCTTCAGGTTGTTTCCGCTGAACCGCAGGCCGAGGACCTTGACCGCTTTTTCGGTCAGCTTGCCATTGGAGTCTATGGCGGATTCCTCCCCGAACATCTCTTCCATGTGTTCGAGAACGGAGTGGCGCGCCATCTTGATCCCGAAGGTCTGTTCCAAGCGGTAGTTTATATCGAGAAAATCGAGGGATTCAGCCCCGAGGTCCTTTATCAGGACGCTCTCCGGCTTGACCCTCTCGGGGTCGATGTCGAGCCCCTCCGAAATTGCCTTCCTCACTTCTTCCAGAACTTGCTCTTCGGGAATGAGAGTCTGTTTCATCGGTCTCACAACCTCATCAGTCATTTGGATTATGGCTTTTTTGTCCACGGGGTGCGGTACAGTGTATTGCTCAAACCGTTATCGACAACGATGGTCTGGCCGCGAATGGAGCGCGCGGCCGGACTGCACAGGAACAGGACAACGTCCGCCGCCGCTTCCGGAGTCACGCAAAGTTCGTCCGGTATATGTTCGAGACCCTCCATGTACTGCCTCAAAACCTTGAAGGAATCCGTCTTTACGATACCGCCGCAGATGCCGTTTACCGAGATGTTCCGTGGAGCGAGAGTCTCTGAACAATCCCGAACCACGGATTCCATTGCTGCTTTCATGCTGCCCAGGGGGTAGGACGGATTGTAGAAACGGCTCCCCAGGCTTGAAACGAAAACGATCTTCCCCCCGGTCGCTTCGAGCAGCGGGACGGCTTCCTGGATGCAGAAAATATTCCCCATAAAGTTGATTTCGACGAGGTAGCGGAGTTCTCTTTCCAGCAGCTTTTCGAATGGCTTGAAGGGGGCTTTTGCGGCGTTCAGGATGAGAAAATCGAGCCGGCCGCACCGGGCGGCGGCTGTTGCGAACAATTCCTTTACGGACGCCTTGGAAGAGATGTCGGCCTGGATGGCGTATGCCTTGCGCCCGAGGGCCTCGATCTCACGGCAGACCTCTTCGGCTTTGTCGAGGGAAGAACCGCTCGCTTTCGAGTGATTGACCACGACATCGGCTCCGGCGCGTGCAAACGCCAGGGCGATTGCGCGTCCGATCCCCCGGGAGCTTCCGGTCACAAGTGCTGCTTTACCTGCAAACAGTTCTTTTTCCTTTTCCGGCAAAACGAACCCCTTGCACCCCGAATGGGTGGGCAGCGGCCGATTTACCCGTGTCTTTACCTGATGGAACCCGTCGGAATGTCATCGAAGGAGCGCATTCTAACACAGCGGCTGAATATTACAACTTTTTGCGGAGGGCAAAGCATAGGGCATATATGTCGCATAGGACTTATATAAGGAATCGTCTATACAGTGTATCCGCCAGGCCCAGAAACTGCGCCGGCGTCAGTGTTTCCGGCCGTTTTTGCGGGTCGATGCCGTTGGCCGAAAATGCCTGCGCAAACGCGGACGCATCCAGCCCGAAGGTGCCCTTGAGGCTGTTTTGGAGAGTCTTGCGCCGCTTCTGGAACGCCAGGCTCACGAATTTTCTGAGGAAAGCAAAAGGCGGGCCGGGGGGCGCTGCTTCGGCAAAATCGATCCGAAGGACCAGGGAATCCACCTTAGGAGGCGGATAGAATTGACCGGGGCCGACCGTAAAAAGAGCCCGCACCGTGCCGTAGATGCCGAGCAGAACCGAAAGCACCCCGTAGTCTTTGGAGCCGGGGGATGCGGCAAACCGCGAGCCGACTTCCTTTTGCACCATGAAAACGGCGCGGTCGATTGCCGGGAAGCATTCGAGAAGATGAAAGAGCAGGGGGGAGCTGATGTTATAGGGAAGGTTGCCGAGCAGTACGAGACGCCTGCCCTCCTGTGCGGAAAGCTCCGAGAAGTCGAAATCGAGAACGTCCTGCTCGTGCAGGACGACCCGGTCCGCCGGGACCCTTGCGCGCAGGTACGACGCCATGTCCGGGTCGATTTCGACCAGATGCAGCCTGGCGGCCTCCGGCAACAGGTGCCGGGTGAGCGCACCCAGGCCCGGCCCGATTTCGACTGCGATATCGGAATCGACGAGTTCGGCGCTCTGCGCAATGCGGGCCGCGGTTGCGGGCTGAGCGAGAAAGTGCTGCCCGAAATGCTTGCGGGGGCGGGCGCCGCTCTGGTGAAAATATTGGCTCGGGGTGAGGAAGTCAGGCATATGGGTCAGCGCGAGTAGGCGTCCAGTTCCAGCATATCCTGCGGGAAACCGGAACGCATCCAGATACGGTAAGCGGCGGCTGCGATCATAACGGCATTGTCGGTGCAGAAGCGCACCGGGGGAAGATAGAGCCGCATGCCCTTTTGTTCGGCGGCTTCCGCCAGCATCTTGCGCAGCCGGCTGTTGGCGGCAACGCCGCCGACCGCCGCAATTTCGGAAACGCCGCATTGCCGGGCGGCCTTGATGGTCTTGGTCACGAGAACGTCCACGATCGCTTCCTGAAAACTGGCCGCAAAGTCTTCGAGGCTGTAGGCGGCGGGCTTTTTATCGGTGCCCGGAGGGCCGTTCTGGCGCAGAAAATTGGCCGCCGCGGTCTTCAGGCCGCTGAAGCTGAATTCGAGCGATTCCCTGTCGAACAGGGATCGCGGGAAATGGATGGCTTGCGGATTTCCGGGGGAAGCGAGCCGGTCGATGATGATGCCGCCGGGATAGCCGATATCGAGCAGTTTTGCGACCTTGTCGAACGCCTCCCCTGCCGCGTCGTCGCGGGTGGCCCCGAGAAGGACGCCGGAACCGTCGGGATCGACCCGGTACAGGGCCGTATGGCCGCCGGATACCACCAGGCAGACAAATGGGTTCCGGGGCTGCTCGGTACCCAGGAACGCCGCCTGGATGTGCCCTTCGAGATGGTTTACCGGGATGAGGGGCTTTCCGAGGGCATAAGCCATGGCCTTGCCGGCGCTCAGCCCTATCAGGAGCGCCCCGACGAGGCCGGGCCCCTGCGTGGCGGCAATGGCGTCCAGGTCTTCGCTCGTGCAGTTCGCATCGTTCAGGGCCTTTTCGACCACCGGGATGATGTACTCCAGGTGTTTCCTGGAAGCCAGTTCGGGAACGACCCCTCCGTACGGGCTGTGAACGGCGACCTGGCTTGCCACCACGTCGGACAGAATTTCCGTCCCGTCCCGCACCACCGCCGCCGCGGTCTCGTCGCAGGAAGTCTCGATTCCCAGTATCAACATTCCCGGTATCCCTTTGCTTACGTAATATTGCGGCGCTCCGAACGGTCGCGCCGATAAAGGTTCATCTAATAGAGTATCAAATAATTCCCGGCCCGGAAAATTTTTCTTTCCGCAAATCCACTTCATCCCCTCGTTTACGGCCCGTTTCGGCATGTTTTCGGGCGGTCGAAATTTCGGCTGTCTTTACATTTCCTCTTTTCAACACCCGCCTTTGTATCCATAATAGAACGTTACCACGCGAGCATATTTCCTGCGGAACCGTCCCAATAATACAGCGGAAGGATTCCATAAAGCCCCTTCAGGGGATTCTTTTATTTTTAACCTCCCGGTATTGAAGCGCCGGAACGAGGGGGGGCAGTCATTAACCTTGATCTGAACCATATATTTCGCTGGTCTATAGACAACTACATTCTCATCCTGGGTCTGCTCGGACAGGCGCTCTTCTCCGGAAGGTTCCTCATCCAGTGGATCGCCAGCGAGAAGACGGGCAGAAGCGTCGTGCCTATCGCATTCTGGTACCTGAGCGTCGGCGGCGGAGGGCTTCTCCTCATCTATGCCATTATGCGAAAAGATCCGGTTTTTATCCTTGGACAGGGAGGCGGCCTTCTCATTTACGTGAGAAACCTGTACCTGATCTATAAGGAGCGCCGCATGCGCAAAAGGACCGGGGCGAGTCCGAGCGCCTAGCCTACTTTCTTTTCACGTTCCCGTTGAACCCGAAGCAGAAGAAATCGGAACAAGAGCCTGAAGATGATGAGATTGCAGTACCTGTTCTATCCTGTCGTATTGTTGGCGCTCTGGTCGGCAATTTTCCTCGGTTCGATAACCCGCCCGGCCCTTCTCGACGATGCCGATTCCTTCCACGCGGAAGCCGTTCGCGAAATGGTGCAGTCCGGCGACTGGACGACGCTGCGGATAAACAACGGAATCCGCTATCTCGAAAAAGCGCCGCTCATGTACTGGTTTGCGGCGACGTGCGTCTCCATTTTCGGCCTGCATGACTGGGCCATACGCGTACCCCTCGCCTTTTTCGCTCTCTGCCTGATCTTCCTGGTCTACCGGTTCGGGGCAAGATTCTGGGGCGAAAGGGGAGGCTTCTACTCCGGACTGGTCATAGCGACCGCCCTGGGGCCCTTTGCCTTTACCCGCATATTTCTCCCGGACGTGATCCTTTCGTTTTTCCTCGCGTTCTGCCTGTACATGTACCTGCAGATCGTGACCGAACCGGAACCGCCGAAGCGCCTGGGCCCGCTGGACCTGCGATGTGTCGGCCTCTATGCTTCCGCGGCGCTGGCGATCCTATCGAAGGGCCTGATTGGGATTGTCTTTACCGGTGCGATCATCTTCGTTCATATCCTGATCACCGGGAACTGGAAGATCCTGCGGCGCCTCCAGATCGGCTGGGGGATCATCATCTTCCTGCTTGTCGCAGCCCCCTGGCATATCCTTGCGGGCCTTGCCAACAGCGACTTCTTCTGGTTCTATTTTATCCGGGAACACCTGCTGCGCTATCTCGGGATGCGCTACCCCAAGGATTACGATACGGTCCCGCTCCTGGTGTTCTGGGCGCTGTACTTTGTCTGGCTCTTCCCCTGGAGCCCTTTTCTGTGGGGCCTGGTGCGGAACTTCCCCCGGTCGCTCCGCCCGGAGGACAAGACGGCCCGGGTTGTTCTGCTCCTCTTTGTCTGGATCGGGGTGATCCTGCTCTTCTTCGCTTTCGGAACCACCCAGGAATACTACTGCTTCCCGACTCTTGCCGCCTTCGCGCTTCTCATCGGCAAGACGCTTTCCGACCTGGATTCCCCCGACAGCGTGCTGCACAGATGGGGTGTCGTCAGCCTGGGAGCCACTGCCGTTGTGACTCTCCTGGCGGGAGCCGGGATGATCTGGCTGACGTGGATCGGAAACAACGCGCAATCCGCAACGAGCCTGTCGAGCACCCTGACGGTCAACCCGGAAAACTACAACCTCGCCTTCGGGCATATGCACGACCTGACCCCCGCGACCTTTGCGGTCCTTGCCCCGCTGGTCTACAGGACGGCGGCATTTCTCATCGTAGGGCCGCTCGCCGCCTTCATCTTCGCCCTCTGGAAGCGGTGGCTGGTGTCGTTCCTTTTCCTGGCGTTCATGATGATCGGCCTCACCCAGTCCTATACGGAAGGGATGGTGGCGTTCGAACCCGTATTGTCGTCGAAAAACCTGGCCAAGATAGTGGAATATTACCACCAGCCCGGCGACACGATCGTGATCAACGATTTCTATGAGAAGGGGTCGACTCTCAACTACTACACCGGCCTCCAGGTCCACATCATGAACAGCGGTTTCGGCGTACTCTGGTACGGGCTCCAGGACAAGAACGCCCCGAAACTGAGCCTCCTCGAAGACGAACTGATAAAGACCTGGAACGGGAACGGGCGGGTCTTTCTGTTCAGCGAGAAAGGGCCGCTCGAGGCTTTGCTGAAAAAACATCCCGATCTCAAGTACCGGGTCCTCGCTGAAGACGGCGGAAAGAAGATCCTGATAAACTGGTAATATAGCCAAAGGTTTGCCGAACCGCCTCATTCTCCGGCTTTGCGCACGGGAATGAGGCGGTTTTGTTTTATTCACCTGCCAGAAGACTCAATCCGGACTACCCTCAAAGTCAGAATCGGGCATCCACGCATTTACCCCTGCCCAAAATGACACGGTCAAAGGTTGGTCCCGCAACGAGCTGCATTTCATTCTTTCGGTTTCTCCACTGCCGTCCACCTCCTCGATATTGCATCCGACATGTAGGGAGGACGTCCGTAATAACCCCTCCTTGTTTTCATCCCCCAAGATGCCATGACTGTACCAGAGAACGAAGACAAGCCGGCCTATCCGTATGATGACCCAAAATCAGAGCACAAACGACAGTTGTGATTTCTATGCTATCCTTCCGCATGGGCATACCCCCCTTTAAAAAAGCACCCCTTAGCCTAAAATCGACAAAACCTGATTCGATTTATCTTGACTTACTCCGGGCATTCCCTAGAATTCACCATGTACAAAGGCGGCCAGGGCCGCAACCAGGCTTTCTGCAAAGGATCGATGCGATGAAGTTTTGGCGGGTGCCCCTCGATACGGAAGAAATCTCCGTCTCTAAGGGGATAGTCTATATTGTGGAGGACCGCTGCAAGGGGTGCGGGTACTGTATCGAGTACTGCCCCCGGGACGTGCTCGAAGTCTCGACGCGGTTCAATGCCAAAGGGTATCACCCTCCCGCGGTCAAGCAGCCCGACCTGTGCGTCAACTGCCATTACTGCGAGGCGATCTGCCCCGATTTCGCGATTTATTCACTCGAAGCTCCCGCCGAATCGGCACAGTGAGTTTCTGAATCCCTCAATCCGGTTTGATTGCGTTATGACAAAACCAGCAGTTCTTACGGGAGAGCATTTTTTTACCGGCGACATCGCCTGCGCGGAAGGGGCGATCGCGGCCGGGTGTACCTTTTTTGCCGGCTATCCGATCACTCCCGCAACGGAAATCGCGGAGCACATGGCAAGGAGGCTCCCCGGCGTCGGCGGCACCTACATCCAGATGGAAGACGAGATTGCAGCGATGGCTGCCATTCTCGGGGCTTCCAACGCCGGAGTGAAAAGCATGACGGCGACCTCCGGCCCCGGCTTCAGCCTGATGATGGAAAACCTCGGCCTCGGCATCTGCACCGAAACCCCCTGCGTGGTCGTAAACGTGCAGCGGGCCGGCCCTTCGACCGGCCTCCCCACGCTCGGCGCCCAAGGCGACATGATGCAGGCGCGGTGGGGGTCCCACGGGCATTACGAGATTATCGCGCTGGCCCCGTCTTCGCCCCAGGAACTCTTTTTCCAGACCATCACGGCTTTCAACCTGAGCGAAACCTATCGTCTGCCGGTGCTGATCATGGCCGACGAGGTAACCGGCCACCTGAGCGAAAAGGTCGTGATCCCGGAAGGATCGAAGATAAAGCTCCAGTCCCGGCCGCGACCCAGGGGGCGGAAGGACCGCTTCAAGCCGTTCCAGGCCGGGCCGAACGGGGTGGCCCCGATGGCCCACGCGGGAGAAGGCTACATGGTGCACGTCACCGGGCTGACCCATGACGAGCGCGGCTATCCGGCGATGACCGCCGAAGCCCAGGCACAGATGATGGCCCGCATTACCGACAAGATTCACAGGAACCTGGACAAAATTATCCAGGTGGAAGAATACCGGCTGGACGATGCCGAAATAGCCCTCGTCTCCTACGGGATTTCCGCGCGGAGCAGCCTCGCGGCGGTGGATGCCGCGCGCGAGCAGGGTATCCGGGCAGGGCTGCTTCGCCTGGTGACGGTGTGGCCCTTCCCGGAAGAACGCATCCGGCAGCTCGCCCGGAAGGTAAAGTGCCTTGTGACGGTGGAACTCAACCTCGGGCAGATCCACCTCGAAGTCCAGCGGTGCGCCGGCGGCGCGGCCCCGGCACTGCTCGTCGGGCATCCCGGCGGGACGGTGATAACGCCCGCACAGATCGTGGAAAAGATGAAAGAGGCCAAGTAAGGCCGCGAAGGAAGAATTTCCTTAGGCAATGTGGCTGTGGGAGCGGCTTTTAGCCGCGATGCTTTGTCTTCGAAGATGCGTATGGATCTTCTCCCACGCGAATCCCGCGAAACGCGGGAGCGAAGACGCGAAGAAAGACAAGAAGAATGAAGGCAGTGGCAAGGTTCGAACAAGAGGGGCGGCTTCCGGGTTTATTTCCTTTTTTCGTTCTTCTTCGCGTCTTCGCGTCTTCGCGAGAGAAAAAACGGCCCTGCATTAATGGCGGAAAAGCATTGAGGCTGGAAGCCTCTCCCACGGGGTGTGAATTGCTTTTCCATTCTTAAAGCCTTCGCGTCTTCGCGAGAGAAAAAACGACCTTGCGATAACTATGGAAAAGCATTCCCGCCTTGGCGGGACTGCAAGCCTCTCTCACAGGGTTAAAAGTCGATTTCGACTCTTCGCGTCTTCGCGACTGCCCCGCGTTCGCGTGAGAAGAAAAACAACCGGCTGGAATAGAGACAATTTATGAACAAAACGAATATTCCTGCGAAACATCCTCTGGATTCGATCCTGCGAACGGAGCGGATACCCCATATCTGGTGCCCGGGGTGCGGGATCGGGACCGCTTTTTCCTCGTGCCTGATCGCGATGCAGTCGAGCGGCCTGGATCTTGCGAAAACCGCCGTGGTGTCCGGGATCGGCTGTTCGGGAAGAGGCGCCGGGTACGTCAAGGTGGACTCGTACCACACCACGCACGGCCGTGCCATCCCGTTCGCCACGGGGATGAAGCTGGCCAACCCCGAGTTGAACGTCATCGTTTTCAGCGGCGACGGCGACCTTTTTGCGATAGGCGGGAATCACTTCCTGCACGCGGCGAGGCGAAACGTCGACCTCACGGTGATCTGCGTAAACAACTTCAACTACGGCATGACCGGCGGGCAGGCGGCGGCAACCACCCCGAAGATGGCCAAAACGACGACAACGCCGCTCGGAAACCCCGAGCCCCCGTTCAATCTGCCTCTTTTGGCCTTCGCTTCCGGGGCGTCCTACGTTGCGCGGTGGACGATCCTGCACACGCGGGATCTCACGAAATCCATCGAGGAAGCGATCCAGAGGCGCGGATTTTCCTTCATAGAAGTGCTTGCCCCGTGTCCGACCGGGTATGGCAGGAGAAACAAGGAAAAGCCGATCGAATCGCTGCGGATGTACCAGGAACGCTCCATCGTCAAGAACGGGGCGCACCCGTCGGAAATCATGCTCGACTTCAACCGGGGCATCACACTCGGCATATTCGTCGATAATGAAAGGCCGACCTTTACCGAAACGTACGAGAAGATTTACCGCCCGGCCGCATCGGGAGAACCGGCCTGAGGCCGGCGGCAGCTGGGACGTATCTTGGAACGGAATAAATCGGAATCGACCGGGAAAATGCGAAAAGAAATTCTCATCACCGGCTTTGGAGGTCAGGGAATCGTCCTGGCGGGCCAGGTCCTTGGAAAGGCCGCAAGCCTCCTGGACCACAAGGAAAGCACCCTGACGCAGTCCTACGGACCTGAAGCGCGCGGCGGCGCCTGCAGCGCCCAGGTCATCATTTCGGACGCCCCTATCCACTATCCTTACGTGAACAACCCCGATATCCTCGTGTGCCTGTCACAGGCCGGGTTCGACAAGTACGGGCCGCTGCTCAAAGACGGCGGGACCCTGATCTTCGACCAGGATATGGTGCGGCCTCCCGAGCGGGAAGGAACCGAGGTGTTTCCGATCCCCGCCACCCGCATGGCCGAGGAACTCGGAAAGAAGATGATGGCAAACATCGTCATGCTCGGGTTCGTCACCGCCGTGACGGGCGCGGCATCCCAAAAGGGGATGCTCGAAGCCGTTGCCGGTTCGGTCCCGAAGGGAACGGAGCAGGCAAATGAGGCGGCTTTCTCCAAGGGTTTCGATTTCGGACAGGCCCTGCTCAAGGGACGGCGGAAAAAAGCCGCCGGGAAGAAGGGGGCCGCCTGATGAAAAACGCCAAGGACCGCCTCCAGAAAGTATGCGTGATCGGGGCCACCCCAGCCGGCATCGCGGCGGTAAACAAGCTCGGGGAAATGGGAATCCCCGTAACGCTCATCGAATCGGAACCGGACCTCAACGGGAAGCTTGCCTCCGACAGGTGGCGAACGGCCGCCGGCGTGCCGCTCAACTACGCGACCCGGCCGGGCCTTCTCAGGATCCTGAGAAACCCCAAGATCCGGTGCGTCCTGCCCGCTGAAGTCACCACAATCAAGCATACCCCGCAGGGCTTTTCCGTCCGCTACCGGAAAAATCCCTCCTTTGTCGATTCGGAGAGATGCACGCTGTGCGGCCGTTGTGCGGAGGTCTGCCCTGCGATCGGGCCGGACGGCCGGAAGGCAATTTCCTTCGGCGGGCGTCACGCCCTGCCGGGAAGAGCCGTCATCGACAAGCGCAGGACGCCGCTTTGCCAGGCCAACTGTCCGCTGGGAGTGAACGTCCAGGGCTACATGGCGCTTGCCCGGGCGGGAAAATACGCGGAAGCCCTGGAACTCATCCGGAAAGACAACGTCCTGCCGGGTATCTGCGGCCGAATCTGCACCCACCCGTGCGAGGCCGCGTGCCGGAGAAACGAACTCGACCAGCCGGTCGCCATACGGGATGTGAAGCGCTTCCTGGCCGATGCCGAAAAGCCGGAACACAAGACCGCCATGCCCTTCGGCAAACGAGGACAAAAAGTCGCGGTGGTCGGGTCGGGTCCTGCCGGTCTTGCAGCTGCGAGCGACTTGGCCCGCCTGGGGTATGAGGTCGTCGTATTCGAAAAAGAAAAGATGGCAGGCGGTCTTCTGCGCTACGGGATCGGTCCGTACAGGCTCCCCCGCGCCGTACTCGACCGTGAAATTGGTTACCTGGAACATATGGGGGGCGAGTTCCGGCTGGGCGCCGCATTTGATTTTTCTGATCGGGCGGAAGCAGGCAGGGATTTTGCCGCGGCGGTTCTGGCCACCGGACTCTGGACAGACCGCAAACTGGGCGTTCCCGGCGAAGAGCTCGAAGGCGTGGGAGGATGCATTTCCTTTCTCACCGCCGCCAACCGCGAGGAGATCACCAGGGTTTCCGGAAAGATCGCCGTCATCGGGGACGGTAATTCGGCTTTCGAGGCCGCACGGACTCTGGTTCGGCTCGGCGCGGAAGTAACGCTTGTTTCGTGGTTTCCGGAAGAACTCATCCCGGCCGATGCCGCCGAGGTGGAAGGGGCTATCGAGGAAGGGGTTTCCATCCGGACGAGCCTCAAGACGGTCGAATTCCTTGGAGCCGGCGGCAAGCTGACCGCGATCCGGTGCATCCCCACAAAACCCGGTCCGCCCGATGCCAAAGGCATTCCGTGGCCGGTGCCCGTGGAAGGAGCGAAGCCGGTCGAACTGCAATTCGACCGGGCGGTGGTTGCAATCGGCCAGGTGGGGAATTCTTCGATTTTTGGCGATGCGGCCGGCCGGATTGCAAATGCCGGGGGATATATCAAAACGGACGAAGACTGCCGGACGCAGGTAAAGAACGTCTTTGCCTCCGGGGATGCGGTAAGCGGACCGTCGACGGTCGTTTCGGCAATGGCGTCGGGACGCAGGGCCGCTTTTGCCGCGCATAAATTCATCTCCGGAGAGTCTGTCCCCCGTGAAAACCTCTTCCGGCCCGCCGACAGGGATTTTACTCCGATAACCGCGGATGTCCCGTCGCTTCCCCGCGCCCGGATGTCCGAGCGCCAGCCGGCGTTTCGAAAAAAACTCGCCGTCGAGGTTGCCCTGGGGTTCACTGAAGCCCAGGTCCACGAGGAGGCTTCCCGCTGCCTCCAGTGCGGCGCCTGCTCCGAGTGCCTCCAGTGCCGCGAGGTCTGTTCAGGGCCGAATGCGATCTGCCATTCCGACGAAACTTCGGAACACGTCGAACATGTGGGGGTCGTCATCATCGCCGACCCGGATGCTGCGCCGGGGATCAAGGGCGAGGACGTGCTCCGGGCCTACAGCGCCAAAGCGATCAATCCCGACGTCCATACCATGATCACGCGCGGTTTTGCTTCGGCGGCGGAAGCCATGCTGCTGCTCGAGGAAAGCTCTCCGCGCATGCGCGGCCACGGGCTGTCATTTTCGCCTCCCGGCCCACAGCTTTCCCCGGACCTCAAAGTCGGTGTGTTCGTCTGCCGCTGCAACGACTCGCTCGGCTGGAAGCCGGAGATGGACGACTTCTTGCGCGGCCTTGTCGAGACTTCCGCGGTCGAATACGCGGAGGTGCTGCCCTCGGCCTGCACGCCGGAAGGATCGGCATCGATTCTTCGTACCATCCGGGAAAAAGGCCTCACCCGGTTCGTCCTCGCTTCCTGCGTCTGCTGTCCGCTCGACCTCATCTGCAGCGCGTGCACCGATCAGAGGACCCGGATAAAGGACAGCATCTTCCACGGCACCGGCATAACCCGGGCCATGGCCGAGACCTGCAACCTGAGAGGGGAGGTGCTCACGCTCCTGCAGCGAGACCCCGACCTTGCGGTCGAGCGGTTCAAGGGGCTTCTGGAGCGGTCGATCCGCAGGGTCGGTTTCCTCAAATCGCTTCCCGCCCCGGTGCGCCGGTACAACTTTACGACCGCGGTAATTGGAGATTCCGAGGCTTCCCTGAAAGCCGCCGACGTCCTGGGGCACATGGGAATGGAGGTATTCCTTTTCGGAAGCCGGGGCAGGCCGCTTTCGGCCGTGCCGGACTATCCCAACGTGCATGGGTTCCTGGGATCGAGGGTACGGTTTCTCAAGGGAACGGTGGGCGATTTCGGCGTCGCGGTAGCCATGGAGGACGGGTCCGAGCAGATATTCCAGGTGGGCGCGGTCATTCTGAGCGAACAGGCCTGCAGGACCATATCCTACAAGCCCAACACCGATATGCCGGCCCATGAGGTCCAGTATTGTATGCAGGCCAGGGGCGCCAAGGGGGTTCCTTTCCTGCTGCCCGGTTCCACTTCGATACCCGGGCTCGTGCTGGCAAGCCCTCCGGTGAGCCTGTCCGAACGGATAAAGGGGACGGCGGCCGGCATTCTCGCCGCATCCGTCATGCCGCGAGGGCCGAGGCAGAACAAGGGCTATACGGTTTCGATCGACAGGGCGCTCTGCCGCGGCTGCGGCCGGTGCGTGAACGCGTGCCCGTACAAAGCGGTGAGCTTTCATGCGAATGCGCACGGCTCCGGGTATGCCGTGGTGGATGAGGCACTGTGCAAGGGATGTGGCAACTGCATCTCGATCTGCCCGTCCAATGCAGCCGACAGCCCGTACCGCGACCAGCTTTTCCTCGAACAGATCATCGAGGAGATTTTGGCGTAGGACCAGCTTGCTATGTTGCGGTAAGGCCGCGAAGGAAGAATTTCTTTAGGCAATATTGGTGTGGGAGCGGATTGCAGCCGCGATGCTTTGTCTTCGAAGGCGCGCATGGATTTTTTCCCACGCGAAGCCGCGAAGACGCGAAGAAGAACAATCGGAGTAGCTGGCGCTCTTTTGTGGGAGCGAGTTTCAGCCGCGCTGTATCGAGGATTCTGGACCCCGACCTGCGTCGGGGTGACGTTAAGACGAAGAAACTATGGAAAACGATCTCAAGATAATTCTGTTCCTTTGTAACTGGAGCCCTCATGCTGCCTTCCAGGGGCTCCAGGACACTCTTGCCCCCCTGCCGCGCGAGATCCGGATGGTGCGCATCCCGTGCAGCGGCCGGATCACCAAGTCGCTGCTGTTCAAAGCCTTCGAAACGGGCGCGGACGGTGTCGCGCTGGTGGGCTGCGAACCCGGAACGTGCCGGTACGGAATCGGAACGGCCGTTGCCGAAAGAAACGTGGAGGACACGCGGGGCATCCTCGACCTGCTCGGACTGGGCGAGGAGCGTCTCAGTTTTGCGGCATTTTATCCCGACCAGAAGGACCAACTGCTCGACTTCCTGGTAAAGTTTCGCGACAGGATCAAGGCCCTGGGCAAAAGCCCGGTCCAGCCCGTCCGAAGGAAGAAAGAAGGCCCCATATCGAAGGAGCAGGCATCCTCGATCGTTGCCGCGCACAATATCTATGCCTGCCAGGACTGCGGCAAATGCACCTCCGCCTGCCCCGTGGCTCTTACGGGAAAGGCGTTTTCCCCCAGGGCGATCGCCAACGCCATCATCGCCGGCGACCTCGAATCCGCCCCGGTGAAGGAAGACATCTGGTCGTGCCTTACCTGCGGATTGTGCTACGACCGCTGCCCTTCCGCGGTGAGCTTCCCGGATTTCATCCAGGATATGCGCAACGCTCAGAGGCCGGCGGGAAACGGCCGGTTCGAAGCCCACGAGGGGTTCTTCCACTCGCTCATGCGCACCATGACGTCCCCCGGCCTTTCCATCCGCCACTGGAAATGGCTGCCTCCGGACATCCGAACCGATCAGAGCAGCAAGATGCTCTTTTTCGGCGGGTGCGCCCCATACTTCGACACCTTCTTCAGACACCACCTGGGAATCCGGACGACGGACATCCTCTCGGATGCGCTCAAGCTGTTGAACTTTTTCGACATCCACCCGGCGATCATGCCTGGCGAGAGGTGCTGCGGCCATGACCTGCTCTGGTCCGGAGACAAGGAAAACTTCGGGAAGCTCGCTCGTCTCAACGTGGAAATGATATCGGACATGGGCATCGAAGAAGTCGTGACGGCGTGTCCGGAATGCTACCGGGCGTTTTCGCGCGACTACCCGGCAAACGGTATCGAGACCGGGTTCAAGGTGACGCATCTTTTCGAACTGGCCGAAAGGGAAATAGACAAGGGGGCGATCGGCTTCGAGAAGCTGAACCGGAAGATCACCTTCCAGGACCCCTGCAGGCTCAGCCGGATGGAAGGCGGCTCGGAGATGCCCCGGAACCTCCTGGAGCGGTTGAAGGTGCGCGCCTTCAAGGAGATGCGCGACCGCGGCCCCTCTTCGCTTTGCTGCGGAAACTGCGCCTGGACCGGCTGCGACAGCTACTCCAAGGCCATGCAGGTGGCGCGGCTTCGCCAGGCGAGGGAAACGGGAAGCGACCTGCTGGTGACTGCCTGCCCGAAGTGCCAGATCCATTTGAGCTGTGCGATGGAGGACCCGCTGGTGGGGGATGAGATCCGGATGGAAATCCTGGACCTGACCTCCATCCTGGCCCGGACGATCCAGTGGGAGTAGAAAGGCATTCCCGCATTGGCGAATTGCCGTCAATTTAACAGGAACAAGCCGCGAAGCAGTACCGATCATTAAGAAATACGGAATAATTTCAGTACTTGTGGGAGCGGTCCTGCCTGGGCGGGACCGCGATCATGCGGAGCACACTGAACTAGGATAGCCATAGATTTTCTTTTCTCTCGCGAAGCCGCGAAGACGCGAAGAAAAGCCTTGGGAAAATGAGTTCAGGCTGCCTGAAAAGTTTCTAAAGGACCGAGGCTGAAAGCCTCTCCCATAACAGTATGACAAATGTAGTTGCAGTTGCTCTTCTTCGCGGCTTCGCGTCTTCGCGTGGGAAAAAACGGCCCTGCGTTAACGACAGGGAAAGCATCGAAGCTGAAAGCCTCTCCCATAGAGGTATATTGTTTGGTGGATTTTTATTTGCTCTTCTTCGCGTCTTTACCCCCGTGCTTTGCGGGATTTGCGTGGGAAAAAACGGCCCTGCATTAACGGCAGGAAAAGCATCGAGGCTAAAAGCCTCTCCCACAAGGGTGCATGATACTGTTTCACTTGATCTTTTTCGCGTCTTCGCGAGCTTCCATTTCGCGGGGTTTGCGTGAGAGAAACCAGATGACATCTTTCAGAATGACGAGATCGATAAAATGAAAAAATCGGCCTTACAGGGCGACGGCCCGCGCATCGGGGTTTATGTCTGCCACTGCGGACTGAACATCGCCAGAACCGTCGATTGTGAAAAGGTCGCGGCACAGGGAGCGAGCCTTCCAGGCGTTGTGGTGTCCCGCGATATTCAATATGCCTGTTCCGAGCCCGGACAGCAGAGCGTCAAGGACGATATCGCCGAATTCGGCCTTGACCGCGTGGTGATTGCATCTTGCTCGCCGAGGCTCCACGAGCCCACCTTCCGGCAGATGCTCGAAAGCGCCGGCCTGAATCCTTACCTGCTCGAAATGGCGAACCTGCGGGAACAGTGCAGCTGGGTGCATATGAACGAGCCGGAGGCCGCAACGCAGAAGGCCATGGACCTGGTTCGGATGGCGGTTGCCCGGGCGGAAAAGCTCGAACCGCTCGAAGCGACGAAAATCCCTCTCACCAAGCGGACCCTGGTGATCGGCGGAGGCATTGCCGGCATTCAGACCGCGCTCGATCTTGCGGATAACGGCTACGAGGTGGTCCTCGTGGAGAAAAAGCCTTCGATAGGCGGGCAGATGGCCCGGCTGGACAAGACTTTCCCCACGATGGACTGCTCCATCTGAATTCTCGGGCCGAAAATGACGGATGCCGGTCGGCATCCCCGCATCAAGCTTTTCACCCTGAGCGAAGTGATCGACGTCAAAGGGTACGTGGGTAATTTCGAAGTCAAGATACTCAAGCGGGCTCGCTACGTGTCCGAAAAGGACTGCACGGCGTGCGGCGAATGCGCCCGGGTATGCCCCGTGGTGCGCCCCGACGAATTCAATTCGGGGCTTTCGTCCCGGAAGGCCATTTATTCTCCTTTTCCGCAGGCCGTTCCGTCCGCCTATGTCATAAACATCGGGGAATGCCTCGGGCACAACCCGGTGGTCTGCGCGAAGTGTTCCGAGGTGTGCGAGAAGAAGTGCATCAACTTCCACATGTCGGACGAGGAAGTGATCGAAAAGGTCGGCAGCATCGTTGTCGCAACGGGGCTGGAGCCCTACGATCCGACGGAGTTGGACGAATACGGCTACACGCGGTATGAAAACGTTCTCAGCAGCACGGAATTCGAGCGCCTGGTGAGCGCCGGCGGGCCGACAAAGGGCGAACTGGTGCGTCCTTCGGACCGGAAGGAGCCCAAATCGGTCGGCTTCATCCAGTGCGTCGGGTCGCGGTCGGCGAGGAAGGGCGGTTCGTACTGCTCCAACATCTGCTGCATGAACACCGTCAAGAGCACGCTGGTGCTCAAGGAACACTACCCCGACATGAACATCAAGGTGTTCTATATCGACATCCGGGCGTTCGGGAAGGGGTTCGAGGACCTGTACAGGAAGAGCCGCAGCCTGGGAGTGCAATATATCCGGGGATTGCCGGGCACGGTGGTCGAAGACGGGAACGGAGGATTCCGGGTGGCGGTCGAAAACAGCGCGACCGGGAAGATCGCCTTCCACGACCTGGACATGCTCGTGCTTGCGGTCGGCGTGAAGCCTTCGAAGACGACGAAAAAGCTCCAGGAGATGCTCGGGCTGCAGCTCAGCCCGGACGGTTTTTTCCTGGAAGCCCACCCCAAGCTCCAGCCTGTGGACGCCGCAACGCGGGGCATCTATTTTGCCGGCTGTGCGGAGGGTCCCAAGGACATAAAGGAATCGGTCACGCAGGGGTCCGCGGCGGCGGCCCGCGCCATCCGCCTGATGCACCGGGGCGAGATACTCTCCGAACCGGTTACGGCGGAAGTGGTTACGGAAAAATGCAAGGCATGTGGCAAATGCGCGGAAGTCTGCCCGTACAGCGCAATATCGGTGGATGCGAAGCGGAAGATCCCCGCGACAGTCAATTCCGCCGCCTGTTCCGGGTGCGGCACCTGTGCCGCGGAATGTGCCTTCGACGCCATCGTGATGAATCATTTCACCGACGAACAGATCATGGGACAGGTGGATGAGCTGCTTGCGGAGGCGCCCGATTCGAAAATTCTTGCCTTTGCGTGCAACTGGTGCTCATATGCGGGCGCGGACTATGCCGGTGTGTCCCGGCTGCAGTACCCGCCCAACGTGCGGCTGGTCCGGACGATGTGTTCGGGGCGGGTGGACGAATCGTTCATCTGGAACGGATTTGCCCGCGGGGCCCCGGTAATTCTCGTCAGCGGCTGCCATATAGGCGACTGCCACTACATAAATGCGAACCTCTGGACGCAGAAACGGGTTGAAAAAGTCCGCAAAAAAATGGCAAAACTCGGAATCCGCCCGGAACGGCTCCAGCTCGAATGGATAAGCGCAGCGGAGGGCGTGCGCTTCGCAAAGGTGATGCAGGGCCTCGAAGTACTGAGATCGCAGGTCGGCAGAGACGAAATAGCGGAAACCATGCGGATCCTGGCGGAAAGGAAAGAGACGAAATAAGGCCCGGAGCAAAGTGCAATTACCGCAGAGATCGCGGAGAAGACTAAAGGATACCAGGAAGTATTTCTCGGCGTCCTCTGCGCCTCGGCGGTGAGGTTTGTTTCCGTACAGGGATTTTCATGAGACTGTTGCTCTACGATCGCATTACCGATCTCCAGCCGGGAGAATCCATAACCGGGGTGAAGACGTTTTCCCTGGCCGATGAGTGCCTGAGAAAGCATTTTACCAAAGAAGCAATCGTCCCCGGCGTCATGTATATCGAAGCCATGGCCCAGCTGCTTGGCTGGCTGGTAATCTACACCCATGAATTCCGGCTCTCGGCCGTCATGTCCCTCGTACAGGGCGTGACGATCGCGCCCGATCTGCGGCCGGGATTCGCCGCCGAAATCACCGGAAAACTCATTTCTACCTCGTCGAGCGATTCGCTGGGGTCCGCCCGCATCACGGTGGACGGCCGCGAAATCGCCTCCATGGAACGCATCATCTACGTTCACACCCCGAAAGCGGACGAAAAACAGCTTCGAAACATGTTCCGCCTGTACGGAGGGTGGACGCCGGCTGAAAATGGCTGACACTATGCGCCGAAAAGTTGTCATCACAGGGCTTGGCCTTGCAACGCCGCTCGGGCTGGACGTCGAGGAAAGCTGGCGGAAGGCGCTTGCCGGCATCAACGGCATCGGCAGGATCGATCTGCCGAATGCGGAAAAGTCTCCCGTGCAGGCGGCAGGGCAGATATCCGCTCCCGATTGGGACCGAATATGCCGGGAGTTTCCGGCCGAAGCGCGCAGCGAGGGGGAGCGCAGAACGCTCTTTGCTCTCTGGGCGGCCAAGAAAGCCCTGGCTGACGCCAAATGGCGGGAGGACGGCCGGGACTGCTCCCGGTGCGGGGCCGTCCTGGCTTCCGGACTCGGAATCAACCGGCTCGAAGACATTCATTCCTGGCTGGACGACAAGAAATTCGACTCCGACTGGTTTGCATCCGAGTACGGCCAGGTGCACCGCGAATCGATCATCCGGAACAACTCCAGCCGGCCTGCCGCGCTCATTGCGGAAAAGTTCGGACTCGACGGAATCAACGCGACCGTGACAACCGCCTGCGCTTCGTCTACACAGGCGATCGGAACGGCGTTTCGCGCCATAGCCCGGGGAGAAGCCGACCTCATTGTCACGGGCGGCGCCGATTCCATGCTCAACCCGGTCGGGCTGATATTTTTCGTCCTGCTGGGTTCCGCGGCCGTGTCCCGCATGGAGCCCGCCCTTCTGTGCCGGCCTTTCGACCGGAAAAGGTCCGGGCTGGTCATGGGGGAAGGTGCGGGGATGGTCGTTCTCGAGGACGAAGAGCATGCGCGGCGGCGCGGGGCAAAAATCTATGCGGAAGTTGCCGGCTACGGTTCCTCCATGGACGCCTACCGGCTGACAGCGCCCCAGCCGGAAGGGAAGGGAGCGGCCGAATCCATGCGGCGCGCCCTCGCGGATGCCGGCATGGCGCCGGATGGCATCGACTACATCAATGCGCACGGCACCTCGACCAAATTGAACGACATCGCCGAGACGCTCGCCGTCAGGGAAGTGTTCGGCGAATACGCGGACGGACTGGCGATCAGTTCGAGCAAGTCGTTGATCGGCCATCTCCTTGCGGCGTCGGGCGGACCTGAATTCGTTTTTACGACCCTCTCCGTCCAGCGGGATGCAATCCATCCGACGCTGAATCTGACCAACCCCGACCCGAAGTGCGACCTGGACTACGTCCCCAACGTGAAGAGGGAAAAGATTGTCCGGGCGGCCCTGTCGAACTCGTTCGGCTTCGGCGGCCAGAATGCCACCATTGCCGTCAAAAAATATACTGGTTGATATGACGATGAAGCTCGACTTTTCCGGAAAAACAGCGCTGGTTACCGGCGGCGCCAGGGGGATCGGGGCGGCCGTCAGCCGCGCCCTTGCGGAAGCCGGGGCGAAGGTGGTCGTAAATTATTCGAAGTCCGGCGATGCCGCCTGCAAAATGTGCGAGGAACTCTGCGCGTTCGGGTTCGACCTCGAAGCCTTCCAGGCGGACGTGTCCGATGCCGCTCAGGTGGAAGCCCTTTTCAGGCGCATTCGCGAAGCCTTCGGAAAGCTCGACATCCTCGTGAACAATGCCGGGATCATCCGCGACGGTCTGCTGCTCACGATGCCGGTTGCGGACTGGGAAAAGGTGCATGACGTGAACCTCAGGGGCGCCTTTCTCACGACCAAACTGGCAGCCGAAATGATGTTCATGCAGCGCAGCGGAAAAATCGTCAACATTGCTTCCGTATCCGGCATCCGGGGCGGCCGCGGCCAGGTCAACTACGCGTCCGCAAAGGGCGGGCTGATCTCCTTTACCCGGGCTTGCGCGGTGGAACTTGCGCCCAGGAACATCCAGGTGAATTCGGTCCTGCCCGGAGTCATTGAAACACAGATGAGCAGCCGGGTCAGAAAAAGGGCCGGGGAACAGCTCCTCGACCGCATCCCGGCGCAACGGTACGGCAGCCCGGAAGAGGTCGCAAACCTGGTGCTCTTCCTCGCCTCCGACAAAGCCGACTACATCACCGGCCAGGCGATCCCGGTCGATGGAGGCCTGAGCATCTCATGATCCGGATTTTCCAGGGAATTGACCTCGTCCCGGTCGCGAAGATCAGGAATATAATCGAGAAGCGCCGGGGATTTGCCGATGAGGTGTTCACCGGGCGCGAGCGCGAATACTGCCTCTCCCGGCCCGACCCCTATATTCACTTTGCCGGGCGTTTCGCCGCCAAGGAGGCTTGCCTCAAGGCCCTTGGGACCGGGCTTTCCGGAACGGGAATAGACGGCGCGCTGCTCGAAATCGAAGTGGTTCCGGACAACTGCGGGCGGCCGGTGCTGTCGCTCAGCGGCTGGACCGCCAGGGTCGGAAGCCGGAAAAAGATCGGAAACGCGACCGTTTCCATATCTCATTCCGCGGATTATGCCGTTGCCTCGGTCATCATGACGGGGCAGGAACCGGAATGAGAACCGGAGCGAATGGAGTGTAACGCATGCGATACCTGTTGATAGACCGTATTACGGATTACGAGCCGGGAAGCCGGATAACGGGCATTAAGAACGTCGCGATGAGCGAGGATTTCCTGGAGTTCCATTTTCCGAAAAACCCGATCATGCCCGGGATAATGCTCCTGGAGGCGCTTATTCAGCTTGCCGGGTGGCTGGAAGCCGTTTCGTCGGATTTCGAGAAGTGGTTCCTCGCCGCCAGGGTGAACAAGAGCAATTTCTACAGCTTCGTGATGCCGGGCGACCAGGTCGAACTCACGGTCAAGGTCTCCCAGGCGCCGGGGCAGGACATGAAGGTCTACAGCGGTTCCGGTATCGTCAACGGGAAAAGGAAGATAAAGGCCGAGTTCCAGGGCAACCTGGTGAAGCTCGATACCATCGAGGACGTCGAGGAGCAGCGGCGGTTTTTCAACATCCTGACGCGAAAGTTTTAAGAGCTTTACCGCAGAGACGCAGAGAACGCGGAGGAAGAACGGAAATATACAAGGATAGCGATGACATCCCCGTT
Organism: Pseudomonadota bacterium; assembly: GCA_023442755.1. Lineage (GTDB taxonomy): Bacteria > Desulfobacterota > Syntrophobacteria > Syntrophobacterales > Syntrophobacteraceae > SbD1. The sequence continues at coordinate 56,607 of JAEZXS010000300.1, read as the reverse complement.
TACCTTTCTCTGCGGTGAGAGCGCTTTGCCTATAACAACTGGATTCCGGCTTCCGCCGGAATGACGAGGGCGGGAAAGCATCGAATGATGTCTTCATCGAGAAAAGTGGTCGTTACCGGCATGGGCTTGATTACCTCGCTGGGAAAAGGCGTCGAAGCGAACTGGCAGGGCCTGCTTGCGGGCAGGACCGGCATTTCGCGCCACCAGCGCGACGGCCGGCCCGAGTATATGAGCTATTTCGGCACAGTCGATGGGATGGAGCGGCTGGAAAACATTCCGCAGAACATGGCGGGGCAGATGCGTTTCCTGAACCGCGGTTCCATCCTGGGGTTCGAGGCGGCAAGGGAAGCGGTGCAGAGTTCGCAGATCGATCTTTCCCGCATTCCGCGGGAGCGGCGTGCCCTGTTCATCGCATCCGGAGACCTTTCCAAGGTGGGCTACGAGTTCATGCACCCGGCCCTGAAAGACAGCCTCAAGGCGGGCGGCAACCGCCTCGACCTGAAAGTCCTGAACAAGTCCACTATGGACAAGGTGAACCCGTTCTTTCTGCTGGAATCGATCTCCAACAATCTATTCAGCTTCCTTTCGGCAGCCTTCGAATTCATGGGGCCGAACACCAGCCTGGCCACCCTGTCGCCCTGCGGCGGGCACGCGCTGGAACTGGCATGCAGAAGAATCCGCCTCGATGAGGCCGACACGGCCCTGGCGGTCGGAAGCGGCAACTGGATAACCGAGATCCCGATGTACGAAATGGAAGGCCTCGGGATCCTGTCCAAGTGCAGGCACGGCGAAAAATCGTTCAGGCCCCTGGACAGGGGGCGCGACGGGTTCATCCCCGGCGAAGGCGGCGCAGCCGTTCTGCTCGAGGAAGAAGAACATGCCCGGAAGCGCGGCGCCGTTATCCTGGGAGAAGTGAAGGGCCTCGCGAACTGCATAGAACTTCCCGGCGGAAAAGGCCTCAGCGTCCCGGAAAAGATCACTGAAAGGGCCATCAAATCGACATTGGAAGATGCCTCCTTTGACGCCAAAGACCTCGGGTTCATCTGCCCGCACGGGAGCGGGACACGCAAGGGCGACGGCTCCGAACTGGAGTCCATCCGCGCAGTGCTCGGTTCCGACGTCGGCTCCGTCCCGGTTTGCGCCTTGAAGGCGTACACGGGGCACATGGGCGCGGCAAGCGATCTCGGCGAAATCATCCTCGGGGTCAGGGCCATAAGGGAGGGCATAGTCCCCGGCACCCTCAACTTTTCACGCCATGAGGCCGGCTGCGAGGATTTGCAGATTTCGGCGGAAGCCCGCACGATCGGCCGCAAAAGCTTCCTCTCGGTAAGCTATGGCATTATAGGCCAGCTGTCGGGTGTCCTGGTCGACGGCTGCATCGAATAAAGAGCATGAAGAAAAAGGGAAAAGCCCTACATTTAATCGAATACATCGGCTTCTATGCAGCGGTTGCCGCTGCCAGGGCGCTTCCGTACCGGGTACTCAAGGCGGTTTCCTCCTTCCTCGGCGCCGTCCTCTACAATATGATCCCGCGCAGGCGGAAAATCGCCATCCGGAACCTGCGGATAGCGTTCGGAAACGAACTGTCCGACAGGGAAATAAAACGGATTGCCCGGCAGAGCTGCAACTCCTTCTTCCTCATGGCCCTGGAGATAATCCGTTCCCCGTTCCAGTTCGAGGGCGACCGCATCCTGCGGGACAAACGGTATAAGACCGAACACCTTGAAGCACTCTTCCTCAAGGCCAAACGAATCCACGAGGAGGCCCGGGGCTGCATCTTCGTCACCCCGCACCTTGGCAACTGGGAACTGCTGCCCTACGTCAGCGCTCTCATCGGCATTCCGCTTGCCATCGTGATGCGCCCGCTCGACAACCCCTACCTGGAGCGCGCCATCCTTTCCAGCCGTATCGCAAGCGGGCAGATCATGATCCCGAAGAAGAACGCATCCTTCGCGCTTGGCCGCGTCCTGCGCCAGGGAAAATCCATCGGGATCCTCCCCGACCAGAGGACCAGCCGCGGGCTGCGGGTGGAATTCTTCGGCAAGAAAGCCACCATAACCCCCATTCCCGCAGTGCTCGCCCTCACCCACAAGCGCCCGGTAGTCGTCGTGGCCGCCTGCCGTACCAACGATCCCTACTACTTCGAAGGCTACATCTCCGACCCGATCCGGCCGGATGCGAACAATGACGAACAGGCCGAAATCGTGCGTATCACGCGCGAGATCAACCTGAAGATGGAAGAAATCATCCGCAAATTCCCCGAACAATACCTCTGGCTCCACAACCGCTGGAAAGAATCCGATAAGAAAGCCGTCTTCGGCTAAAAACGACAAAGCTGCAAAAGCGCGGCGACCGCCGAAAGTCCTTCCGGTATTGTTTCAAGTATCTCTGGCCCCCGGCTTTCGCCGGGGTGACGTTATTGATGGTCGGGACATTCTTTAATTCATTTTGTAAATCAACAGTATTGGCTGCCCCCGCACCGCTTCGCTTTTCTCATGCCCGGTTCGTCCCCTGTTCAGACCCCGGCAGAGGTATCTCACATATTCGAAAACCATTCTGCCAATCCGTCCGAAAACTTTACATTCAGGACTCGCCGCATTTTCGCGTCGGGAGGGCGTTTGCAGCGAATAGGGCATAATTGGGTCAATGGAGTTTACATTTTCGATAACGCCCGGCACGGCATGCATGCCGCAAGTGTTGGAATATATTAATGATGTTTTCTTCGGTGCATAACTTGCTCCAAACTCGACTGAAATGGGGAGGAAGCCATGAAGACATATTCGGAGAGAACCCGCCCGTGCAGCGCCCGCAATGCCGTGTTCGCCGTGTTGATAGCCGCGGTCCTGGTGGCCGCCCCGACTGCGAGTGCAAACACGCTGTTGGAGTTTAACCTCGATAACGTCACCCTCGCCGACGGTGGTAAGATTGAGGGTCACTTTACTCTTGATTTTTCAAACGGCCCAGTTCCTATTGGCTATTCGGTTCCGATTCCCGACTATAATATCACCATAAGCAATTCAAACACTCCGACCACCCCATTTACGATGCAGCCGATCGTACCGGGGAGTTATTCCTCGTTCGTTTATAATGGGCAGTACTGGGCCGACTTCAATGTCCCCGCTTCAGGTTCATGGGTGCAACTTCAATTCCAGTTGCCGAGCAGCTTCTCAGCCCCTCCGAACACAACGCAAAACATCGTCCTGAGCGGCAGTTGGCTGGCCTACAACGTTCAATCGGTGGATGTCAGCGGGGGAGCCCTCACCCCTGTGGTTTCCGCTCCCGAACCCTCATCTCTCCTCCTGATCGTCATCGGACTTTGGGGGCTGTCGCGGAGAAAACGGGACTAAAATGTCTCGAGCAGGATTTAATCAAGGACTGAAATTTCCTCGAAATTCCCCCATCTGAACAACCACCCGAACTTTAAAACTGTCGGTTTGCATCGTTTCGGTCAGTCGGACCGTTCCTGCGGAAAACTGACGCTAAACGCCACGAGGGAATAAAACTATGCCGGGGGGACATCGACTACCGGGGCATAGTGGAATACATCAACGACGGGGTCGTGATCATCCGGGAGGGCAACATAGTCTTTGCAAACCAGGCGTTTCTCGACATAACCCGGAAGAAATCCGAACAGGTCATCAACTCGGAATTCTCCAGTCATATTTCTCCATGCGATCGTGAGAGGGTGATGAAATACTGCAGGGATCGGCTCTTCTCCGAGGATTTGCCCGATACGATCGAACTGCTCATGCCGGGAACGGATGGAGAAGCGGTTATCGAAATGAAAGTGAGCGTCGTGCAATGCGGGGGCAGTCGCTCGATACTTGGGGCATTGACCGACATCACGGAGCGGCGAAAAACCCGGCTCGATCTGCAAAGAATGAAGGACCGCCTGGAGAGCATCATCTTGTCCATGCATGAAGTTGTGGTCTCTCTGTCCGTTGCGGATCATTCGATAACTTCGATCAACCCCGCGGCCGAGGCCCTGTATGGGATACCCCTCAGGGATTTTACCAGCGGAAAGATACACATTCTCGATTTCATTCATTCCGATGACGTGGAGAAAGTGAATGCATTTTACCGCAATATGCCCGAGACCGAATTTGATGAATTGGAATACAGGATTTTCAGCAACGACAGACAGATCAAGTGGGTGCTTGACGAAGGGCACGCGGTTTTCTCGCACAAAGGGCTAATTCGAAGAATCGACCACGTTATCAGAGACATTACGGAAGAGAAGAAAATAGGCGACGCACTCAGGGCGAGCGAAGCAAAATACCGGGATTTTTTTCAATCGACCGGAGATATGGCCTTCACCCTGACTCCCGAGGGGCAATTCCTGGATATCAACAATGCCGGGCTCGAACTCCTGGGGTTCGATTCGAAGGAAGAGGCGTTGTCGTGCAATATTGAAAACTTCTACGTCGATGTCTCGGAGCGGGACGGCATCGTTGCGGAGATTTATGGGAAAGGTCACGTCACCGGCAGGAATATCAAGCTCAAAAATAAAGCGGGCGAGGAAATCGAGGTTGCCGTAACGGCGCGGGCCAAAGTCGACGAGTCCGGACGCCTGCTCTACCACGAGGGCATCCTGCACAATATTACCCAGGCCATGGAAAGCCAGCGAAACAGGGTTTTACGCAATGCGGCCGGAAGCATGTGCCACTACCTGAACACGCATCTCATGCACCTGCTGAATTCAAAAGAAAGCGTGCTCGACCTGATGACGTCGCTCGACAGACTTATCGGCGAACTCGCAAACGGCGGGGATCCAAGGGAAACGACGGCCCGGATGGCTATCACAATGGAGGATATGCACCACTTTCTCGGCTGCGTGAGTTCGGCATACAACAGGATAGCAGAGGTGACCAAAGCCCTGAATAAAGCTTTCCTTTACCGGGAGGAGGAGTATGTCTCGAGGACCATCCTCGATATATTCCATTCATACGGTTACGACAGCGAGAATTCCGCTTGAGAACGGCCCGTGGCGGGAGCCATTGATGCTCGACTGGGAGCAAATGGCACCCTACCTCCCAAGCATCACCCGCGGTGCCGGGCCCCCCGGCAGCCAGCGTTTTCCGTGGAATCAATCCGGTTCGCCCGGGCGTGAGGGCACGGTCGTAAGGACCGATACGGCGGGCGCGCGGCAACCTCGTCAGTTTCCTTTTTCGGCCGGCTTTGGTGTCGCCGGGAGTAGGCCGGGACTTGGTGAATTTTGGGCCAGGACAGGACCCGAATGGGCGGATGGAGCCATTTTTGCAAATTGGGCAGGTACATCGCATGCCGGAGTTTCTAAATATTTGAAAGTACACACATTGACAGCCCATGCGGAATGGTGTACGTTTTGAATACGTACCATAGCGAGGAGATTATAAATTGCCAAGAAGAGCTATTGAAGATCACAGCCGAATGTCGCTGAGAATCCGCCCGGAAGATAAGGCCCTGTTGATGCGTGCCGTAGCTTACGAGCACACCGATCTCACCAGTTTTGTGCTGCGAAACGCCATACAAGCGGCAAAGGCCGTGGTTGCTCAGGCTGAAAGGGTTTCACTGTCAGAACGTGATAGTCTGCGCGTACTCGATGCCCTGGAGAAACCGCCCCGTCCAAATTCGAAGCTGCTGGCGGCAGCGAACGCTTTGCCTCCAATGCCATGACAATTCCCCTTTGGCATGAAGAGCCGATTGCCAGGCGGCATAATCGGGAAGCATTCGATTGTGGTGACGCTGCATTAAATGATTTCTTGCGCCGCCACGCGCGTCAAACGCATAACCGCGGAGGCGCCAAGACTTTCGTTGCGGTCAGGGATGATGACACCTCAGTGGTGCTTGGATTCTACTCCGTAAGTCCTGCCTCGGTAGAATTCTCCAAAACCCCCGAAGTCGTCAAGCGAGGATTGGGGAGGCATGATGTGCCCGTTTTTCGCCTCGGTCGTCTGGCTGTGCATAAGCCTGTGCAGGGCAGAGGGCTTGGAGGGCAGCTTCTTATGTCAGCCGGCAGGCGCTGTTTTCTCGCCTCTCAAGAAGTGGGCGGAGTCGCCCTGCTGATCGATGCCAAAGATGACGGAGTTGCACAGTGGTATTCCAGCTACGGCGCGTTGCCGCTTTTGGATTCTCCGCTCTCATTGCTTTTGCCGATGCCCACCATCCGGATGGCCCTGGAGTCAGCCGGAAAACTGTAGTTGGAAGAGCGGGCTGTTATGATTGCGGGGGCCCCCCGGGTCGCCGATCCTGCCTGACGCTCCATTCCGCCCACCGGCATTATATCCCCTCGTTTTTCTCGAGATTCCCCGAAAAACTACCATCCCTATGCTTCTTATAGCTTTTCCCTTTTGACTTTTGCCTTCCCGTCGTCCTGTCCCCTTGACATACCCCGGTAAGAGCCTAGGATAGCCGGTTCGACTCGTTCCCGCGGATCGCATCCTGTGGGCGGCATCTTTTTCACATTCTCATGGCGCTCTGCGGGCTTTGGGGTGAAGCCGGCTTCACCCTTCACTGTCAATAAATAGGAAGGATCGAAGGGTATGGGAGCAGTTTCGGATAAACTCGACGATCTCCGGAAGAGGGAAGCCAAAATCCTGGAGATGGGGGGAGCGGGCGCTGTAGCCAAACAGCATGAGCGCGGGAAGATGACGGCCCGGGAACGATTGAACTATTTTTTCGATCCCGGCAGCTTCCGTGAAATAGACATGTTTGTACAACATCGGGGAACTCTTTTTGGACTCGACAAGGCAGACATCCCCGCGGAAGGGGTCGTGACCGGTTTCGGGGACGTGAACGGACGGCAGGTTTTTGCGTATGCACAGGAATTTACCTCCCGCGCGGGCAGCCTTGGCGAAATGCACGCCAAAAAAATCTGCAAGGTCATGGACCTCTCCCTTCGCTCCGGTAAGCCGATCGTGGGCTTTTGCGATTCGGGGGGCGCCAGGATTCAGGAAGGTGTCGATTCGCTCTCCGGCTACGGACATATTTTTTATGGCAATGCGATGGCATCGGGAGTCGTTCCGCAGATTTCGGCAATCATGGGACCGTGCGCCGGCGGCGCCGTGTACTCTCCAGCGATGACCGATTTCATTTTCATGGTAAAGGGAACGGGGCAGATGTTCATTACCGGCCCCGACGTCATCAGATCGGTGCTGGGTGAAGTCGTCACCCAGGAAGAACTTGGCGGAGCCATGGCCCACAACTCCAGGAGCGGGGTGGCCCAGTTCGCGGCCGAGAACGATGCCGATTGCATGGACCAGATCAAGCGGCTGCTTTCATTTTTTCCCGACAACAACATGGAGGACCCTCCCCGCATCGCGCCCACCGATGATCCGAAGCGTTCGTGTCCGGAACTCGACTCCGTCATCCCGGACGACGCGAAGAGGGCATACGACATGAAAGAGGTGATTGGCTCGATTGTGGACAACGGCGATTTCCTCGAAGTGCACCGGTATTTTGCGCAGAATCTGCTCGTTGGATTCGCCCGTCTCGACGGAAAGCCTGTCGGGATAATAGCCAATCAGCCCAAAGTGCTTGCGGGCTGCCTCGATACCGATGCATCGGATAAGGCAGCGCGATTCATCCGGACATGCGATTGCTTCAACATACCACTGCTCACGATCGCGGATGTCCCGGGCTATATGCCCGGCAGGCAGCAGGAGTGGGGAGGTATTATCCGGCACGGAGCAAAGCTGCTCTGGAGCTACTCGGAAGCAACCGTGCCGAAAATCACCCTCAATATCAGGAAATCATACGGCGGCTCTTACATGGCAATGTGTTCCAGCGACCTCCGGTCCGACTTCAATTATGCCTGGCCCACGTCCGAAATCGCCGTGATGGGCGCTGAAGGCGCGGCAAACATCATCTTTCGCCGGGACATCAATGAAAGCGCAGACCCCGCGGCAAAGAGGCAGGAGATGATCGACAATTACCGCAACCTGCTCTGTAATCCTTATATAGCGGCTTCGCGGGGGTATATCGACGGCGTCATAATGCCTTCTGAAACCAGAGCGCGCCTGATAGAATCCTTCAGAATAGTCAGTGGCAAGCGCCAGGCGCTTCCACCCAAAAAGCACGGCAACATTCCGCAATAACCGGAAAAAACAGGGAAGAACCCGCTTGCAGGCGAGCGGCGGGTCTTCCCTGCGGAATTTGTCATAGCGGTCGCCTATAGCCGTTCCCCGTAAAACCAGGCAGCCAATATATTTGCTCACCCACCCGTACCCTGTCAGGATCATGTGTACTATATTGTACTTACAACCTCTACAGGGATCATATATGGATAATAATACCAATCCGCCAAAGATCATGGATGTTCTCGAATCCCATCGGGGCGAGAAGCATATCATCGTGCTACAGGACTTTCCCGACCCCGACGGCATATCCTCGGCGCTGGCCCACCAGATCATAAGCGCGGCATTCGATATCCGGTGCGATATTGTCTATGCGGGAAAAATCAGCCACCAGCAAAATGTCGCTCTGGTCAAACTGCTCGGCATCGACCTCATCCGCTTCGACAGCTCTATCGACTGGAAGCAATACTCGGGGGCGGTTTACTTGGACAACCAGGGGACCACCGCCGAGGAGATAGTCAGCCGGTTGGAGGAGGCAGGGGTTCCCGCACTGATTGTAGTGGACCATCATGAGCAGCAGCATCGCCTGGAGCCGGCCTGTTACGATATCCGGCGAACATTCGGCGCGACGGCGACCATCTATGCGGAGTACCTCGAGTCCGGGATGGTGCAGCTGGACAAGTCCCGCAAGGAACACGTGATGGTGGCCACGGCCCTTACACACGGCATTCTTACCGACACCAACGGCCTGATCAGGGCGCGCCCGGAGGATTTCCATGCAGCGGCTTTTCTGAGCAATTACCGGGACCCGGACCTGCTGGAGCAGATTATGAACCAGGCCCGCTCGAAGAAGACCCTGACGGTCATTCAAAAAGCCCTCCAGGATAAGGTTACGGTGGAGAGCTTTTCCATAGCCGGCGTGGGCTATATTCGCGCCGAGGACCGCGATGCGATTCCCCAGACGGCTGATTTTCTGGTGACCGAGGAGAACATCCATACGGCGGTTGTGTACGGTATCATGACAGGTCCGGATATGCAGGAGGCGATCATCGGCTCCCTTCGGACGACAAAACTGACTCTCGATCCGGATGAGTTCATCAAGGAGGTCTTCGGCAAGGACAGCGTGGGCAACTACTACGGAGGCGGCAAGATCTCGGCGGGCGGGTTCAGGATCGGCGTAGGATTTCTGTCCGGGGGAGAGGATTCGGAATACCAGGAGCGAAAGTGGCGGGTGTTCCATGAGCAGATCAAACAGAAGCTGTTCGCCAAAATAGGCATGGATTCCATCCCGCAAAGATGTCCGGAGAAGGCTGCGGCCTGATCGACGCCGCCTTGTCATAATGATTTGACCGTCATCTTTTGCAGAATTGCCGAGATTTGTGCGAATCAAAATATCTCAATTGATTAATATAATCAAATGCTTTGCTGAAAAAGACATTAAGGGCCGACTCTATTTCACCATAGTCGAAGAGCTCGGCGAAGCCGGCATCCGGGCAAATGGGTAGTTCCCGATTTCAGTCTTCTGCTTCCACGGCCATATCCACAAAGTCCGATCGGCATTTACAGGAAAAGATCAATTGGATAATCCATAGCGAACATGTAAAATTATTTCTTAAGCAAGAATACTTATATTCGACCTAAGTCCCCTGAAAGCAGAGCGGATAGCGAACCAGTCCGGCCCGGGCAGGATAACCTGGGGACAGATTCTTCCAATAGACTTGCGGACTGCCGCGGGGAGAGCAATCCAGAGGAATTCCATGAAACGAAGCCAATATGCGAATGCCGAGGAGATCAAGGTATGCCGGGGAGATATCGACTACCAGGGCATAGTGAAACACATCAATGATGGGGTCGTGATCATCCGGGAGGGCAACATAGTCTTTGCGAACCAGGCTTTTTTCGACATAACCCGGAAGAAATCCGAACAGGTCATCAACTCGGAATTCTCCAGCCATATCTCGCCATGTGATCGTGAAAGGGTGATGCAATACTGTAGAGATCGGCTCTTTTCCGACAATCTACCAGATACGATCGAACTGCTCATGCCGAGGGCGGATGGAGAAGCGGTAATCGAGATGAAAGTGAGCGTCGTGCAATGCGGGGGCAGCCGCTCGATACTCGGGGCACTGACTGACATCACGGAGCGGCGCAAGACCCGGCTCGATCTGCAAAAAGTAAAGGATCGGCTGGAGAGCATCATCTTGTCCATGCATGAAGTTGTGGTTTCCCTGTCCATTGCGGATCATTCCATCACTTCGATCAACCCTGCGGCCGAGGCCCTGTATGGAATACCCCTTAGGGATTTTACCAGCGGAAAGATACACATTCTCGATTTCGTTCATCCCGATGATGTGGACAAAGTCAATGAGTTTTACCGCAATATGCCTGAAACAGAATTCGATGAGCTGCAATACAGGATTTTCAGCAATGACAAACAGGTCAAGTGGGTACTTGACGAAGGGCATGTAGTTTTCTCACACAAAGGGCTAATACGAAGGATCGACCATGTTATCAGAGACATCACCGAAGAGAAGAAAATCGGTGACGATCTCAGGGCGAGCGAAGCAAAATACCGGGATTTCTTTCAATCAACCGGGGATATGGCATTTACGCTGACTCCCGAGGGAAACTTTCTGGACATCAACAATGCGGGGCTCGAACTCCTGGGTTTTGATTCGAAGGAAGAGGCGCTGTCATGCAATATTGAAAACTTCTACGTCGATGTCTCGGAGCGGGAAGGCATTGTTGCGGAGATTTATGGGAAGGGGCATGTCACAGGCAGGAACACCAGGCTGAAAAATAAAGCCGGCGAGGAAATCGAGGTAGCCGTGACGGCGCGGGCCAAAGTCGATGAGTCCGGACGCCTGCTCTATCACGAGGGCATCCTGCACAACATTACCCTGGCCATGGAAAACCAGCGAAACAGGGTTTTGCGCAATGCGGCGGGAAGCATGTGCCATTACCTGAACACTCATCTCATGCTCCTGCTGAATTCAAAAGAAAGCGTACTGGACCTGATGACGTTGCTCGACAAGCTTATCGGCGGGCTCGCAAACGGGGAGGATTCCAAAGAAACGGCCGCCGGGATGGCTCTGATAATGGAAGACATGCGCCACTATCTCGGTAGCGTGAGTTCGGCATACAACAGGATAGCGGAGGTGACCAAAGCCTTGAACAAGGCTTTCCTTTACCGGGAGGAGGAGTATGTCTCCAGGACCATTCTCGATATCTTCCATACATATGGTTACGACAGCGAGAATTCCCCTTGAGAGTACTTTTTAGCGAGAGCCAGTGGCAGAGACCGATTGGGAGCAGAAAGCCTCCTGCCTATGAACCGGCACCCGCGCCCTGAGCTGTCGGTCATCCGTGACCTGCCGTCCGACAAGTATACCGCCTGGCCTTCCAGCAGCCTGCGCTTTTCTGCAATCAATCCATTGCCCTGGCGCGAGGGTCGATCGAAGGCAGAAACCAAAATCCCTTCAGACAGTAGCGATTCCTGGAAGCTTGCGATAGCGGGACGGAAGGCATCTATCAATGCTAATTGTTTTAAGGCAACTCTGAAGAAAATCAGATAGTGTTCACGAGTGATTAGTGGCCCGGATACTTGCTTGTATCCGGGTCCGAATGACAAGAGGCCGGGCAAAAGTCTGCCACGTCAACTAATGATATCAACTAATCCTTTTTGGATGGCTATTTCGCTATTTTGAGGATACCATAAGATTATAGGTAGTCAAATCACCTTGCTCTTCGCCCTCGATCGTTACCTGAAAAATCATATTATCTTTCTGAAAATGCAGCACCTTTGAATTGTCCTGGTCCATCTGCATTGCCAGCTTCCATCCCTTGCCTTTCATGCCATTTTTATAGAAGTCTGAAACGGAATCGGGGCTTGCCTTAACAGTCGCGCTCAGCATTGCATTATTATCCATATCCATTGCCTGGATGATTTTCGATCCGCTGTAGAGCGGAAATTCTTTAAGCTTGTCCGGGACATCAACAGCCGCTAGTGCAGGTCCCACGGCAAAAAAGAATACAGGCAAGAAATACAAACAAATAGCTATAAAATTGAGTCTCACACGCATCGAATCGCCCCTACCTGGATTAAAATCAAGAACCTTGTGTTTATGATCTGTTTTGTTTTCGACGAAGAGCAACAGCACAACACTGCCGGCTGCCGACTCGCTTTGAGGTCGCACCTACCCGGTCGCGCTGCATTGGGTTGACCTGGATGAAATCTCCAGACCCCGTACTTGGCGATGAATTTATACTACAATTTAAATTTGATACGCAAGTGTCATGGTATGAGGATCCGGGCTGGCCATTTTTTCACCCCGCTACGCTTCATTAGGCGAATATCTGTTGAGCAGGAACAAATTGCCTCAATATCTGAGTTATGTTCTTCCACTTTTGGAGGAGGAGAGATACCAGAAACATTACAGGGCAGGTAGAACAATCAGGGTCAAATTCACTCAGAATCCATGAATTGCCGAAAAATGGAGTTAGCGAGGTTCTCTGATTGTTAGACCCTGAAGGGAATTTGTATCCGTCAAAAGGCTCAGGGGAGCAGGCCGTAAAACCTGCCGGCGTTAAACCTTCTGGACCAGCTGACTCTTAATCAGGAGGGTCCTCACGGACAGGGGAACCGAATACTCCGGCGCCCCGGATCGGCACCCCTACCATCTCTTTTTGCAGCTAAACGATATCTAGCACACGAACCAAAGTAAAAGTCCGCAGACCAATGATATATGTGAGCGGTTCCATCAAACAGTGCTAAACGAGTTCTACCGGATCACTTTCTGCAAGAAGATTTACTCGGATATTGAGATGCTACAGGAAGATCTTGATCTCTTCATGGACAGGTACAATAACGAGGGAACTCATCAGGGAAAACGCTGCCAGGCTAGAACGCCGATGGCAACCTTCGTCGAAGGCAAAAAAGCGCTACGTGGAAAAGAACCTGAGCGAGAATTTTGAAATGTCACTGTCATTGACAATCACAGGGGATATCCTGGCCCAGTGTCAAATCAAGTTTTGTCCAGGACAACTCAGCGATATTTAGCCTATTAAGGCTAATACTTTATATTTTTAAGTATTCCTATCATATCAGCATGCCATTCATTAACAAGTATGGTAAAATCACTATTTTTGTCCGATCTCTTTTGGAACTAGTTTATCCTTCTTTCTAAAAGATCTATTTGTATAATGCTTGCGGAACCTTTTTCTTCCAACTCTTTCAATAGGCTTTCATACTAAGTAGCGTTCTAGTTGATGCCGACAATCCACGGGAAGCCTGTCATGCTCGCCACTGATTCGGGGTTTCCCTCAAGGCCCGACAGAGCCCGAAGTAATTGGTTCTCTACACCTTCGAGACTGTTGAACACTTCGTTCCTGAAATCATTTTCCCGGATGCTATCCCAGATGTGCTCGACTGGATTGAGTTGCGGGCTATAAGGCGGCAGGAAGAACAGGGCCATGTTGCCTGGGACTTCAAGCGCCCTGGCTTTATGCCATCCGGCTCCATCCATGACCATGAGAATGAACTCATCGGCATGCCGAACACTTACCTCTCGCAAGAAAATAGACATGGCCTCTTCATTTACCTGCGGCAAGATCAAGGAATCCATGACGCCGTCGTGGGGAGATAGCGCCGCATACGCATAAGTGTACTCGCGCACTATTTGTGCCGGCACATCAGGCCGCGTTCCCCGCGGTGCCCAGCAGCGTCGCGGGTTGCTGATCCTGCCGAAACACCCCTCGTCCTGAAACATTAATCGGAGACGCACTCCTGCGCAGGCCAGTTCTTCGGCGCATCTAACCACCATTTTTCGGAGTTTTTTTAAAGCCCTCCTGGGCTTCGGGATCGCTTTTCGGATGTTTTGGTCGGGGCATGATTTTTCGCCAGTCATGCCGTTCCAACATTCGATAAATGGTAGTTTTGGCGACATTCCGTCCCACCAGGGCCTCAAAGGCCCGCTTAATGTCGCTCACAACCAAAATGCCCCCTTGCGAAGCTTGATCAAAGAACTGCGAAAGAAATTGGCGTTCCTGTTCCACAGACATATAGCCGTATCGGCGACCGCCCCAATTTCTATCCTGATGTTGTTGTCCCGAGCAGCGCTTTTTGAATTCCTTTCGCAACCTGACAACGGTCATGCGAGAGCGGCCAATAATCTGAGCTACGAGATTATCTGAAACATTTAGGAGCGTTGGGATAATTACTGTTTGTGCCATCCGGAGCTCATCCGCTGTCTTGGTTTGCTCGGCCGCTTGGAGTGCTGACTGAACAACTTGGGCTGGTAGAACAATCTTCTTTGTCATAAGCACGCCCTCCTTTTTTTGTGAGAGAGGGCTACATCTTACACAAGTTTCATCTTGAACGCAACATGGTATCAATCGTCTGTCTTTCAACCGCTAGTTTGTTCACTGTAGTTATCTCCATATCTTATGTATTTAATAATATCTTCTTTTATCCCTTCCAAATCGAAACCAGCTCCCAAGATAGTTCTGCAATGAGGGCAAAGGAATGTAACTGCCAGATAAGAACTTCCGGCCACTTCACCTTTATCAAGAACTAACTCAGCAACTGTTCTTTCGCACTTTGGGCATCTTCCCGCACTAGCCATAGTTACACCTTCCTATAAATTACTTATCAAAAGCAGGAATATAAATGTGAATGCAAAATCGCAGAAAACTTAATACGCTATCCAAATCCGCTCTTTCCTTGAGGGGTATTTCAAAATCATCCCTTGTAATAACCACAACCGTTTCACCTCTCTGCAAATATTTGAAAGCTTCGGCCTCAAATTCATTAACCGCTTCATTGGCCTTTTTGCTGTTTCTATTTTCTATTAGATTGAATATCTCACCAATTTTGATTCTGTGATCTTCCATGTTTTGCTCCTTATTCCTGATAATCGATATACCCCGTCCGGTTCTTCTTCCAATCGTTGATCAATTCGTCGTATAGATCTTGAATATGCTCCTCGTTTTTTGCCGCATCATAGCCGACGTAACCATTACCCCGGTTAAATGTCTCATATCGGAATTTTACCTTGTCACCCATTTGCTCTTCCCAGCCCGCAGGAGTCAATTCTTCCGGAAGTAGTGTTAAATACACATTTCCGGCATAATCAACCCACATAATATGATGACCTTCGGTATCATCGACTGACGAGAGCAACTGTTTCAGCCCTCGTTTGGAAAATCCCTTTTTCAGGTTCAGCTTCGGTGCCGCCGTTTTCATCTTTTCCGGATCATCCGGCCATTTTTGGGCCAGTACTTCGGCGATTTGTTCCTGAGTGAAGAACCCAGGATAATTGTCCTGCTCGATAAGCCCGCTTCTAACTGCCCGGTCAAAATGTCTCCGAGCCAGCTCATAACCGGGAATGTGGAGCCGCAAAATCATCCTGATTACATCTTCTTTTGGCAAATGCCCCCTGATCAAAAAGGAGAGCAGGTACATAAGCCCATCCGGACCGATAAAGCTTTCGAGCCCTAAATCTGAAACCGAACCTTTATCTTTCTTGTATTCTGCCTTCCCGTTAAACTGGCAAGCGTGAGGGCTGTCCTTCAAGGGGCTGGCGGGCCGATGATGAACTAACCGTAAATCCCGACCGGTAACCGATCCGTCCTCATGCAGTATTTCAATCCACTCAACCCAACCATCTTCGACTTTCTTAATTGCTTCCCCACAAAAATCGCAAAACCATTTCTTCGGTAATGCCATTGTCTCCCCCCTTTTATTTTGGATTGCTTGTTTTTCTATCCAATACAGTTAAGGGCAGTTTCCTTTAAAAATCAAGCCCCAAAGGTAGTAAACCACCAACGGGGCTCTGAAATCGCTTTATGGGCCAAATTTGGCCTCTGGTGAAGCGCTATGAAGCCGCCCAGGCTTCTGCTTCGCCATCAGGTCCTTAAAGGCTCCGTTTCGTCGAACTCCACGCCTAGGCTCTTCAACTCGTCCTTGACCTGCTGGAGAGTGGGGCGACCTTTTGCTCCGGTGTTTATCTGATAACCGCCGTTCAGGAGGCCGGCAGCTTTCATGTGCGAGATGAATGGTATTGTTCTCTTCCGGATTGTTTTAGATGGAATGTTGAAGTAGCCCCAGATCGCCGTCCGCATCGTTGCCAGAAATCCGGGTACCACCGAATTGCCAAGGCTGAAACCAGAAAACGGGTTTAGCGAGAAAATTATAGAGGTATCCTTAAGGATTCTCTAAAGCCCAGAATCTAAGCGGGGCTCCTGTCTCCTGAATCGACCAGATGATATTCAAGCATGCTCTAGCGATCTTCATCCCTTCTTTGAATCGTTGATCGTTTTTTTTTATGTTCCAGGCCACTTTTGAAAAGACAGTGCAAGGCGGGGCTGCCAGAACTGCGTAGGCGTTTTCCGGTGGTGCACATAATCTCTCACGTCATGCTCAGGCAGGGTGATCAATCTTTAGCATATCCGGCGTCTTTATATGGTTTACTCCAGGCCCCCGTTCCTCCGGAGAGGTCGAGGTTAATTTTGATCATAAACTTGAGGCCGCAGCCTATTTATTTATTGGTTTCGCCTTCTCCTTTTTGAGCGCCGCCTTTACTGCGGTCAAAAGGAGATAGGCGGGTCGCTATAAGCTGGTTTTGGCCAGCGATAGCAGGCCATAAAGAAGCGCGGTACTTACGATGAATTTCGACGGGACTTTGTTAACTGTGGAAAACTGGAGAACTGCCGGGGATGTTTTAAAAGGATATTCATATATCAAGAATACTAAGTTGTTGCAATAACTTTAAATTTCTGGCTGTGGATAATCCATAGCTCTGTTTTTGATATAGCCCTTCATCTCCATGTAATTTTCAAGCCCTTCTCTTAAGAAAGATGTCTTAACTCCAGCTATTTGCATCTCCTCATTATCAAGTTCAAGCTTACAGAAGCAGCACTTCATTGACTCGGCATGAAAAACTAACCACTGTTCTGGGACCAGATCCAGATCTTCGTAAGAATCCAAAACGGTTTCTCCATCAAAAACTGCATCGCACTTGCAAACTGGGCATTTATTTACGCATTTATCCCAAGTATCGACTGCGATATTCAAAGCTCTTATCGGTTTCTTTGCCTCTCTTTTTGCTGTCTCTATTTTAGCATGGACCGAATCGGACATATCCTTGTTGTATTTAAAGATAAAGTCTACATCTTTCTTATTGGGTGTATATGTTATTAATTTACTTAATTTTCTTTCCTCATTTACCAACATCAAAATGCGAAGCGCCATAAAGGCAATTCTATCAGAATGATACCGATAATATTCCGGTACGAAGGAGTGAACCGCCATGTTCCGAATGGCAGTCAAATCTTTGAAGTAAGATCCTAAATTATGATTCCTGAAAAACACATTGAAGCACGATATACATTCCTGCAATTCAATGGTCTTTGTAACGGAGTCCTTCAGGTCGTAGTAATGGTGCCTCCAGTTAATCGAAGACGATTTGGAGGCCAGTCCGGCACGAAGCTCAAGGGGCAGAGATTTAAATACTAGAGAGAAGTCTTTGCTCACGATGAAACATTTGAGCATCAATTCTGCGGAGATTGCGAGGTTACCAAGTGCCGGCTGGTAAACGCCAGTATGGAAAAGATCCAAACCAGCGGAAAGATAACCAGCAGCCGCTTTCGATAAGCCTCTTCTGAATTCAGATTTAAAGCCCTTGATTAGCTTGACCATTGGAAGTCCCCTTTAATGGCCATCATTGACTACTTTCTTCCCCAGTTACATTACTCAGTTACCATATTTTACGTCGTCGCCCTAGCATGGTTGGACCGGCAGTTTTGGTGGAAATACTTGGGTCTTGGTTTGGCAACTTACTTCTTAGTTCATCTTTTGATTTTTTTATTGCCATACACTCCAAGGTAATCGGATATTGTCGCTAGTCCCTAAAGAAAGGCCGCTTTAGTACTGCGAGACGATCCGTCAGGTTGTTATACTCGATATAGGCGTCATCCAATCTATTCTGAGTCTGGGATATAGAGCCTTTTATCGCCGCGACCATATCCTCATCACCTTCGCCAAAATGGTATCGGTCCAGCATTTCCTGGCTTTCGGCCAAACTTTTTTCCAGGTAATCGATGTGCTGTTTAACCTCTAAAATTTGAGCTTCCAAAATGCTGATTTCCCGCCGGCGCTCAATCAGGTCTTTTTCGCGACTCATCATAGCTCCCGATAATCAGTAAGGCCTCAATGAAGCAATTTGTTCGAGAAGTTCTTCTTTCTCCCGGCGAAGCCGGTAGAGCGTATTTTCCGCTATGTTCAGATCGGCAGTAACCTGGTATTCCGCTTCCTCGAATTCTTCCAGGGTTTCGTCGTCTTCCTCAGTACCGTAATCGTAGGAATCATCCCGGAGCCTTTTCACCTTCTGTTCATAGCACTGAATCCCATCCACAACTTCCCGCAGTTGAGATTCAAGAATACTCATTCTTCGACGATATTCCTTCATTTTCGGAACTTCTTCCATGATTTTTCCTCAAGGCAAATTTGCAAGGGAAGGGACTACCCTTTATAGAATGACGGAATGGCAGGGGCAAGATCTTCTTTGAGGAATAGCTACAAACTGGCTTCAGGATTGGGTTTAGCTGGCTAAAATATCGCTAAAGAAAAGGGTTCCAATGGATAGAAAATCGGGTACTATCTTCCACTGGATTCCAAGGCTAAAATGGCTCTGATGGCCAATTTATAGGAAATATAGGCACTTGGAAAATGGCCCTGCGCTGCTTTGGAATCAGCAGGTTGGGGGGCGACTCCCTTCGCCAAGTTTAAAGTACAAGAGCGTGGAGGTTCAGAACTCCAGACGGTTATCCATAGGAAATCAAATCTACGAGGCGAACAGGCTCAAGAATTGGAATATCGCGAACACTCCCGATCTGTCTGAGGTGCTTATCCCCGGACACAATGAAATGCGCTTTTCCTTCCACCGCGCAGGCTAGATAGATATTGTCAGAGAGATCGTCCTTGATGGCATCGACCAGCAGGTTCCCGGGAGTGATTTCGGCGATTGCCGACAATTCCCGGAGAAATCCGTTAATCCAACGTATTGAACGTCCGTGCAACTTCACGAGTTTTGGGTAGAAGTCAGGTGGTTTTCACTTCAGCCAGGATAGCCGGAGAGATGAGCAAATTTATGTTCCCTACCCTGAATATGTCAGAGGGATTCCCGCTGGACGTCAGGGTAGCGCTCACAAAGACGTTTGCATCGAGTACGACGCGTATCATTGATTTTTCGGGGTTTTAGTTTTTTATGTGTCGCCTTCCTGGCAGCCTGCACTGCCTCGGCGATGGTCGCCTCCAGTTCTTCGGGATCGACATCCTTCACGCTGGACCAAATCTTATTAACCATCCGGAAAAACTTATCACCCGCCAAGTCCTTATCTATGGTTGTTTTAGGTTTGATGGTCATCTCCGAATCCCGCAGCTCCAATTCCAGGAGATCACCCTCCTTGACACCCAACGATTCCCTGATGTCTTTGGGAAGGGTGATCCGGCCGTTGCGAATGACTTTGACGAGGGGCATAATCGGCGCCTCCGCTCGATGTTCAAGGGATTCATAAGAACATAATTACTGATTACGTAAATATCGTAATCTATCACCCTTGTCCGGTCGATGTCCTTGACCGTTCCCGACTTTCTGCCCTTTTCCGGCGTCCGCCCCGATCCGGCAGGTCTGCTCACTTTATAAGAGGCCGTTTTCCAGCTGGTACGGTCCGGCCGCATCACTCCATTCTGCCTGGTGGCAAAAATCCGCGGCCGGGCGCTCGGAACTGCGGCGAATGCTCCGCGCATGCGCGGTGCGCCGCCGCAGAGCCATAGTGAGTCACGCTGTAAGCGTGACGATGGGGGTGTGGGGGTGACGCCGGCGGCGTTATCCCCGCGTTTTTTGGGGTTTTGCTTCACACCAGCATCGACTTCGGCCCTTCCCAGGGCGGGACGATGTTGTGGGGGATGCGCAGTTGGTCGAGGATGCGGGCGACGACGAAACCGACGATATCGTGAACGGATTGCGGCTTGTGGTAGAAGCCGGGCATGGCGGGAAGGATCACGGCGCCGGCTTCCGAAGCCCGGAGCATATTGGAAAGATGGATGCGGTTGAGAGGTGTTTCCCGGACGACCAGGATGAGGGGGCGACGTTCTTTGAGGCAGACGTCGGCGGCGCGGTGGATGAGATTGTGGGAAAGTCCGCCGGCGATTGCGCCCAGGGTGCCCATCGTGCACGGGACGACCACCATCCCGGCGCAGGGGAAGGACCCGCTGGCGAAGGGTGCGGCAAAATCCTTTTCGTCGTAAAGACGAACTCCGGCCGGAATGTCCTCTTCCAGGTCCCGGTCCGTCTCGAGCCGGTAGACGAGCTTTCCCGCTTCGGAGGCGACGAGGTGGACATCGTACCGGTCGCGGGGGATGGAGTGGAGCAGCATCCCGGCATACGGCGCGCCGCTTGCCCCTGTTATTGCGATTATCAGGTTCGCTTTGTCCACGTCTTCGCTTTCGCCTGCATGTCTTCCATAATTTTTCCGGCCGAAACCCCTCGGTGAATTATATCGCAGACGGCACGCAAAATCGCTCCCGTGTCTTCATGCTGAAAGATTCCCCGCCCGGCCGCAACTCCTGCCGCACCCGCCTTGACGCTCATCTCGATGCGTTCGAGGAAGCAGTCGATTCCCCCCGAGGGACTTCCTCCCGCGATCACCACCGGCACCGGCAGCCCGGAAACGATTCCCGCCAACTGGTCGTAGTCGCCGGGAAATGGAATCTTGATTACGTCCGCGCCCAGTTCGGCCGCAACGCGCGCGGCATGCGCGATATCCGCGCCCGTGGCGGACGCCTGCATCCGGTCGCCACCCGCATACGCCATGACAAGCAGCGGTATCTGCCATTCCTCGCAGGACCGCCCGACGCGCCCCAGGTCGCGCAGCATTTCGGGCTCGCGGGTATCGCCCAGGGTCACCTGGACGGAAACCGCATCCGCACCGCGCCTGACCGCCTCTTCCACACTCCCCGCAAGTATCTTGTGATAAAAAGCCGGCCCCATGCTGGTGCTGGCCGAAAGATGCATGATAATCCCCGGCAGAGCACCCCGCGCCGGCTCCAGGCACCGCAGCATTCCCTTGTGCAGGACAATCGCGTCCGCCCCGGCCTTCACCCCCGTGTCGATAACGCCTGCTATGCGCTCCAGGCCGGGCAGCGGCCCCCAGCTCACGCCGTGGTCCAGGGGAAATATCACGGCGCGCCCATCGACCGGCGACACGATCCTCTTCAGCCGCAAAGCCTTTCCGCTCATATTCGCCCCTTTCTACGAACAAATCAAAAGCGTGGGGATAACGCCGCCGGCGTCACCTCCACACCCCCACGCGTCGCGCATGCGCGTCAACTTTAGCATTACGTAACCGCCGCGAGGTCTGAACTGCTGTGGGAAAGGCTTCCAGCCCCGATCCTTTAGAAACTTTTCAGGCAGACTGAACTCATTTTCCCCAGGCTTTTCTTCGCGTCTTCGCGGCTTCGCGAGGGAAAAGAAAAACTTATGGCTATCCTAATTCAATGTGCTCCGCATGATCGCGGCTGCAAGCCGCTCCCACAAGTACTGAAATTATTCGGTACTTCTTCGCGGCTTGTTCCTGTTAAGTTGACGGCAATGCGCGTCCGGCCGAATATGCCGGGGGGCGCGGGGGAGACGACTCCCCCGCTCTTTTATGCTTTCAAACGCTCACTTGCGTCAGATCCTCACGCCACGGAGGCCAGTGAGGAGGTATACACTTCGAGCCGCGGGGCCCGGGCCAGTTCCCCGATCCGGTGGAGATAGGAATAGAACAGTTCCAGGCCTTTTCTTTCGTTTTCGTTCAGATCGTATTGCAGGCACCGGTAGTATTCACGCAGGGCGTCGATTTCGAGCACGCCGGACCGGGCGGCGTGTTCGCATATGTATTCCATGTTCGAGCACCCCCATCTTTTGGAAGCGATGAGGGCTTCGATGGCGGCATCGATTTCGCCGTTTTTCTGCGCCACCGCTTTTTTACGCACGACCCAGACGGCGAAGACGAAGGGGAGGCCGGTCCAGTCGTACCAGGCCTGGCCCATGTCGAGGACGTGGGGATAGATATGGACGCGGTTGAGGCGCAGCGCCTCGTCCCCGATGGTGAGGCATGCGTCGGGTTCGCCGTCCTGTTCGGTGCGGTCGGAGAAGGTTCCCGATTCGAAGACGGGGTCTATGCCGTAGCGCAGTTTACACAGAATTTTGAGAAGCCCGATGGAGGTATGGGAATGGGTGCTTACCAGGATTTTCTTGCCGGAGAGCTGCTCGACCGGGTACCTGCTGAGCAGGAGTACGCTTCGCACCTCGCCGAAGGAGCTGATGGAGAGGTCCGGCACGATATAGTACCGGCCGGCCCGCCTTGCGTATTCGATGGACGATACGGGGCTGATATCCAGCTCTCCCTTTGCGACGAGTCCGTTCAGGCAGGACGGAACCCCTGCGACGATTTCGAACGGGTGGGACACGATACCGTTTTCGAGCGGATAGTAGATCGGGAGCACGTTGAGAAAACCGATTCTTCCCAGGTTCAGTTTTGTGCCGGATTCACCCATTTCCAGTTTCCTTTTGAGCCGAAATGAAGAAGAGCTGCAACAAGTCCGGATGTCTTCAGCCCGGGTTCGACGCGGACTGCAAGGAGCGCGGCTTTCCCGCCCGGGTCGATGCTTCCGAAATCTGCGGTGCGTCCGAGCGCCCCGGCGGGGTTGCGCGTGATCATCTCCAGGATCGATTCGGGACGGATTGCGGGGTAGTTTTCCATCACGAATGCCGCTTCCCGGAAGAGGTCGAGATCGGTGTTGCTGGCGAGGCTGTCCGTTCCGAGCGCGGCCGGGATACCGAGGGAGAGGGCCTTTTCGAGGTCCGGCCTGCCTGCGTTCAGGTTCCGGTTGCTTCTCGGGCAGAAGCAGATGGTGCAGCCCCGTTTTGCCGCCGTTTCCCAGTCGGGTTCCGTCATGTGAACCGCGTGCACGAGGATGGTGTTTCGGTCCAGGACTCCAAGTGCGTCCAGATACCGGACGGGTGTCGTGCCGGGAGCGGTCCAGCCGGGATTCCAGCGCCCGAGCTTTTCGAGCAGGTCACGGCAGAAGCCGGTTCCTTTTTCCAAAAATTCCATTTCTTCCCGGTGCTCGGCCGTGTGAATGCTGAACGGCAGGCCGCGGGCGCGTGTCCCTGCTTTTGCCTCCCGTATCACTTCGGGAGAGACGGAATAGACAGAATGCGGGACCATGGCAAGGCGCGGGGAATCGGCAAGCGATTCAAGGCCGGCCGGAACGGCCTCGGCTATCGATTTGCAGTGGAAGCCCAGGAGTTCGAAAAACACCTGTTTTTCCGGCAGGGCCGATTCCGAGGCGCCGGCTGCCGGGACCGTGTTGGTGATATCGCCGCAGAGCGCCGTTCCGCAGTCCGGTAGTTCTCGATCGCCCAGGCGAAGGCCTTCGGCTATGGCCTCCGGCGGCGTGTCCGAGCGCAGGGAGAGAAATGCGCCGAGCCAGTCGGGAAAACCTTCCCGGGGAAAAGCTATCGCCCCTTTGAAGGCAGACAATTCGAGATGGGTATGCGCATTGACCAGGGCGGGGATGACAGCGGCATCGCCGTGGTCCTCGAGCCGGGTTCCCGCGGGGCATTCGTTGCGGATCTGATTGAAAGGGCCCGTTGCGAGGATGCGTCCGCCCTGGACGAGAACAGCCCCGTCCGGAATGGGCGGGGAAGTGACGGGCACGATCCATGCCGCTCTGTGCAGGATCGGACTCGGAGTTTTCGCGGGCGATTCGTTCATCACTGGCCTCGACGGCGGGGCGGCGTCATTCCACCCATTCGTATGCCATGGTCCGTTGCCGCGGCTGGAAGCCCGCGGTTTGGATGCATCTTCTTATCTCGTCGATGGAGAGCCGGAAGCACACGCCGGCGGCCGCAACGACGTTTTCCTCGATCATGGTGGACCCGAAGTCATTGGCACCGAAAAAGAGTGCCGCCTGGGCTATTTTCGGTCCCATGGTCACCCAGGAGGCCTGGATATTGTCGAAATTATCGAGGACGAGCCGCGAGACTGCGAGCAGCCGCAGGTAGGCCACGGCCGTTTCGGGTTCCCTGTCGATGGCGGTATTCGTCGGCTGAAAGGCCCAGGGGATGAAGGCGGTGAACCCGCCGGTCCTGTCCTGGAGGTCGCGCAGGGCGAACAGGTGCTCCAGCCTGTCCCGGGGTTCTTCTTCATGGCCGAACATCATCGTCGCCGTGGTGCGAAGCCCCTGGCGGTGCGCTTTTTCCATGACCCCCAGCCATTCGCCGGCAGAGCACTTGCGGGGAGACACCCGCTTCCTGACGGAATCGACGAGGATCTCGGCCCCGCCGCCGGGGATGGAATCGAGGCCGGCGGCCCTCAGCCGGGAAATCACCTCCGCCGTTCCTATGCCCTCCAGTCTGGCGAAATAGACGATTTCCGGAGGAGAAAACGCATGGACGTGGATGGGGAAATTCGACTTGATGAATTTCAGCATATCCTCGTAGAAAGAGAGTGGCAGGTCGGGGTGATGGCCGCCCTGCATGAGGATCTGGGTTCCGCCAAGGCTGAGGGTCTCCTCGATTTTCGCGGCCAGTTCGCTTTGAGTCAGGACATAGCATTCCGGGTGTCCGGGCGGCCGGAAGAATGCGCAGAAGCGACACCCGCAGACGCAGACGTTGGAATAGTTGATATTGCGGTCGACGACATAGCTGACTATCGGCTCGGGGTGTTTTTTCATGCGCATGGCGTGCGCCATACGCCCGAGCGTGTGGAAGTCGGCGTTTTGATAAAGGTGCCGGGCCTGGTCGAAATCGAGTCTGCCGTTTTCGGTCATCATTCTGCCCTGCCTGACGGTTCGCGCGTTATCCTGCGAAACAGGCTGTCCCGCTCGACGGGTTCAAAGCCGGCGTCCCGGATGATTCTTTCGATCTCCGAGCGCGTCAGGCCCTGCGCGGATTGTGCGCCTGCCATGTGCCCAATCTTTTCCTCGACGACCGTGCCGTCGAAATCGTCGGCACCATAGTAGAGGGCCGCCTGGGCGAGCTTGACGGAGAGCATGACCCAGTAGGCTTTGACGTGCGGGATGTTGTCCAGCATCAGCCGGCTCACGGCTATGGTCTTGAGGTCGTCGATCCCGGTGGCGCCGGGCAGGTGGCTCAATTCGTTGTTTGCCGGCTGAAAGGAGAGGGGGATGAAGCAGACGAAACCGCCCGTCCTGTCCTGGAGTTCGCGGAGGGCCGCCATGTGCTCGAGCCGTTCCCGCTCCGTTTCGATATGGCCGTAGAGCATGGTTGCATTGGTCTTGATGCCGAGTTCGTGCGCCTGTCGGGCCACTTCGAGCCAGCCCGTCCCGTCCAATTTTTCCGGGCAGAGCTGCTCGCGTATGCGCCCGCTGAAGACTTCCGCGCCGCCGCCCGGCAGCATCCTCAGGCCGACGGCTTTGAGCCGGAGCAGTACTTCCCTCACGGAAATGCCTTCCTTTTTCGCAAAATGGGCTATCTCCACGGCGGTAAATGCTTTTATGAAACTGTCCGGCTGCAGGTTTTGGATTTTGCGGAGCAGGTTTTCGAAAAAGGATAGTGAAAGATCGGGGTGGCAGCCGCCGACGATATGGACTTCGGTGAGTCCGTTTCCCATGGCCTCGATCTTTGCGAGGATTTCCGCTTCGGAAAGCTCGAAGCCCAGCGGGTCGCCCTTCTTTTTGCTGAACGCGCAGAATCGGCACCCGTTCACGCAGATATTGGAATAGTTGATCTGCCGGTTGACGACGTAGAAGGCGGCGTTTCCGTGGAGCTTTGTCCTGACGTGGTGGGCCAGGGAACCGAGGGCGTTCAGATCGCGGCAGGCGAAGAGGCGCTCCCCGTCTTCGAGGTCGAGCCTTTCCCCTTCCGCTATCTTCTCGCGGATGCTCCCCAGACCCAGGTTACTGTAGTACTCTGTTTCAAACATCCTGAAGCCTCAAAGTCCGCCCATGGGGGGACGATTTATGTAAGTGTGCGGGAGAGGTTTGCAGCCTCGCATATTGATGACAAACTCTCTAATCATCGTGATCGTCATTCCGGCGAAAGCCGGAATCCAGTGTTTTCAAGCACTTCTGGACCCCGACTTTCGTCGGGGTGACGGATTGGGGGCTTTTTCAACAGTCTTCGCGGCTGGAAGCCGCTCCCACAAAAAAACCATTAAGCCGGTTGCTGTCGGGCATCGTCGGCTATGGCGCCGGCTTGGCTCCCCTGGTTGCCCATCCCCAGCCGGAGCGTCTTCACGAAGGCATCTACTTTCTTCTCCAGTTCGGCATCGGGCGCCTGGTAGATGTGCGCTCCCGCGTCCAGGAACGGCACGCAATATGCCTGGAGAAAACGGTCCATCAAGGCATCGAGCATGAAGACGGCCATATCGGGGTCGAGGTCCGCCCTCAGTTCTTTGTTGGCGATTCCCGCTTCCACGATGGGGCGGAGATATTCGGCCGAAAACAGGTGTACCTGCTGGAGGAACTCGGCCCTGAGCGGGAAATCCTCCTGGAAAATCATCTTCAGGTAGATGCGGTAAATGCGCGGGTGCCGTTTTATAAAGCCGATTCCGGCCAGCGTGCTCTGTTTTATCCGCTCGAAAAAATCCGCCCCGGAGGTGTCCCGCTTCACCTGCCGCAGGACCTGCCTGACCAGTTCGACCGCATAGTCGAAGATGACGTGAAAGAGGCCTTCCTTGCTCCCGAAGTACTGGAAGAGGGAGCCCTTCGCGATGCCGATCCGCTCTTTCAGGCGGTTGAGGCTCGCCTGGCGGAACCCGTGGTTTGAAAACTCATCCACGGCGGCGTCGAGGATCTTGTCCTTCTTGGATTCGTCCAGCTTGTTGAAGGTGTCGCTTGGAGCCATGCCGTTTTCCCGATAAAAGTGACCAGGTGGTCATTATAAGCAAACCCGGGGGGTTGTCAAATCGGAAAACGGCCAGGGTGGCACGTAAAATGGCGGCAAAGAGTTGATGGAATGCGGGGTGCATTCGGGAGGAAAAAACTGCCGGACGGTTTGACTTCTATTCGATATTTTCGCGATTTTCGCGGAAGATGTATTCTCTTTGGCAGGCTGGGCACTTAAGGATGACTTTTTCATCTGCTTCGGCTTTGAAGCTGATCCGTGTGCCGCACAGTTCGCAGCGCCGGCAGATGAGCATCCCTCTGAACCGGGGAATGTTCCCCGATGTGCCGGACGGCGAACGGGATCTCCCCCCCTGCTGTCCTTCCGACATGCTTGTTTCGACGGGAAAGGGTTTATTGAAGATGACCATAAAACCTTCCTCTTTTCAAACAGATGACTTTTGAAATCTTGTCGCCCACAAACCGAAAAAAGTAAAGCTAAACTTTACGTTGAGATGCTCTGAAAGGGGCAAAAGTCTACAGGAAGATAGCATTATGATGATGCTCATTAATGGACAGCGGTAAGGAAGCGGGGACGGCATTCGCAGGCAAGGGGTTCAGGGATCAGGATTCTTTCACGGTGTGCTCCCGGCCCGGCTCATAGCCGTCAACTTAGCAACTTTGAGAATTGGTTGGGTAAGATAAAAAACTTCCACCGCAGAGACGCAGAGGACGCCGAGAAGCACACATGAGGCTGTCCAAAATTAGATATGAACGCTCTGCGTGCTCCCTGCAGCTCTGCGGACTCAGTGTCTGCACAGCGGAAGGCAGAGGCCGCAGAGTAAGGTAAATGGAGCTGCCTTTGTGAACCGCTAAATCCATACTTTTCGTTTTATCCTCCGCGTTCTCGGCGCCTCTGCGGTTGATTTGCTTTGATCCATAGGGCAACGGATATCAGCACGAAGTATTAAGTTGACGTGCATGCGCCGCCGGGTCTCCAAAAACGAAAGCCCTGCACCGGGTGCGGCTCCGGATGCGGGCTTCCATATGTGAATCCATGCGGGGATATTACTTGTATGCGCGAAAGGCGGTCCTGGTCCTGGTGAGGTGGTGCATCGAGCCCCCGACTTCATCCCGCTTTCTCTCCATCCGGGCGGAGCAGGCGCCGGTCTCTTCGTGGAGGGCCTTCACCAATTCCACCACCTGGGCCCTGCCGGGCTGATCGGGGCCGTCGAGAACCACGGGCAGAACGGTCTTCAGATCGGCGAGCCGCCTGTCGCGCGCTTCCGAAAGAACCCGGATGTCGACGTCGGGCCGGGTCTCGAACGCAGCCATTTGCCTGGTGTATTTCAGCATCTGGCCCAGTATGCAGGCAGCCTGTTCTGTCGGAGTCTTCGTAGGATCGAGTGACATTATGCTTTCCAGTTCATGAGAGGGGAGAACGTGTCATACGGATGCGTGCCAGATCCGGGACACTGTCTGCGGCTTGCTGGAAGCAAGGCCGGGTTCGGTCGCCTTGATTGTCTCCCAGGCTTCTTTCAGTTCCGAGAGAATCCTGACGAGGCGCCCGTAGATCTGGGTATCCTCCCTGCTGTTTATCCCGATGAGCTGCCGAAGGATGAAGTTATAGAGCCTGTTCAGGTTGCGGGCGATATCCCCGCCGCGTTCGTGGTCCAGGCCAACCAGGAGCTCGGTGATGATGTCCTGGGCGTGCCTGATCTTCCTGTAGGCTTCGGTCATATCTTTTTTCTCATGCAGGACCTTTGCCTCGTTGAGGTCCCGAATCGCCGCATCGTAGCAGAGGATTACAAGCTGAAGCGGATCGGCGGTTTCTATCGAGGTCTTTTGATAGGTGTCCAGCGCGTGATTAAATGCCATGTCTTTTTCTCCTGAAGAATAAGGCTGTTTGGAGATGGATCAAAAGCCGTGTTTAAATTCAATTTTCGGTCGCTTATCGCGCCCGCCTTATAACTTTGAAAGCTGGCTGGTCAAGTAGCTCATCGTGGAGTTCATATTCGCCACCGCGGTATCCATTGCCTGGAATTGCGTCTTGAGAGTGGCCAGTTTCGCGTCTATCTGGGTCTGCATGTCCGAGAGCTTGTCGGTCAGCCTGTCGATCTGGTCCTGCATGGTCTTTTCCGTAAGAGTCACTGTGCCGTCGACCGAATCGGTGAGGGTGTTGAGCACGTTGTCAAGCAGGCTCGCGATACCGCGGGTGAAGGTAAAAGTTGCCGAGGAGGTCGATGCGGTCCCCGTATAACTGATGCCGAGCCCGTTCGCGTTACTCGTGGAGTTGCTGAGCGAGAGCAGGGTGCCGGTGCCGGAGATATCGACACCGTCGATGGTTCCCGTGATGACGCCCGAGCCGAGCGAGGTGACGGAGACGTTGTAGGTCCCCGACAGGGTGTCCTTTCCGCTGTACTGGTATGTGAACAGACCGTTGCTGCTCGTTCCCGAGTTGCTGAACAAATTTACGACGTCGGTAAAGTTGGTGTTCAGGACATCTTCGAATTTTTCGGAGTCGAGGCTGAGTGTGTAATCCCTGTCAACCGAAATGCCGATGTCCGAAAGATACTTGATCGCGCCTGTCCCGATCTTGCTCATCATGGCGCCTTGGAGCTGCTGCTTGATCGATTTCAGAGTGTTGTCGCCGAAAAGGACCCCGCCGGTCGTCTTGCTGTCCGCGTTGTACGTCATCTGGGTGTTGATATAGGAAATGACGCTGTTATACGCTTTGAGCATCGAATTGATCTTGTCTTCGATTCCCTTCGCGTCCCTGTCGACGTTTACCGTTACGGTCGTGTTTGGGTCCGCCGACATCAGGTTCAGGGTAACGCCCTGAATGGCGGTGGTGACCGTGTTGCTCGAACTGGTCATCGCCACGCCGTCCACGGTGAAGGCGGCATCCTGGCCCTGCTGGATCACCATTTTCCTGACGGTTCCGACAGTCCCGAACGAACCGAAGCTCAGGGAGCTGTTCGCGTCCGCTACAGTCGACTGGACGTTTACCGAAAGAGCGCTGCTCCCGGTGGCGTTGTCGATTACCTGGAGCTTGCCGTCGGAGGTGATCGAAGCCGTGACGTTCCCGAAGGTGTCCTGAATCTTGGTCAGGAGATCCTGGACGGTTGTGGTGCCGTCGATGGCCAGATCGGCCGAAACCGAAGAACCGTCGTGCTGCGTGCCGGATACGGTGATCTTGTCTCCGGCGGTGGCGTTGGCGTAGCCGAAGATGTCCGTTATGAGCGTACTGGCGGAGATGGGGGTCGAACCGTCAGTAGTGTTTACCGTGCTGCCCGTAACGCCGACGAGATCGTCGCGTTTGCCCTCGATCAGTCCGAGCGACTGCAAAACGCTGTTCTGATCGGTGTAGCTCGTCATTCCCTCTATCTGCAGCTTGTAGGTAGTCGTTCCGTTGGTGGTCTGGGAAACGACCGAAGCGGAAAGACCGGCATCGGTCATCGCCTGTGCTATATCGGTGAGGCTGTCGGACAAGTTCACAGTCACGGTTTTGCCGTTGATCGTGACGGTTCCCGAAAGGGCTGCTGCATCTATGCCGAGCTGGGCATCAACTGCCGTGGATGAACTGCTGAAACTGTCGCTCGTCGCGCCCCCGGTTACCTTGTTCTTTATGGTCGTCCCCGATCCGTTGAAGCCCAGGGAGGCCAACGGGTCCGAGGCAACCCCGCTCACGTCCGCGGTGGCATTCAGAAGGCTGATGCCGGCGGCGCCTTCCTTCTCGCTTGTCAGAACGAGCCGGTACGAGTTGGCGGAGTCCTGGAGGATGCTGGCGGTAACGCCCGAAGCGTTGGCGCCGGAGTCGGTGGCGTTTATTTTCGACTGCAAATTCTGAAGCGAGTCAGTCGCCGCGATCTCGACTGCCTTGCCGTTTACCAGGATCGTGCCCGAAATTCCCATCGCGGAAGTCTTGGAAGTGAACGAATTGGAGGAAAGTTTTTCCACCTGGGCCTTATTGGTGACGACGACCTGGTAGCTTCCCTTGGCTGAGGAGGTGCCGACGGTGGCCGTGAGGATGCTGCCAGCACTCACTGAGGAAGAAGACGAGGTGCTCGAGCTGAAGATGTCGAAACCCGAAATGGTCGTAAGGTCTGCGGTTGCCGTGTCGAGCGTCGTCAGCAGGGACGAAAACGATTGCCAGGCAGAAAGCTTATTGCTATAGGCAGTCTTCTCATTGGTATATGGCGTCAAAGTCTTCTGTTCGATCGATTCCATCTGGTCCAGAAAGCTCTGCCAGTCGATTCCGCTGCCGACTCCGCTTAGACTCAGATCAGACACTTCTGCCTCCTCACAATCAGGTTACCTGTAATATCGTCCCGCCGGGGCGAAATCTTTAAGCTTTTTTGCCCGGCGACCAAATGTGTATGCAATTCCGGTGCCAACCAATATTTATCCTTTTTGCATTGACCTCCTTCCATATCATTGGCAAGATTACGCTATGAGAAAAACGCTCTACATCTACCTGTTGCGCGAACAAGCGGCAACAATGCTCATATGCCTTGCCGGAGTGATATTCGTTCTGGTTACGGGACAGCTTTTCCAGCTTATGAGGCTGTTGTTCGCTTCCGCATGCAGCCTCTGGGACATACTCGAACTGATCGGACTGGCGCTGCCCAAACTTGCCCTCTATGCCACTCCCATGGCGGCGCTGCTCGGGGTGATGCTGGCCTTTCTGCGCCTCAACAGCGATAACGAACTCGTCGCGCTCAAGGCCGCAGGAACCGGTTTTCTCGAATTTTTTCCGCCAGTTGCCGGAATTCTCCTCTTTGCGACTTTTCTGGCCTTTATCAATGCGATTCTCATCATCCCGCTCGCAAACAGCGCGTTCGAGTTGAAGCTGCGCTCGCTCGGGCGCTCTTCCGTTCCCGCCCTTCTCAAGGAGGGCGCCTTTATCTCCACCATCCCCAAGCTGGTCTTCTTTTTCAGGGCGGTCGACCATTCCGACCTTTCCATCAAAGGGGTATTCGTCCAGGACCAGAGGCAACCGAAAGAAAGGGTCACCATTTCGGCTGAAAGCGCCCAGATAGTGATTCCGCCGGACTCCAAGATCATCACATTCCGGATCGCAAACGGGGTGATCACCCGTACGGCGGACAGCCTCAAGGACGCCCAGGCCGTTGCCTTCAAGAACTACGATTTCACGCTGTCCATGGATGAAATTATAGGGTCGGTGGAGCAGGGGATAAAAAAGAGAAGGGAAATGACGCTGCAGGAACTGAGGAACCAGGTGCTGATGATCGCGGACCTGAGGGGAAAGGCCTACTATGCGCTGGAGCTGCACCAGAGGCTTGCTTTCCCGGCGGCGTGCCTGCTGCTTGGCCTTCTGGGCCCGCCACTGGGCTCACTTTTCCGCCAGAGGAGCCGCATGACTGGCATTACGATCGGGATCGGCATATTTCTCACCTACTACGTGGTCTTATCGGCCGGTAAAGGCCTCGGTGAGAACAACATCATCTCGCCATTCTTTGCCGTCTGGACCCCGAACCTGCTCTGCCTGGTCCTGGTGCTCTATCTCTGGCGGAAGATGCAGACGGAAACACCCTTTCTCTACGCTCGGGCCGGCGTTCTGCTCCGGCAGATCCGGCGCGCCCTCGCGCGTCTCCGCGCCCAGGAGTCCCCTGCAAGATGAGGATTATCCCCCGGTACATGCTTCGGAATTTCCTCCCCGTTTTCACCATATCGATGTTCGGCTTCGTGGGGCTCTACCTTATCGTCGATTTCTTCGAGCGCATCGACCGCATGATGGAGCACCACCTGGCGTTCCACGACATCTATTCCTACTTCCTGTTCAAAATTCCCCAGATCATGACCCAGGGGATTCCCATGTCTGCAATACTGTCGGCCATCATCACACTCGGGCTTCTGAAAAGGAACCGGGAACTGATCGCCATGGAAACCGCGGGGCTGAACCCCGCCGTGTATATCGCTCCGCTCGCCGTCACGGCCCTGCTCCTGTCCGTCCTGCATTTCGGGGTGGGGGAATACATGGCACGGCCTCTCAACCAGAAGCTGCAGGATATCTGGGATGTCAAAGTCAGGAATTTGAATCCCTCGGTCTGGTGGAACCCGGAGAACGTGTGGTACCGCGAGGAGAATACGATATACCAGATCCGGCTCTACGACCGGGCAAACTCGACAATGGAGAAGGTTTCGATCTTTTTTCTCGACCCGCAGTTTCGGCTGAACCAGCGTCTCGATGCGCGGCGCATTTCCTGGACGCCCTCGGGATGGGTTGCCGAAGACGGGCTGCTCGTACGGTTCGAGAGCGGGCATACCCAACAGCAGTGGTTCGACAGCCGGCCCGTGGAGCTGAACGTTACGCCCCAGAGCTTTGCGAGGGGCCAGGCCATGCCGGAAGATCTCGGCATGGTCGACCTGTACAGCTATATCCGGAAAATAGAGCAGGAGGGATACTCTTCCACTCCGTACAGGGTTGAACTCCATATGCGCATGGCAACCCCGTTTGCCACCCTCATCCTCGCCCTGCTGGGCATGGTGGTGGCTTTGAGGCAGGGCCTTCACGGCGGAATTGCCGCCGGGGTGGGGTTCTCCCTCATCCTGGCGTTCTCGTTCCTCGTCATAGCAAACGTCGGCAGTTCGCTGGCCTCCGCCGGAACCCTGCCGCCGTTTCTCGGCGTCTGGGCGGGCAACATCATTTTCACCGGCCTCGTTTGCTACAACTGGATCAGGGAATACACGTAGCGCCTGCGCGCTTTATGCCGCTCCGCCAAGGATGGTGGTCCCCGGAGGAGGCGTGAAGACCCTCGCGCCCAGCTCCTGGTCGAGCATGAAAAGCCCGCTGCCGTCGCTGCCGACCAGTTTCAGTTTCTGCACGATCCTGTCCGCACTGGTTTCTTCTTCCACCTGTTCGCTGATGAACCACTGGAGAAAATTGGCCGTGGCGTGGTCTTTTTCTTCCCCCGCGATATTTACCAGGTTGTATATCAGCCCGGTAACCTTCACTTCGTGCGCATAAACATTTTCAAAGGCGTTGAGAGGCGAATCCCACGAAGTCGGCGGTCCTTCGATAGCCTTGAGCGTGGCCTGCGCTCCCCGTTCGTCCAGGAAGTTGAAAAACTTCATCGCATGCGTCAGTTCTTCGAGCGCCTGCACCTGCATCCAGGTGGCGAACCCGTCGAGGTTTATCCGCTTGAAATACGCGCACATGGATAAATAAAGATAGGAAGAATAAAGCTCTGCGTTGATCTGTTCGTTTATGACGTCTCTGACCCGTGCGTTGATCATTTTGCTCTCCTTCGGCCGCCTTTTTCCGCAGCGGCACAGCCATGGACAAATCCCTGTCCCGGGACCCACCTGTTCTGCTCTGTTCATTTCCGGGGATGAACCAATCTATATACGATCCCGGAGGTGTCAATTCGGAGAAAATAAGGCCGCTGAATGATTGTTCCACCGCGAACCTAAAAAGAAGGGCGTGACGCCAATGGCCTTTTCGCGGCCTTTTCAAAACGGGAAGGAGTAATTAGTTTGGGTTCAAACGATTTTAACTGGAGCTAATTGCTATGGGAACTCGATACCGTGGAAAAGAGGAAATCGTCGCGGCGCTGGATGCATTCATCAAGCTGACCCGGGCCGCGGAATCGGTCAGCGCGCGCGTCCACGGCTATCTGGCGGGCAAGGGGACCACCATCACCCAGTTCGGCGTTCTTGAAATGCTCCTGCACCTGGGGCCGCTGCCGCAGAGGGAGATCGGACGAAGACTGCTCAGAAGCAGCGGGAACATGACCCTGGTAATCGATAACCTGGAAAAGCAGGGGCTCGTCCGGCGGGAGAGGCAGGAGAGCGACAGGCGGTTCTTCCTGGTGCACCTGACTGCGGAAGGCAGGGAGTTCATAGAGAAGCTATTTCCGGAACATGCGGAAAAAATTGCCGGGCAGATGCAGGTTCTCACGCGTGAGGAGATGGATGAACTTGGAAGGCTTTGCAAAAAACTCGGCACGGGGTCGGCCTGAGACGATCCTGGGCGACCGGGTCCGCGCCGGGTACGGAGAGCAGGAGGGGAAATCATGAGGGTACTGATCGTTTTCTATTCCATGTACGGACACATTTACCGGATGGCCGAAGCGGTCGCGGAGGGCGTGCGGGAGGTGGCGGGGGCGGAACCCGTTTTGCGCCGGGCGCCCGAGACGCTGTCGGCTGAGGTTCTGAAAAAGATGGGCGCCGAAGAGGCCCAGAAAACCATGGCGCATATTCCGGTGGCCACGGTGGAGGATTTGGCCGGGGCAGACGCAATAATTTTCGGAACGCCTACCCGCTTCGGGAACATGTGCGGACAGATGCGGCAGTTTCTCGATGCAACGGGCCAGTTGTGGGTAAAAGGAGCGCTGGTCGGCAAGGTGGGAAGTGTTTTCGCTTCGTCTGCAACCCAGCATGGCGGGCAGGAATCGACCATCCTGAGCTTTCATATCACGCTTCTGCATCAAGGCATGGTAATCGTCGGGCTCCCGTATACCTTCCAGGAGCAGATGCGGCTGGATGAGATTACGGGCGGTTCACCCTACGGGGCATCCACGATCGCGGGAGGCCGCGGTGAGCGCCTGCCCAGCGAATCGGAACTTGCGGCGGCGCGTTTTCAGGGCCGCCACGCGGCTACCATCGCATCCAGGCTCGCCGGCAGGTAAGCGCCGAAAACAGGGGGGCTGCGCCCTGCATCCGTGCAGGACGATCTCCCCCTGCTTCATGGAACATATACTTTGTTGTGGGAGAGGCTTGCAGCCTCACAGACTGTTGAAAAAGCTCCAATCCGTCACCCCAACGAAAGTCGTGGTCCATAAGTGCTTGAAAAAACTGTGATTCCGGCTTTCGCCGGAACGACGATCACGATGATTTTAGAGTTTGTCATCAATCTGAGAGGGTTGCAGCCTCGATGATTTTGGAGGCTATCCCCCCCTGTACCGGGGCACATCGCGGCTAAAAGCCGCTGCCTTAAAAACATGCTTCCTTTCGTGCTTAACTTCCAAGTATCCGAATAAGATCGTTTCGCAGAGAATGAGAACGAGACAGGCGCGTCAGGAATGTGAAATGGCGAGGCGAGGTGATTTCGAAGGCGACCCGTTCTGGTACAAGGACGCCATAATTTACGAACTGCCCGTCAAAGCGTTTTACGACGGCAACAATGACGGCACCGGCGACTTCAGGGGGCTTACCATGAAGCTTGATTACCTGAAGGACCTGGGGATTACCGCGTTGTGGCTTCTTCCTTTTTATCCGTCGCCTCTGCGCGACGATGGCTACGATATTTCCGATCTTCTCTCCGTCCATCCGCTCTACGGCACACTCAGGGACTTTCGCGAGTTCCTTCGCGAGGCGCACAAGCGGGAAATCCGTGTAATCACCGAACTGGTCCTGAACCACACATCCGACCAGCACCCGTGGTTCCAGAGGGCGCGAAGAGCCAAACCGGGTTCTTCGCACAGGAACTTCTACGTCTGGTCGGACGACCCGCAGAAATACGCGGATGCGAGGATCATTTTCAAGGATTTCGAGACCTCCAACTGGACTTGGGACCCCGTTGCCGGGGCGTACTACTGGCACAGGTTCTATTCGCACCAGCCGGATTTAAATTACGACAATCCCGCCGTGCAGAAAGCGATATTGCAGAGTATCGATTTCTGGATGCGTGAAGGGGTGGACGGCATGCGGTTGGATGCCGTGCCCTATCTCTTTGAGCGCGAAGGAACCAACTGCGAGAACCTGCCCGAAACGTATGCTTTCCTCAGAAAGCTGAGGGCCCACGTCGATGCGAACTTCGAGGACCGCGTGCTGCTTGCCGAAGCGAACCAGTGGCCGGAGGACGCGGCAGCCTACTTCGGCAGCGGCGACATGTGCAACATGGCTTTCCACTTTCCACTCATGCCCCGTATGTTCATGGCGCTCGAGACGGAGGACAACTTCCCGCTCATAGACATACTGAACCAGACTCCTCCCATACCGGACAACTGCCAGTGGGCCCTCTTTTTGCGCAACCACGACGAGCTCACCCTGGAAATGGTCACGGACCAGGAACGAGACTATATGTACCGTATCTATGCGCGGGACCCGGAGGCGAGGATAAACCTGGGGATCCGGCGCCGGCTTGCTCCCATGCTGGACAACGACCACCGCAAGATGAAGCTTCTGTTCGCACTACTGGTCTCGCTTCCGGGAACGCCGGTCATCTACTACGGAAACGAACTGGGCATGGGCGACAACTACCACCTCGGGGACAGGGACGGGGTCCGGACCCCGATGCAGTGGAGCCCGGACAGAAACGCCGGCTTTTCGCGGGCCGACCCGCAGCAGCTCTACCTGCCGACAGTTATCGATTACGGCTACCACTATCAGACGCTTAACGTGGAAACCGAGGAAAAAAGCGCCGCATCCTTTTTGTGGTTTACCCGCCGAGTCATCGCCCTCAGAAAACGGCACAAGGCATTCGGCAGGGGAAGCCTGAAGATCGTCCCCACGAGCAACAACAAGATTTTTGCCTTCATCCGCGAGTACGAAAATGAAAAGATCCTGATAGCCGTCAATCTCTCCCGGCTTCCCCAGATGAGCACGCTTGAGCTGTCCGGGTATGCCGGGCTGGTCCCGGAAGAATTTATGAGCCGGAACAGGTTCCACAGGATCGAACAGGATCCTTACGTGCTCACTTTTTCGCCCTACGGGATTTTCGCGCTTCTGTTGGGCAGGGCGGAAGCACATCCGGGGCAGGAAGCCGGCGAAGTCCTGGAAGTCGATTCCGACTGGAAGGATGTTTTCAGGGGAAAACACCTGGAGACGCTCGAGAACAAAATCCTGCCGCGTTACGTTTCCGGATGCCGGTGGTTCAACGGGCGAATGCATCGGAAGTATCAGATCCGGATACCGGAAACGGTTCCCTTCTCGAACGGCGCCCGTGAGGCAAGAATCGTCCTCATGAACGTGGAGTTCTCCGAAGGTCTTCCGGAGTTCTACATTATCCCGATCGGTTTTGCCGAGGGCGTCGAGGCGGCCCGGCTCTGGAAGAAATTTCCTTCCGCCGTCATTGCCAGGATTACAGTTGGCGGGCGTGACGGCGTGCTCTTCGACAGCATGTACGGCAACTGGTTTGCCGGCGAAATCCTGCGCCTGATCGCCGGCAGGAAGAGCCAGAAACTGAATTCGGCCCGTCTTTCGGCCTTCACCGGGACCGGGCTGAACCCGGAACACCTGAAAAGAAACGAACCCGTCAGGCCGAGCGGCATCCGGACGGAAACGAATGCATCCGTGCTGTTCGGAAAAGACTATTTTCTCAAGCTGTACCGCCACCCCGACAGGGGAACCAATCCGGACCTCGAACTCAACCGGTTCCTGACCGAAAAGGTCAATTTCAGGCACGTCCCGGCATTTGCCGGCGGAATCGAACTGCAGCTCTCGTCAGGGGAATCTTTTACGGTGGGGATACTCCAGAGGTACGTGCACCACCAGGGAAGTGCTCTCGGATACTTCCTGTCCGGACTCAGCCGCTTTTATGTGGCGGTCCTGGGAAGAACCGATCATGTCGAGGTCCCGCAAAACACGGTCTCGCTTCTGGACCTGGCATCCGGCGATATTCCCATCATCTCTGCGGACCTGCCGGCGGGAGTATCCGAAGAGGTTATTGCGCTCCTGGGTGTGCGAACGGCCCAGATGCACCTGGCGCTTGCCGGCGCTAAAGACCCGGAGATGGCCCCCGAGGACTTCTCGACCCTCTACCAGCGTTCGGTACTCCAGGCCATACAGAGTCACCAGAAGAGGGTCTTCGAATCGCTGTCGGCAAAGATCGCGCAGTTCCCCAGGGGCATGGCGCCGGACACGACAGGCGTCCTGACCCTCGGAGATCGCATTCTTTCGATCTACCGCAGGATTATGACCCGGAAATTTTCGGCAAAGCGAATCCGCGTGCATGGAAACTATCACCTGGGCCATGTCCTGTATACGGGGAAGGATTTCGTCATAATCGACTTCGAGGGGGACCCGAACCGCCCGGCAGGCGAGCGGCGAATCAAGCTTTCCCCCCTCATGGATGTTGCCGGCATGATCCGCTCGTTCCACTATGCGGCATACCGCGCTTTGTTCACCAGTTCGGAGGTGCGGCACAAAGACATCCCGGTGCTCGAACCCTGGGCCGAACTGTGGCACAGGACCATGGCCGCAGTCTTCCTGCGGTCCTATCTCGATACGATGAACGGCAGCCGCCTTATTCCCGAAAACCGGGACGACCTGGAAATCCTCCTTTCCTGCTTTCTTCTCGACAAGGCTGTCGATGAACTCGGATACGAACTCAGGAATCGGCCCGACTGGGTATGCATTCCGGCAAGGGGTATCCGGTACCTGGTGGAAAGCGCCGGCGCACCGGGTGCATACGGTGGGGGCAATTCATCGGATTAAGGAGATCAGCCGCGAAGAAGAGCGAATCATAAGGAATAAGGTTTTTGTTTTTATGTCTTGTGGGAGCGGCTTGCAGCCGCGATGCTTTGTCTTCGAAGATGCGCATTGATCTTCTCCCACGCGAAGCCGCGAAGACGCGAAGAAAAACGGAGAAAGAGTTGAAATTTCCCATAGATGCAAAGTTGACGGCTATAGACGCACCTGGACAAGGAACGGCTGAAGAATGGGGCTTCGAACGAACAATAACTCTTAACGGGGGCTGAGACATGGAACTATTACTGGAAGGCAAGACAGTGTTGGTGACCGGCTCGACCGGGGGGATCGGCTTTGCGGCGGCCACCCTTTTCGCCCGGGAGGGCGCCTCGGTTGTGGTGAACGGACGCTCGCAGGACCGCGTCGACGACGCCGTTGCACTCCTGCGGCAGGAGCGGGCAGGGGCCCGGATCATGGGTGTGGCGGCGGACCTCGGCACACGAGAGGGCGCCGATCGGGTGATCGGAGCCGTTCCTGAAGCGGACATCCTGGTGAACAGCCTCGGAATCTACGAACCGAAGGCTTTCACCGAAATAGACGACCGGGACTGGATGCGTTTTTTCGAAATCAATGTACTTAGCGGAGCCAGGCTGAGCAGGCATTATCTCCCGAAAATGCTCGAAGCGAACTGGGGCAGGATCGTCTTTATATCGAGCGAATCGGGTTTGAACATCCCGGTGGAGATGATCCATTACGGGGTGACAAAAACGGCCCAGATCGCCCTGGCGCGGGGCCTGGCGGAGATGACCGCGGGAACGGGCGTGACGGTCAACTCCATCCTGCCGGGGCCGACCCGTTCCGAAGGGGTGGCAAAGTTCGTGGAAGATCTGGCGAAGACCCGTGCAGTCGATGCGGATGAGGTGGAAAAAGAATTCTTCAACTCGGTTCGCCCTTCTTCCCTGTTGAAACGCTTTGCGAGCCCCCTGGAAGTGGCGGCGATGATAGTCTATGTCTGCAGTCCGCTGGCCGCGGCGACCAACGGCGCCGCGCTGCGGGTCGATGGAGGCGTGGTCCGGTGCATCGTGTAAAAGGGAGCCGGTCAACTCCGGCTTATCCGGACAGTCAGCTTGTCCGCGCCTCCCGATACGATTGCTTCCCCCTCGCCTTTCAGGCTCAGGCTTTCGCCCGCGTGCAGTATATAGTCGCAGAAACGGCCCGGGCATGTCACCCATGCCGTCCCCTCCGTGCAGGTTATCGTGCAGCGGCCCGACAGATCGATGAGGCAGAGTTCGCCTTCGTGAATCATCACATTCTCGGGCCTTGCCACCCGTACCAGCACGGAGGCCCTCTTGGCAGATTTTTTCCGCGTGCCCGCCATGCAGCCCCGGAACATCCTGGCGAAAAGGCCGGGATTCCGGTTTTCCAGCCCGTCTGATTTGAATGCCTGTCGATTTGCCATACCCATGCTCCTGCTCTGCTCGTCGAACCGCAACCGATGCAACCGAAAGCGCGCCGCCGGTCCCTTCCGGGAATGCGCGTGTGCATAGTACCGCACTAGACCAGAAAATCTGTTACGAGTACAGATGCAGTTGTGATAAAAGATGGGCATAACAGTTATGGACCGGAGAGCTGAAATGTTCGGACGCGGGGCGGATAATTTTTCGTACAGGTACACCCAGGTCGGCAGGAACATCCTGGAACTCATAGAGTCCGGAACATTGAAGCCGGGCGACAGGATACCTTCCCTGCGGCAGATGAGCGCGAAAATGCGGGTGAGCGTCACGACGGTTTTGCAGGCCTACATGGAACTCGAAAGCCAGGGCGTGGTGGAATCGCGCCCGAAATCGGGTTTTTTTGTGTGCTCCGGTTTCCGAAAGCTTCCTCCTCCGCCTGCTTCCCCTGTCAAAACCCCGATAGAACCCCGGGCGCTGAACCGCAGCGAACTGATAGGCACGGTGAGGGACCTGCTCGGGCGTACGGACATTTTGCCATTCGCGGTGGCGTGCCCGGACCCGTCGCTGCTGCCGGGTAAGGACCTTGGGCGCATAATGGCTTCTGCGCTCAGGGAGGATGCCGGACGAGCGATCGGGTACGAGACGGTCAGGGGCAATGCGGAACTGCGGAAACAGATCGCCTTCCGGTGCATGGACGCGGGGGTGTCCGTGCAGTCCGACGACATCATTATCACCACGGGGGCGATGGAAGCGATCTCCATTGCCGTCCGGTGCATCACCCGGCCGGGAGACCTGGTGGTGATCCAGTCTCCTGCCTACTACTGCTTCCTCCACCTGCTCGACACCCTGGGGCTTCGGGTAATCGAAATCCCTTCGAGGCCGGAAGGCGGCATAGCTCCGCGGGACCTGGCGGATGCGATAAACCAGTACGACGTGAAGGCCTGCATATTCAATCTCAATTTCAGCAACCCCGACGGCAGCGTCGTCCCCGACGAAGCGAAGAAAGAGATAGTGGATCTTCTGGCGGCTAAATCCATCCCGCTCATCGAAGACGATGTCTCCGGCGACATCCATTTCGGACCGAACCGGCCCCAGGTCTGCATGAAATATGACAGGAAGGGTACCGTGATGCTGTGCTCCTCCTATTCCAAAACCATAGCGCCGGGCTACCGCATCGGTTGGCTGATTCCGGGGAAATATTTCGAACGGGCCCAGGGCATCAAGGTGGACACCAGTGTCTGCAGCGCGAGCCCGCCGCAGGTGGCCGTCGCCGAATTCCTGCGCACCGGCAGGTACGAACGGCACCTGAAACGACTCAGGGCCGCGATCGAAACACATATGCACACCATGCAGCTTGCCATAAGCCGCTATTTCCCGCCGGAAACCAAGGTGACGCGCCCGGCGGGCGGCCTTGCGCTCTGGGTGGAACTGCCCGAAAACACGGACTCCCGGGACCTGTTCTTCCGCGCCCGGGCCCAGGGCATAGGCATCATGCCCGGCCTGATCTGTTCAACTTTCGAGAAGTATAAGAATTTCATCCGCCTGACCTGCTGCGGAATCTGGAACAAGGAAATAGAAGGCGGAATCGAAAAACTGGGGCAGATGGTGAGGTGACCTCAGCCAGCAATTCAAAAGAACCAAGGGTTTTGAGATCATTTCCCGTAACTTGTGGGAGCGGCTTGCAGCCGCGATTATGAAAGCCGAGCACACTGGAAAAGGCTCATGAGGTTGTCCCCTCTCAAAGCACGCGGAACGCGGGAGTGAGTGAGAGGAAAGAACTTTAGTCATGGGTTCTCCGAGCGCCTCAGCGGGACTGAAAGCCTCTTCCACATTTATCATTTGATTTTTAGAAGTACGCCAGCTGGTCTTTTATGAATATGTCTCATATTGAGCTGGAGTTGCTGTTGCGATCAACTTGTCTGG
This sequence comes from Pseudomonadota bacterium, assembly GCA_023442755.1. Taxonomy (GTDB): domain Bacteria; phylum Desulfobacterota; class Syntrophobacteria; order Syntrophobacterales; family Syntrophobacteraceae; genus SbD1. Next base: position 13,906 of record JAEZXS010000300.1, on the reverse strand, counting down.
ATAGATTAGAGATTTGCTTATGAAACATTTACAGGTGGCTTGTGGGATAATCGAAAAGGATGGTAAACTTTTCGCCGCTCAGCGAAGTGCCTCAATGAGTTTGCCTCTGAAATGGGAATTTCCTGGAGGCAAGCTCCGCGAGACTGAACGCCCTGACGAATGCTTGAAGCGCGAACTCCTGGAGGAACTCGGAATAGAGGTGACCGTTGGCCACCAACTTCCCTCGATCACCTATCGTTATGCAGCGATGGAGGTAACCTTGTACCCTTTCTTTTGTCGGATTTCGAAAGGGCAGATCACCCTCCATGAGCATGCGGCTTGCTATTGGCTTCATCCGGATGAACTGCCAAACCTCGATTGGGCTGATGCTGATTGGGCATTAATCGAGAACTGCCAGAGAGAAATCCAGGGTCGCTCAAGGAAAACTAATGACTCAGTCTTCAGGTAAGGACCACCCTCTCCCTTTCGGGATTTACGATACTCTAATCGATGAGGGCACACGCGAGGCTCTCGCTCGCTACCCGGAACTGAGGAGTGTCCTGGGGAAACTCGACCCCGAAGAACAGCCTTCCCGCTGCACTGCATTCCTTGGCAAGTTGATCAAGCATGCCCTGCGCCAGGAGATGGATCCAAACTCCAGATTCGCTTTATGCAATAAATTGATTTCCGTACTTTCCCAGACTGAGAAAAAAACGAATTTCGATAAACATAGCCTGCTTCTGACGTCCAAACCTCGTCTGCTGGAGATTACGCCCCCTCACCTTGTCCAGGCTGGCCTAAGGCGGCCTGAAACTCCGATAGTAGAAAGCAGCCTTTTTACAGGTTCCCCCAGTGAGCCTCAGTTGGTGCATGAACTGCAGGCTGAAATGTTCTCCGCCGACTCTGTGGATATACTGGTTTCTTTCATAAAATGGTCCGGGTTGCGCCTCTTAATACCTGCGTTTGACGAACTTCGGGCGCGAGATGTACCTGTGAGGTTAATTACTACATCATACATGGGGGCGTCCGATTCGCCTGCTGTGGAATGGCTAGCACGTTCGCCGAACGTTACGGTTAAAGTCTCCTATGACACAGACAGAACTCGACTGCACGCGAAGGCATATCATTTCCGCCGTAAGTCTGGCTTTTCTACTGCTTATATCGGGTCTGCGAACATGTCCTCTGTGGCTATGACAAGCGGTCTTGAGTGGAACCTCAAAGTCACCGCTCAGGATATGCCGCATATTCTAGACAAATTTTCTGCAGAGTTTGAAACCTATTGGAATAATCGGGAGTTCGTTTTATTTGATCCCAACGAGCCTGACGCGTTCCGAAATGCAATAAGCCATGCGCGTAACAGACAAGAACGAACTTCCATTGCATTTTTTGATTTGCAGCCATTCCCTTTCCAAGACCGAATTCTCGATGCTTTAGATGCAGAGCGAAACATCCACCACAGTTGGCGCAATCTCGTCATTGCTGCTACCGGGACGGGGAAGACACTCATCGCGGCTTTCGATTTTAAGAGATTTTTTGAGCAACAGGGTCGACAGGCCCGCCTGCTGTTTATTGCCCATCGTCGAGAAATACTGGAACAGGCTTTAGCGACATTCAGAAACGTTTTGCGAATAGCAGATTTCGGAGAATTGCTCGTCGGCCCACACCATGCCCAGCGCCTGGAGCACCTTTTCTGTTCAGTAACCATGCTGACTACCCGATGTCTATGGAAACAGGTTGGTGGGAAATTTTATGATTACGTGGTCATTGATGAGGCGCACCACGGCACTGCCGCAAGCTACCGACCAATCTTCGAAAGTTTTAGCCCTGAGATTCTTCTCGGCCTCACGGCAACTCCTGAACGGATGGATGGGCAGAGTGTTGCGTCCGATTTCGGAAACCGATTTGCGGCAGAGATCCGCCTCCCTGAGGCGCTCGAAGAAAAACTGCTTTGCCCTTTTCAGTACTTTGGTGTGGCTGACCCGGTCTCCCTGGATGCTGACAAGTTCTGGAGTAGTGGAAAGTACGATATCGGTGAATTGGAGAAAGTTTACACCGGGACGCATATCCTTGCGAAACAGCGACTCGCCGCTATATACGATGCTCTGCTCCGTTACGAACCCGACTTGTCACTGGTAAAAGGCATTGGTTTTTGTGTGACGGTCAAACATGCGCAGTATATGGCCAGGATGTTCAACGACCGTGGTATCCCGTCCGGTGTCCTTACGGGCGAAACGGATGATCAAAGAAGGCAGTCCTTACTACGGGACTTAAAGGACGGCAAACTCACCTTCTTGTTTACTCGTGACGTCCTCAATGAGGGTCTGGATGTTCCGGAGGTGAACACAGTCCTTTTCCTTCGCCCCACAGAGAGCCTCACCGTGTTTCTTCAGCAACTTGGCAGAGGATTGCGGCATGCACCCGGCAAAGATTGTCTCACTGTGCTTGACTTTGTGGGCCAGGCACATCGCCGATATCGCATCGACTTAAAGCTGAAATCGTTGCTTCCAAAGACTCGTTATGCAATCGACCGTGAAGTAGAACTTGAATTCCCACATTTGCCAGCCGGTTGTTCTGTACAACTAGATCGCATCGCGCGCAGTTATATACTCAAAAACATCAGAGAGAATTTGCGCAATCTCTCAGTGCAGGTTCCTGAGCGGATTCAGACCTTTGAGAATGAAGCGAAGCTGCCTCTGAACTTTGGGAACTTTGTTCGCCACATGACTACGAACCCGAGGTGCTGCTGGCAAAAGAGACTTGGTCCGGTTGGAAGGCGAAAGCCCGGATTGGATCACTGCCAAACGATTCAGACCTTGAACGACTGAAACCGGCCCTTATCCGCATAGCCCAGACTTCAGGCCCAGAAGAGGTAAATCGTTTGCAACGAGTGATTCGAAATCTTAGGGCAAACGATGTTCCCGGCGCTTTAGGAGAAGCAGCCGAATCTGCCTTATCCGTACATTACCGGTTATGGGCAAAACCCGGTCATCTCTTGGGTATAGCTAGTATCCAGGAATCGTTTGAACGACTGGCCCGTAATCCATCAATTCTTCAAGATATTGAGGAAATCCTCGAATGGGCAAGGGCTGAAACAAGGATTGGAGGGATTCTCCCTGAACTGCAGTCTCTCTTTCCATTCGAATTGCATGCTAATTATGGGAGTACGGATATCAATGCAATTCTGAACGGAGCTACCCTTGATTCCTATGGCCAGAAAGGAGTTGGGATTCTCCACTTCAAACATCTGAAGGCGTACGCACTGCTGATCACGTATCAGAAAACCGAGCATGAGTTCTCACCAAGCACAATGTATGTGGATTATCCCATAAGTAGGCAGCTACTGCACTGGGAATCGCAGTCAAATACCAACCAGGAAAGTGAGACAGGGCAAAACCTGATCCGCCATCTTGAACGGGGGTACCAAGTCCTCATTTTTGCCCGCGATGTGAAGAAAAGGCATGGGATTACGGTCCCCTTCATTTTCTTGGGGCCGGCGGAACTTGTCAGTTATGAGAGCGAGTGTCCGATCAGGATCGTATGGCGCTTGCGCTACTCGATGCCAGCGGTCATGTTTGAGGAAAACCGGCGGGGTGGGTGATTCAAACCTCTTCAACCTTCAATCCCAGCATCCGGGCAGCCTCCACCTGCCGTCGGTCGGATGAGACGAAAAGGTCTGGACTGACGGCTAGGGCGCAGCCTAGATGCAGAGCATCCATGGCCCGGAGCTGACTACTCTCGAGACATCCAATCGTTTGCCTGATTACCTCTGGAGTAATTTCGCAAATCTCGACATCCTCGAAATCATCCAGAATGAGAGTCTTGACCGTTCGATAGTGTTCGGCTGAAAGCTTCCTTTCACGAACCAACCGGTTGAGGGTTGCGATCATCTCCGGAAGGCAGATGATGCTCAATGTCAGATGCTCCGCCTCCCCGCAGATCTCCACTACCCTTTCGCTTCCCTTTTCTTCAATGTACCTTTTGACGAAAGCGGATGTATCGAAAAAGGCTTTCATGAATCGGATTCCGCCCGGTCTTTCATGACTTCGTGACTCAATGATAGTCCCCTGATAGTCAGCCGCGGCACTGCCCTTTTCCACGACAGTTCCCCCTTTGGAATCGGGACAATCTCCGCAATTGGCTTGCCGTTACGGTAAACGCGAACTACCTCACCACTTTCGACAACATCAATATAGTGCTTGATGTGCTTTCTCAATTCGACAACATTGGTTTCCTGCATATCCTTCACCTCATTTTCAAATGAGATCTTTAAACTATATTGTACATTAATGTGTACAGATTCAAAATGCAATCATGACACGCAATCAGCCAGTACTCTGGTGGTGGAGCGAACTCCGGCAGGCCGAGGACATCTCGTCCCTTACGCTGGAGTGTGGGAGCGAGGGGGCTGGCCATTTGTTTATAGCACAGGAGGGACGGGGCAGGTCCTTAAACGGGATTTCTTCGAGCGGTCCTTTTCCGGAAAAGCGGCAGGAGCACGGAAAGTCCGAGGAGCAGGAAAAGGGAGTCACGCGCGACATACCAGGCGGTCTGCGGGTTGTCGGTGATTTTCGTGGAAAAACATCCGCAGTGGACGTTGAGTCCCCTGGAAAGGTTGAACAAGAGGGCCGAGAAAAAGGTGAGCAGGAGCAGATTGGCCAGGACCACGGTCCCGGGCAGCCACACTCCCGTAATGATGCACAGGCCGAGCAGGGCTTCCAGCCACGGCAGCACGATCGCGGAAATGTTTATCAGGTAGTCCGGAAGAATCTGGTAGTTATGGATTATCTCGGCAAATGCCGCCGGGTGGGCGATTTTGTCGATGCTTGCCGCAATGAAGAGCGCGCCCAGAACGATACGGGCGCCCAGGTAAAGTTTATCCCGCACGGTCGAACTCATTCGCTTTCGCCTCGATCCTGGTGCGGGGCGTGGGAGTTCCCGCACGAAAGTCCGCAAAACAGGTCGCCATCGCCGCACTTGCCGGTTTCGAACTGCAGCACCGGGTGATCGATCCCGAACTGTTCCATGAGATTATTGCGCAGTTTATCCGACAGGGCGTCTATCCGGCTCAGGTTTTGATCGGGGACGACCACGTGGCACGAGAAGGCCACGCTCGACGAACACAGGTTCCAGGCATGAAGGTAATGGACGTTCTTGACGCCCGGTATTCCCTCGAGAAATCTCTTTATTTTCATCAGGTCGAGCCCGGTGGGAGTGGCGTTCATCAGGATGCAGGTCGCTTCCTTCAGAATGGACCAGCAGTTCTTGATGATGAAAGCGGCGATCAGGACGGACAGCGCCGGGTCGAGCCAGTACCAGGGGCGGTAGAGCAGCACGATGCCGTTCACGACGACCACCACGGAGGTGAAAAGATCCCCCAGCATGTGCAGGAAAGCACCCTTGACGTTGAGGTTGTGTGAAGCATCCTTGTGGAGAAGCCAGGCTGAGAAGCCGTTTCCTAAAACGCCTATCGCCGCAATGACGATGACCATGCCGGCATGGACGGATGCCGGGTGCAAAAGCCTCTGGGCCGCTTCATACAGAATGAAGCCCGACACCCCGAGCAGAATCATCACGTTCAACGTTGCAGCCAGAATTTCGGCCCTGCGGTATCCGAACGTAAACTGGGCCGATGCTCCGCGCTTCCCGATGCGGTTCGCGATATAGGCGAGCAGGACGGCCATGAAGTCGCTGAAATTGTGAGCGGCATCGGAGATGAGGGCCATACTGTTTGCCTGAATGCCGCCGATCACCTGGGCGATGGGAATTATCAGGTTCAGCAGCAGCGTAATCAGCAGTCTAGAACCACTCGTTTCCGGAATGGCGTGCCCATGCGAGCAGCCCCTTCCTGGATGGCAGTGCAGGCCGCCATCCGGTGCTTCAGTGTGGACTTCGTGATAGCAGGCGGCATGCCGCTCCCCCAGTCCCTGCCTATTCTCTTCCATTTCGGGTTCATATCTCCAGTTGCTATTGTTTATGGCTGAGGGTCGTTATTATAGCAGGTTGCGCCATGCGAACAACGATCTCCCTTCATTTTTCATACACAAAGGGCGATCGGCGCTACGAATGCAGCTCGGGATATATATAATCACTGGATGAGCCGGAGAGCACCGTTGCCTGAATCGCTTGCGGGTTTTCTTCAGAAACGTGAGGGAGATTCGGAGATCTGGCGGTCTGCGAAGTCCTGGCGCTCGGATCGCGTCCCCTGGATTTTCCCGGGTCGGCAGGGAGCTTCCCGCACCTCCAGGGAAATAGGCATGCCATTCTTTGTAGTGAGGACCCCTTCGATCTTTCCCCGGGAGACAAGACGTCCGCGAAACACGTATCCATCGCGGTGGGAAGCGACTATGACGCCGTTTTGCATCGTGCCGGAGAAATGATAGGTCGAGTTTGCTCCCGACAGCTGGCGAACGGTCACCACGCCGGATATAGCATCACCGTCGTGATGCACCTCCGCGGAGATCCTGTTGAGCATATACGTTGCCTGCCAGAATTCCGCCGGACCATCCGCGGCAAAAGCGGGCAGAGCTGCAGCCAGGAACAACAACAAAGCGAGTCCCCATCCCTTCGAAAACACTTTCCCCCCTCTGCTGAGAATCATCCCCCCGGATAGATTTGTATTCGTAACAACTTCATTACAAATGAAATTCTATTACTTTCCTTTGGGCTCCGCAAGAATATCGATTACTTGCCGTATTCATCCATTTCTCAGCACCTGCGCGGGAGGCTGCCGGAAAACGAGCTGAGCAGCCGGAACGGCCGCCAGGAGCGCGGTTGCGCAAACCAGAGGAAAGGACGCCGCGAGGGCGACCCAGTCGATTGCATATATGAAAGTCCATCCGAATGATTCTCGGTTTATCACAAAAATCAGTAAAAAAGATAGAACAAAACCGCACGCAAGGCCGAGCACCTCTCCAAGAACCACCATCAAGGCGGCTTCCCAGCTTATAATCGCCCGTATCTGCCCGGAACTGGCCCCGGTTGCCAGAATCGTCTGAAATTGGCCGGTCCGTTCCAGAACCAGGATGGTCAATGTGGTGGCAATCCCCAGCGCGGCTATGAGCAGCGATATAACGAGCAATACCGTTGTGATCGCGAAAGTCTCGTCGAAAATGCGCAGGATGTTTTTTCGAAGATCCTTGCCCGCTATGGCGTCGACGCCGTAGCCGTGCTCTGCGGCCGACAGGAGGATTTCATTTCGGATTCGCGCGACATCCTCCTCCAGGCCCGCCCCGCGGTTTTTGAGAAAAAGGCTCGCCCCCGTCCAGCGCGCATCGCCCGTTTCGCGGGCGAACCGGTCCAGGGAGAGGTAGACCACTCCCCCCTGGGTGCGATAATCGCGAACGATGGCAAGGATCGGCAGATCGAGAGCGGCTCCCTCCACCACCGCCTGGAAGCGGTCTCCGACGCGAAGCCCGGTCTGGTTCGAAAACACCTCGGAGACGACTACTCCCTCGCCGCCGCTCAGTGCCGCTCCGACATCTTCGTGTTTGCCTTCCAGGAAAAGGAACCGGGAGCGGTGGAGATAGCTCGCGACGTCCATGGGTTCTATCAGGTAGGGAACCCCCTTGCGGTCGAGAAGGATGCGGCGGTAAGGAACAAGATCGGCCTCCGCCCGCAATGCTTTCAACTCTTCCGTCATCCCGGCCGGAAGGGAATCCCGGTACCGGTTTATGTCCGACATCTTGGGCCGCACGTAGATATCCCCGTTGATGCTCTGCCGAACCCAGGTCTGGACGGTATCCCTGAAGCTGTGGACCATGATGGCGAGGGCAACGAACAGGCCGATGGCGGTGATGAGCGCGCCTGTGGAGATGGCGACCCGGGCGCCCGCATCCTTCAGGTAGCGGGTCCCGAGATAGGCTGTTTCTCCGGCAATCCGCCCTGCAATCGGAGGGATGTGCTGTCCGGCCGCTCTCAGCCAGAACGGCGAGAACAGGGCGAATCCGAAAAAGAGGAAGAACGTGGCGAAATACCCGGGAAGCGGTACGCCGGAGATGCCGGGCAGAAGTGAAAGCGGCCAGACCGCGGCCACGAGGACCATGCCGGACAGGGCAAGCCGCTTGATGAGCTTCCCCTCGCTCCCCAATGGAGCTTCGCGCATGATCAGCGCGTCGCGGGCGTGCACGCGGGAGGCTTCGAAGGCCGGCTGGCATGCCGCGGCAACCGCCACCAGCAGGGTGATAATGAAGGAGAGCGCGAGTTCCCAGGCGCTGATGCCGAGTCCCTCGACGTGCACCCGGACGAAAAGGCTTGAAATGGTCGAACTGACGATGCCCAGCATCTTCCCGGTCATGAAAAGGCTCAGCGGCACCGCCGGCACCCATCCCGTCAGGCCGAAAAAGATGCCTTCCGCTATGAAGATCCCGAACAACATGCGGCGTGAAGCTCCCACCGCTCGCAGAACGGCGAGTTCCTTCCGCCGTGAGGTCGCATGCAGAGATATCAGGCTGTACACGAGGAACATGCCAACAAAAAGAGAGACGAAGCTGAGCACCGAAAGGTTCAACTGGTAGGATCGGATCATGACCTGCCCGGTTTCCCTGGTCTCGGAGGGTTGCTCCAGGAAGAGACCTCGGGGAAGAAGGCTCCTGACTGCATCCAGCTTCCCCTCAGTCACGGGCGGGGCGAAAACCAGGTCGATCCGGTCCACAGCGCCGAACTCCCCCGTGAACTCCTGAAACGTCGCCATGTCGGTTATGGCGAGGCTGCCTCCTTCCAGCGAAGCGGGGCCTTCCGGTTCGAGCCCTCCCAGGATGCGGAAGGAGGCGCTGCGATTCGTAGTCGCGAGCCGGATCGAATCCCCGGGGTGCAGGCCGTACTTTTCCATGAAAGCCTTCCCCGCCATGATGGTGTACGGGGCGCCGATCAGCTCCCGCCACGAGTCCGCATCGGTCTTTGCCGCTTTCCAGCTTCGAAGAGGACGCTCCAGGATGGGGTCCAGGCCGACGAGCAGGAGAGGGACGGGGGGTTCTACATCGGCGCGGACGTACATGCTGGAGAGCGGGGAAGCGGCGCGGATGTCGGGAGAATGCAGCAGAGGACGGATAAGCTCCTCGGGTACCCGCCCGCCCGGCACCACCACCGTTCTGTCGGCTTTTCCCGAAATGGCGTCCACACTGTTTGCAAACGATTGAACGGAGGCGTTCGTGGCCAGGCGCACGCTGGTGAAGACCGCAGCCCCGAGGGATATCCCGAGCAAAACGGCCAGGGAGCGCCAGAAGTGGCGCCGGAATTGACGGAAGCTGAACCAGAACCAGAGCCGGAAGAAGGCGCTCATCTGCCGGTCCGCTCCACAATGGAACCGTCCTTGAGGTGAATCCCGGCAGTCGCGTGCGGGTCTACGAGCGCACCGTGCGTTGCGACGATCACCGTCCGTCCGAACTTGCGGTTGAGTTCGGCAAGCAGTGCGACGACCGCCTCGCCGTTGCTGCTGTCGAGATTGCCCGTGGGTTCGTCGGCCAGGACGATGGCGGGATCGTTTATGAGGGCCCGCGCGATGGCGGTCCGCTGCATCTCTCCGCCGGAGAGCTGGGAGGGGAAGTGATCGAGGCGGTTTTCCATCCGCAGCCAATTGAGAAGCTCTTCCGCCCTGGTCTGGACCTTCCCGTGGGGGCAGCCCGCCAGGAGGGCGGGAATCATGACGTTTTCGATGACGGTGAGCGTCGGCAGGAGGTTGAACGACTGGAAGACGATCCCGACGGAATTGCGCCGGAATTCCGTAAGCTCCGCCGGGGAGGCCGTGTCGAGCCCGAGCCCCGCTACGATGAGCCGCCCGGCGGTCGGCCTGTCCAGTCCGGCCAGGAGCGCCAGGAGCGTGCTTTTGCCGGAGCCGCTCGCTCCTTTGATGACGAGCAGTTCACCCGCGGGAATGCGCAGGTCGATATCGCGCACCGCGACGACTTCTCCCGAGCCCATCGGGTAAACCCGGGCGAGATTTTCGGCGATGACGGCAAATTTATTGTCGGTCGTGGATGTCTGCATGCCGGTTCAATCCATTTCCGATGATTTATGCGATCCGACCCCTCACGGTTGGCAGATGCCGCAGCGCCTGCAGATCCCGTCCGGCCGGCATTCAGGGCTGCTCTTTCCTTCGAGCGCCCTTTGGTATTCTCCCCACAAAAAGCTGCGTTCCACCCCGTGGTCGATGATTTCCCAGGGAAAGCGCTCATCCCCGCCCCTTTCCCTCATGACCCAGAAATCGGGATTGAGCGGCGCATTCCGCATGGCCTGGTTCCAGGAATTGCCTTCCAGGACGACTTTTTCGAGAAAGGCCGAAACCCTGCGGTCGCCCCGGGAAAGAAGCGCCTGCACATAGGACCACTTCGGCAGGTCGAAATGAACGCGCACGTTCGGGACCTTATGGAGCGCCTTCTGGATCCATTTGGCTTTTTCCTTCAGTTCCCGCACTCCGGCAAACGGCGCCCACTGGAAAGGGGTGAAGGGCTTGGGGACGAACGAGTTCACGCTGAGAGTAATGGTCCCGAGCCGCGTCTGTCCCCGGCTTGCGCTGAGGACGTGGTGCCGGATGCCCTTGGCGGTGTCGACGATCCCCTGGAGGTCGTCCAGGGTCTCGGTGGGAAGACCGATCATGAAGTAGAGCTTGATGTGGAGGATATGCTTTTTCACCAGTATTTCGGCCGCCCGGTAGATGTCCTCGATCGTGAGGTTCTTGTTTATAACCCTGCGCAGCCGTTCGGTTCCGGCTTCCGGCGCGATCGCCACCGCCTGGTGCTCGCTCGCCTCGAGGCCCGAGAGGATTTCGGGAGTCAGTGTGTCGGCCCTGAGCGACGAAAAGGACAGGGACCCGCCCTGTTCGAGAATCGAGCTGCACAAATAGTTTATCTCCGGGTGGTCCGACACGGCTGCACTCACAAGCCCGATCCTGGCCGTTTCTCCGATTTTTGCCCCGGTCGTTTCGAGAAGATCCTTTGCGCAATGATACCGGACGGGACGGTAGACGTACCCGGCGGCGCAGAAACGGCACCCGCGCCCGCATCCACGGCCGATCTCCAGCAGCAGAACGTTGCTGAATTCCGTATTCGGGGTGAGTACCGCGGTTTTGCACGGAGACGTTTCGCCCAGATCGGCGCGCCTGTATGCGACACGCTCGGGCAGGCCGCTGCCGAAAGCGGGGTGGATCGATTCGAGCGTGCCGTCCGGATTGTAGGAAACCTCGTACAGGGAAGGCACGTATATTCCCGGAACCGATTGACCGAGTTCGTTCAGCAATTCCGGGCGGGACAGGGACGAATTTTCGAATTCTTTCCAGAAAGAAACGAAGTCGGGGATGATGGCCTCGGCTTCCCCCGCGAACAGGAAGTCGAGAAAGGGCGCAATCGGTTCGGGATTCAGGAACAGGGCAACTCCGCCGCCGGAAACGAGCGGATGGGCCGTCGTGCGTTGTTCGCTTCTCACCGGAATGCCGGCCAGGACGAGCATTTCCAGGACGTTCGTATAATCGTTTTCGAAAGGGACGGAGAATGCGACCAGGTGGAAGTCGACAAGCGGCCTCTGGGTTTCCACGGACAGCAGGTTGCCGGAGGATTTTCTCAGAATTTCGAGGTCTTCGGGCTCCGGGTAGAACACCCGCTCGCAGACGATATTTTCAAACCGGTTCAGGGTTTCGTAGACGAACTGGAACCCCAGGTTGGACATTCCGACCGAATACCGGCTGGGGAAGGCAAGAGCGATGCGGATCTTGCCGCCCCAGTCCTTTACGATGGTTCCCCGCTCGCTTTCGAGCCATTTCTGCTGTTGCTGTTTCAATTTCCAGAGCATTGGATTTCTTTTCCGCCGATGTATTCTACCAGGCTGCCTGGTTGCTCTCCCAATTGCAGGGGTTGTAAAGAGAATGTATGCCCTTGAAATGGTTTTGGGAAGAAATTTATGGAGGTGGAAAGGAGCAGGGGGTTGAAATTGCTGAAATATCTGAATTAGCGCCAGGAGGAGCCTACTTGCATGCCCCCTGTGTATGGCGGGAGAGAAGGCGGGCCAGAAAGGGGCCGGCAAGTACCACGACCACGAAACGGACGGTCTGGAAAGCCATGACGAAGGGGAGATCGACGTTGCAGGTCGCTCCGATTATGGCTATCGAATCCATGCCGCCGGGGCTGGTAGCGAGATATGCCGTCAGCGGGTCGATCTGCATGGTCCTGGTGAGAATGAACCCGAGGCCGCCGCAGGAGGCAATCAGAACGAGGAAGGATACGATTATCAGCGGCAGTGCGCGGGTAGCCTGCGCGATGATGTCGCGCTGGAAACTGAGTCCGATCCTCCAGCCGATGAGCGCATAGCTGATTGCGAGAAGCCACGGGGGAAGGAAGATCTCGAAAACCCCTGCTGCATGGAGAATGGAACCGACCGCCCACGGGACGAGCATCGCTCCGGCCGGAAGCCGCAGAAAGCGGCCGGCCGCTCCGCCCAGGAAGGCAAGCGCCAGCGTCTGGGCAAAGGGAACCCACTGGATGGCGGGCAGCCAGTCGATCCCGCCTGCGCCGGTCCCGGCGCCGGCCCACACTCGGGCAACCACGGATGCGGCGCCCGCCACCAGGACCACGCGAAGATACTGCATGAAGGCGACCAGCCGGGCATCGGCGCCGAATGACGGCGCCATGATCATCATCGCCGTAGCCGCCCCGGGAGAACATCCCCAGATTGCCGTCGTTCCCGGCAGCATGCTCCATCGGTTGATCAGCCAGCCAAGAAAACTGCTCGCCCCGACAACTGCGAGTGTAACGCCGAGGAACAGCGGCCATTCCTTGAAGAAAGTGAGGACGATGGTCGAGGTGATGGAGCGGGCTATGAGGCACCCGATAATCGCCTGGGAACCAAGGTAGGCCCGGCGGGATATTTGAATATCCCCGCCGGCGCACCCGACGACGGCGCCGGCAATCATCGGCCCGAGCAGCAGCGCGGCCGGCAGGCCCGCCATTTCGAGCAGCAGGGCAAGTATCGCCGAGCCCGGGATGAGCAGGCCCCATTGCAGCGACCGGGAAAAATTCACCCTTGCCGCCGGCGTCAGCGCATTCGGCCGCATCGTCATGACGCTCGCCCGCACCCGTAGATCAGGATCCCGAATATGGCAAAACTCATGTAACCCGCTGAAAGTGTATGAGATGGATAAGACCGGCGTTTGCCGGCAACACGGTTCCCCGCGCGTCAGCGGAATTGTAAATCTTTGGCGCAACTTTCCAACTGTTTTAATGCAAACGGGTCCGAATATCGATCCGGACCCGCGAAAATCCTGACTCTACGATGGCCCCTCCCCGCAGGCTCACGCCTCCTCGGTCAGCTTGAGATATTCCTCGATGGGAAGGGCGCTGAACACTTCATATTCGACCGTGCCGTGTTCGAGTGTGCGGATGGTGGTCTTAATCCTGGCTTTCTCGTCAGGGAATTCCGTAACGATCATGTATTCGCCGCGCGAGACGATATAGTAGGCGGCAATGACTTTGCCTCCGGCCTGTTCGACCGCCTTTTTTCCGGCTTCGAAGCGTTCGCGCGATTTCCTGATTTCCCTGTTTCCTTCAGGCGTATGTTTGAGGAAGCATACATAGGTCGGCATAGTCAGTCCCCTCCGTTGGAATGTTGGTGAGAAAGCACAGGAACGGCAAGCCCTGCCCCAAACGGCAGAGTATCGTGTTGCGAGTAGAAGTTAAGTCAGTTTATTTTGGGAGGGAAGGCTTTGTCAAACTGGAAGTGGAAAAGCCCAGGGGGCAGGGAGGGGAGAGTTCCGGGTGTCGGAGCTCCCCCCTGTCCTGATCAAACCCGGTCCATCGGCCGGCTGTCCTGTTTGGCAGGGCGAATCGCGCCCAGGTGCGTCCGGATTTCCGTGCACACCTGTTCCAGAAGGGCCGGGAAGGCTTCCGCAACAGCCGGCGAGAGCTCGAGTCCCCAGTCTATCCGGCCTGGCTCCACACCGATAACG
>JAEZXS010000268.1 GCA_023442755.1 Pseudomonadota bacterium | reverse complement strand
CCGTTTGAGTACATAGCGGGGATCGCCCTCATAGGGCGTGCGATCCGGGTTCAGAATATCGCAGAACATGCGGCCGGTGGGCTTTTCCTGCGGGCGCCACGGCAGGAGCTGGAAAGTCGTCGGGTCGGGTACCGCCACCATGTCGCTTTCCTCGATCCTGGCAAATCCCTCGATGGATGACCCGTCAAACCCCATGCCTTCCGTAAAGGCGAGGGAGAGTTCATCCGGCGTGACGGCGAAGCTTTTGAGCTGTCCCAGCACATCGGTGAACCAGAACTGGATGAAGGAGACTTCGAGGTCGGAAACGACTTTCAAAACATCTTCGGGCGTCCGGCATGTAAACATGAATCCCTCCTGGGTAAGAATGCTAAAAGCACGTACTCTTGAAAAGGGCTTCCGGAATAGCAGACGGCCGGCGATGGGCCGGCAGGACTTGATGAGTTCTGAAGCCATATTCTAAGCACAAAATCCCGCAACATGCCACTTTTAACTTTGATTTCCCGGCGTTCCGCCGACACCGGGATGGTGCCGCTGCAGGTACATCGGTTGACTTCCCGCGCCTTCGTGTTCACCTTGAGCCGGTCGTTTCATTAACCGGAAATCGATAACGCAGGATCCGTTTCGAGGAGGTTGCCATGTTTTGTTACCAGTGCGAACAGACGGCGAAGGGAGAAGGCTGTACGAAGATCGGAGTATGTGGAAAGCAGCCCGATGTATCGGACCTGCAGGACCTGACGGCCTATGTGCTGCGGGGGTTGGCGCTGGTGGCGCAGAAAGCGCGCGATACGGGCAACCGGTTGGCCGAAGCCGATGAGTATATGCCGCGAACGCTTTTCACGACTCTGACCAACGTGAACTTCGACCCGGACTATTTCGTGAACGCGATCAGGGAAATCTGCAGATTCCGCGACGAATACCGGGCGATGGTGGAAAACACCGGCCGGGACATCGACCTTCCCGAGGGGCCGGCCACCTTTCAGCCCGCTCCCGATAAGGACGGCATCCTGATGCAGGCCCGGCGGAACGGGCTTTTCGACTACCCGACGGACGACCCGGACATCCGCTCGCTCATGCACACGACCCTCTACGGACTGAAAGGAATTTCCGCCTACAGCGACCACGCGCAGTTCCTGGGGAAGAAAGACACTGCAGTTTACGATTTCTTCTACGACGCGCTCGCAGCCGGCTGGGACGGCAGGGAACGTTCCCTGCCGGACTGGGTGGAACTGGTGCTGAAAACCGGAGAAATGAACGTCCGGGCCATGGGGCTGCTCGATTCGGCAAATACCGGTGGGTATGGGGACCCCCAACCCACGAAGGTCCCGCTGGGGCATCGGAAAGGCAAGTGCATTGTCGTTTCGGGGCATGACCTCAGGGACCTGGACATGCTCCTGCGGCAGACCGAGGGCAGGGACATCACCATTTACACTCATGGCGAAATGCTCCCCTGCCATGGGTATCCGGATCTGAAAAAGCATGCCCACCTTTATGGCAATTACGGTACGGCCTGGCAGAACCAGCAGAAGGAATTCTCGAATTTCCCGGGCTCCATCCTCATGACCAGCAACTGTCTGCAGCGTGCCCAGAAGACATACGAGGAGAACATCTTCTCGACCGGTCCGGTGGGATGGCCGGGAATGCGCTATATTCCCGAGGGACCCGGCGGGGCGAAAGACTTTTCGCCGGTTATTGAGAAGGCCCTGGAACTGCCCGGCTGGCCGGAAGACGAGGAAAGAGGGTTTGTAAGCGTGGGGTTTGCCCATGCCACGGTGCTTGGCCTTGCGGACAAGATCGTCGACGCGGTGAAATCGGGAAAGATACGCCATTTCTTCCTGGTCGGCGGATGCGACGGCGCAAAGCCTGGCCGCAACTACTACACGAACTTCGTCGAACAGGTTCCCCGCGACTGCGTGGTGCTCACGCTTGCCTGCGGCAAGTACCGGTTCTACGACAAGGACCTGGGGGATATCGACGGAATACCCCGGCTGCTCGATGTGGGGCAGTGCAACGACTCCTATTCGGCCGTCCTGATTGCGCTTGCCCTGGCCAAAGCCTTCAACACGGATGTAAACGGGCTCCCGCTCTCCTTCATTCTTTCCTGGTACGAACAGAAGGCGGTGGCAATTCTTTTGTCGCTGCTGCACCTGGGAGTGAAAAACATGTACCTCGGCCCCTCGCTTCCGGCCTTCCTTTCGCCCAAGGTGCTGGGATTTCTCGTGGAAAAGTACAACATTCGGCCCATTTCCTCACCGGAAGAGGACCTGAAGGCGATCCTGGGGTAGAAAAGCAAGGGCAACCGTAGAGGCGGTAGAGTACGCGGAGAAAGAGCAGGGCAGGACGCATTCAGCCCAATTGCCCCTGTTACCCTCCGCGCTCTCCGAGCCTTTGCGGCTTTTCGCGCTCCCCTAGGTGACGTCCTTTGCCTTTCACCTCCAGACCTGCAAAGACAGGAATGCCACCATAACGGCGACGACAACGGTGAGCGGTGTGCCCACACGGCTGAAATCCGAAAACCGGTACCGCCCGGGCCCGTACACCAGCAGGTTCCCGTGGTGGCCGATCGGGGTCAGGAAGGCTGTGACGGCTGCCATGGCCACCGTAATGACGAAAGGCTCCGGCCGGTGTCCGAGGACCGCTGCGAGCGCAATGGCAATGGGGCCGAAAAGGGCCGTCGTTGCGGCATCCGACATGAACTGCGTCACCGCGGCGACTATGGCAAAGATGAACAGCAGTATGAAAAAGGGGCTCCATCCCCCGACCAGTCCCTGTAGCCAGCCCGCCAGCAGGGCTGCCGTCCCGGTCTTTTCCATGGCGTCGCCTAGCGGGATCGCGCCCGCGATGAAGACGAAGATTTTTACATCGATCGACCGGTATGCCTGCCTGGGAGTGATGCAGCGGAGGAGCACCATGGCGGCCGCTCCTGCCAGCATGATGATCTCAAGGCTCAGGACGTTCAGTGTGGCCGCCGCAATCGTGGCGAAGAGCACCAGCGCCGAACGGCGGGCTTTTCGCCGAAGGCGCATCTCTCCATGGAACGGTACCAGCATCAGGAAGGCCGGGTCGTTTGCCACGCGGGAAAGCGCTTCGCGATCTCCCTGCAGGACCAGCACGTCACCCGGTTCCAGGGCGATGCTGGACATTTCCTGGCACAGGAAGGCGCCGCGCCGCCAAAGGCCCAGCACTATCGCCCCGTAGCGTGCCCGGAAATCAATGGCCTGAATGGAGCGATGGACGATGTCGGCCGTAGGCGCTACGATTGCCTGGACAAGGTCTTCCGCCAGTTCTTCCTCATCAGCCTCAGTACGGAAGTTTTCGATCCCGAACTTTTCCACCGGGTGCAGTTCGATGCCGGGCGCCTGCCTGAAGGAGATAAGGTCTTCCGGAGTGGCGCTGATCCAGAGCACATCGCCTTCCTGGAGCGGAGTGTCGTGCATCGGGCGGCACTGGCCGGCGCCGCTTCGCGTCAATCCCACAGCGGCAAAGTGATAGCCGCCGCTTTCCGTCAACTCGTCGACGGTTTTGTCGATGAACGGCGAATCGGGCAGTATTTTCAGCTCCGTGAAATAGCTGTTCAGCCTGTACAGGTTGGTCGCATCCTCCCCGTTTGCGTGTGCCGGGAGCAGAAGATGCCCTGCCGCCAACATGAACAGCACGCCGGCAAGCGAAATGGGAAGCCCGATTGGCGCGATCGAGAAGATGCCGAGACCGGGGTATCCTGCACTCTGGAGCACTTGGCTGGCTACAAGAAAGGCCGGCGCTCCAATGATGGTGATGGTGGTCCCAAGCGATGCGGCAAAAGACAGGGGCATGAGCATTTTGGACGCGGGGATGCTGCGCTTCCGGCAGAAAGTCAGAACGACCGGCAGCATGAATGCCGTTGTCGTCACATGGTGCGTGAAGGCGGAGAGAATGGACACTGCGAGCATGATGACGACAAGAGCCCTGGAGTAGCTGTTGCCGGCAAGCTTCCCGATCCTGGCCCCGACTGCGTCTGCGAGGCCCGTCTTGAGGAAGGCGCCGCTCATGACGAATATGCTTGCAATGATGATGGCCGGTTCGCTGCTGAAGCCGGACAGCGCCTCCGAGGGGCTGAGTACTCCCGTTACGGCAAGCGCGAGGATTATGAGGAGGGCTACGAGATCGTTTCGGAGCCGTTCGGTGACGAGCAGAAAACAGGCGAGGGCGAGAATGACGAGGAAACAGATCTGGTGAGTGTCAAGGCTCATGGCCATCCCGAATTTCGTGCCCAAACGGTTGCGGTTATTTGCTGTCCCGGCGCGGTATTTCTATATCCACCAGAATATCTTAAGGATGGGCGGGATTGTTTCCAATGAGCGGTATTGGCGGAATTTGTGAACTAGAAAAAGAAGGCGAAAAAGGCGAATGCCGTGCCGATGGTAATCAGGACCGAGCCCAGCAGGAATATGTCCGGTATTATCGAAAACTCCGTTTCCCCTTTGTTTATATGCCTGCGAAGATAAAAGAAGCGCCACCCGGCGAGAACGATAATCAGTGCGCCCAGCGCAAAAGCCGTGAGGCTCAGGAAGTTGGTGCCGTGAAGGTGGGCGGTTTCCGGGTTCCGCGCTACGATGCGCATTTCCCGTATCAGGATGTCGAACCGCTCGATTACGAATCCGAACGCGATCAGGGCAATCCCCGTTCGACACCAGGACAGGAATGTGCGTTCGTTTGCCATGTGATTTCTCTGCCAGGCAAAAAAGGTGCGCTGGTCGGATAGATCGCAAAAGATCTTGCATTCGGTCCGTTTTTCCCCGGCATCTTCCGCATCGAAAAGGTGCCGGGTCAATAAATAAGATTTCGCGCCGGAACAGCACGTCTGAAGCGACTTGTTTGCTTTTTGAAACAGTTCGGACAGCATTTCATGTTCCCTCCCGCAGATATTCAACCTATGTGCAGTTATTAAGATAAGTTAATGCTTGTGCGGGTAAGATCGAAGAGAACAGATATAGATCGCGGGGGTTCCGGTAAGGCGGCGGCGTAGAGTTCGATGAGAGCGGGGATATGGATTTCCCCGCTCTTCTCACTTCAAAACTGAAGGCTCCCGCTTTCAGGCGTGCGGGACCGGTTCCGTGCGTTTTCTTGCCGTGGAATTCTGCCAGGCGAGGAAGAAAAGCACCAGGAGCGGGGCGGCCAGGCAGAGCGCGGTGATCGCCGGGTGGAGGTGCAGTTGCGAAATCAGTTCCTCGATCTGGACCCCGACCGCATTTCCGAGTTGCTGGGCCAGGAGATAGAGGATCGAGACCCGGATGAAGTCCTCCGCAAGGGAGAATTCGGCGATTCGGGCATAGAGGCTGACGCTGGACATGCCCATGCCCATGCCCACGACCAGGAGGATAGGAATGTTCCACAGGTAGTGCAGGTAGGGCAGGCAGATGCCGAGAACGGGGATGAACGCCATGAGAGAACCCAGGCCGAGGCGAAGCCAGGAGTTGACGCTCGCGGGGCGCGAGGCGACCATTCCGCTGCCCGCCACGGCTCCGACCGAGGCCGCCGCGGTCACCCAGCCCACCGTCTGGGCCGAAAGGTGTTTGTTGAGCTGGAGATCGTTGGACAGAAGGTATTCTCCACCAACCGCCGCCACCATGACCGCCCATTGGAGTCCCAGGAGCCAGTAGATTTCGCCCATGCCGCCGCGGGAAGCGGCTGCTGCGGCCGGGGCGGACGATCCGGGTTTGCGGCTTAAAAGTCCTGCCAGCCCCGCGCCGATGGTCGCCAGGGCAAGCGCCGCGTTGAGAAAGAAAATCCACCTCCAGCCCGCCGCTCCCCAGCCGGACAGGTAACCGCCTATCATCGGGCCGGAAATGATGCCGACCGCCAGGCCGCACTCGCCCCAGAACATGACGGTGACGAGCCGGTCCTTGAAGTAGACCATGGCCGTCCAGAGCTGGCCGAGGTAGGCGAGGGCTCCGCCGACCGCCTGCACGAGCCTGCCTGCGAAGAAGAAAGACGGCGTGGAGCACAAGCCGCTCAGGATGTTGCCCCCTATGAAAAGGGCGAGGCCGGTAATGAATATTCCGCGGGCGGAGAAGATATGTTTTATCCATTCCCCGTTACGTACGAGAAGCAATAGCAGGGTTGCGAAGACGGGATAGAGATAGGCGTTGAGGATCCACCCGGCGTTGTGTTCGGGAATGCCCAGGATGGAGGCAATGGTGGGGGAGGCCACCAGCATGGCCGTCACTTCTACCGCGGCGACCAGTTCCAGCATACAGAAAGCGATATAGTAGAGCAGATCACGAATCGGCATGACGTTCCTTTTCGCACTCGCGAATATAGGCCAGGAGTTGCCGGCCGTTTTCCGAGGCGACCTTGATCGCCTCGTAGTCGATATCCCATTCGAAAGGCATCTGAAGGATCAGGTAGTCCCCGTGGCTGCCCATGGGCAAAACGCCGGAGAAGAAAAAACCGAGCTGTTCCAGGGTTGGTGTGTAG
>JAEZXS010000100.1 GCA_023442755.1 Pseudomonadota bacterium | reverse complement strand
TAGTTAGATGTGAAAAGTGCGGGGGTGTCGTCTCCCCCGCGCCCCCCATAATTCGGCCCCGTAGGGGCGTGGGGGGGCCGCGGTCCCCACGCGTTTCGGCTTTTTGCATGCACCATCGAAAGGAGTGTTCAATGAGCGACGGCATCAAGCTCGGGTTTCTTGCCCGGATAGATGAAAGCAGGCCGATTCCCGCCGAATTCCAGGTTTTTCCGTACGGCCTGGTCCGGATCGAGGGCTCGGAGCCTTTCGTGGTGGACGAGGAGTCCATGGCGGGAGCGATCGAGCGTTTTCGGGCGCGCGGCCTGGATATGGTGATCGACTACGAGCACCAGACGGAAGGTGCGGACTACGCGAGTCCGGACGGCAGAGCCCCGGCGGCGGGCTGGATCAGGGAACTCGAAAACCGGGGGCGCGACGGTCTGTGGGCGAAGGTGCAATGGACTCAGAAGGCGCAGGAATACCTGGAAAACCGCGAGTACCGATACTACTCGCCCGTTTTCCTGGTGTCGAAAGGGACGCGCAGGCTGGTTGAGCTGCTGCGAGTGGCGCTCACCAACGCTCCGCGTCTCAACTGGATAAAGCCGATTGTGGCGAGGGCCATTGATTTGAACCCCGAAAAGGAGAAGCAGATGGAATTTCTCAAACACATTGCAAAGCT
The DNA here is from genome assembly GCA_023442755.1 of Pseudomonadota bacterium. Lineage (GTDB taxonomy): Bacteria > Desulfobacterota > Syntrophobacteria > Syntrophobacterales > Syntrophobacteraceae > SbD1. The sequence continues at coordinate 33,675 of JAEZXS010000100.1, read as the reverse complement.
GCTCGGGCTTTCCGATGCGGCAACGGAGGAAGAGGTGGCGGCGGAGGTGAAGGCGCTCCGGACCGCCGGGGACTTTGTCAAACTCGGTGCGAAGGAAACCGGCCTTCCCGAAACCGCAACGGGCGGCCAGGTGATTGCGGCGATAAAGAGTTTGCATCAGCCCGGCCCGGCCTGCAGAGAGGTGCTCGATGCCCTCGGCCTCGAACACGAGGCCTCGCGAAGCGAGATCGTCGCAACCATTCATGCGCTCAGGCAGCGGCCTGACGCTCCCGTGATCCAGGAGGTTGCGATGCTCAAGGCGAAGCTCGCCGCCCGCGATCGCGACGAACTGGTCGCCGCGGCCCTCAAGGACGGCAAAATTACGCCCGCTCAGAAGGAATGGGCCGAAAAGTACGCTCTGGACGATCCCGAAGGATTCAAACTTTTCGTCGCCCGAGCCCCGCAGGTGGTGCCGGTCGGCGGCCCGAAGCCCGCCGGCGGAACGGCCAGGCACGGCCTCGATGGTAACCAGCTCCACATCAACAAGCTCCTCGGCGTGAGTGAGGAAGAGTTCAAAAAATACAATCCGGCCGAAGCATAAACACGGCACCAGGAGGACCCAAATGACGGCACTCAGTTCGGACAGAAAGACGCCCCACAGGGAGGGGATCGAAATCGAGTACAAGGTGGCGGGCGGCGCGAAGATTTTCGCCGGCTCGCTTGTCTGCCTCAACGAAAGCGGCTACGCGGTTCCGGGTGCAGACACGTCCGGCTTCAAGTTCCTCGGGGTCGCCAGGGAACAGGCCGACAACTCTTCGGGGGCGAACGGTAACGTCACCGTGCGGGTAGCGAGAAAGGGAGTCTTCCGTTTTTCCGCCTCCGGCATGGCCACCACCGACATCGGCGCGGCGGTAAATATCGCCGACGACCAGACTGTCGCCAAAACCACCACCCAATCGATTGCCTGCGGCGAGATCGCGGAATTCATCAGCGCGGCGGAAGTCGGGGTCGATATCGACAGGTAAAATCCAACCAGGGAGCTTTGAAGATGATAGTCAACCAGGCAAATCTTTCGGGAATTTACAGGTCCTTCAGGACGATATTCAACGGGGCATTCGACGGAGCGCCCTCCCACTGGCCGCTCCTGGCGATGCAGGTGCCCAGTGAGGGCCGGTCCATCGACTACAAGTGGCTCGGGGATTTCCCCATGCTGCGCGAATGGGTCGGCGAGCGCCTCATCCGGGACCTTTCCGCCTTCCGCTATGAAATCACCAACAAAGACTACGAAGCCACCATCGAAGTCGATCGGAACGACATCGAAGACGACCAGATCGGCGTCTATACGCCCATGATCCAGGGCCTCGCCGTCGCGGCCAAACAGCACCCCGACATCCTCGTCTTCGGGCTGCTCAAGGCGGGATTTTCGACCGCGTGCTTCGATGGACAGTACTTCTTCGATACCGAGCACCCGGTCGGAAACGCGAGCGTCTCCAATTCGGGCGGAGGTACAGGCGATCCCTGGTTCCTTCTCGACCTCTCCCGGCCGCTCAAACCCATTATCCTCCAGATCCGGAAACGGCCCGAATTCGTCTCCATGGACCGCCCCGACGACGAGAACGCCTTCATGCGCAAAAAGTACCGCTACGGCGTGGACGACCGCAAGAACGTCGGCTACGGCCTCTGGCAACTCGCCTACGGGAGCCGCGGCACACTCGACGCCACGGACTACGCCGCCGCACGCGCCGCAATGATGGCGTTCAAAAACGAGGAAGGCGTGCCGCTCGGGATCGTGCCCACACACCTGGTGGTGCCGCCGACCCTGGAAAGCGCCGGCCGGTCACTGGTCGAAGTTCCCACCCTCGCCAACGGCGCCGGCAACCCGTGGTTCAACACCGCAAAACTCGTCGTCGTGCCGTGGCTGGCGTAGCCGGCGAGGGAGACAATTCCAGTGGGAGCGGCTTCCAGCCGCGATAAACCGGACTAAAAGCGTGGGGACCTCGGCCCCCACACCCCCTGCGTCACGCTGATAGCGTGACTTACTGTGGCGCTTCGGCGGCCCCACGGGTTGCGTGGGAAGACGCCGAAGCGCCGAGCGCTCGGCCGGACGCGGGGGAATCACGCGAAGCGCGTGACAGGTCTTTGCCCTGCTCTTTTGAACTGTGCTCTCGGAGGACACGATGCCTTACTCCACCCTGGCGGATGTGAAGGATCAGCTCGACGGCGGGCGGCTGATACAGTTGACGGACGACGAAGACTCGGGTGCGGTAAACGAGGCCCGGGTCGCGAAGGCCATCGACGATGCGGACCGGGAGATAGACGGCTACCTGGGGGCGCGGTTCACGGTCCCGCTCCTTTCGGTATCTGAAACGGTGCGCAGGCTTTCCGTCGATATTGCCGTCTACAACCTGTATTCGCGTCGGGAGAAGGTCCCGGAGCATCGTATGGAACGGTACCGGAATGCGATCCGGTTTCTCGAACAGGCGGCTTCGGGGAAAGTGTCGCTCGGCGCCGCCGATCCGGACGGGACCCCGCTCGATCCGGGCCGTCCAGAAACCGCACGGGAAAACCCGGTGCGCGCCTTCACTCGATCGATGCTTTCGGGGTTCTGACATGCCGCGGATAACGGAAATAGAACAGGCGATCGTTTCGCGCCTTTCCGGCGCTCTTCCCTATCTTCGGGCCTGCTGTTCGCTCGCCGAGTTCCTGGGCCGCGATGCAAGGGAAGTCGAGGAGTTGGCGATTCTTTGCCCGGCCGTCTACGTGATCTACCGCCAGGGAAAGTTTTCCCGGAAGCTGTCCGGCGCCCAGGACCGGGAGATGACTTTCGGGGTGGTCGTGGTGGTGCGGAACCTGAGGGGTGATGCCGCGGTGCGGCACGGAGCGCCGGGTGAAAAGGGGGTTTACGAAGTGCTCGAAGACGTGCGGGCGGCGCTGTCCGACCAGTCGTGCGGGGTTGAAATCGATCCGTTTGCGCCCGTTTCGGAGCATTCGATCGCCGGAACTCGAAACTTCGCCGTCTACGAGATCCTGTTCAAGACCCGGTGCCGGTTCATCCTTTAGCCGGGCCGGAAGGGGAGTCCACGACATGCTCACGAGAAAAACGGTAGTGCTCGCAAAGATCGAAACCGCGTACGGGACCGACCCTGTACCGACAGCTTCGGCGGACGCCATCGCGGTTCAGGACCTGGAGATCCGGCCGACGGGAGACCTGGTCGAGCGAAACAGCCTGAAAGACTCGCTTTCGCCGCTCGGGATTTTGCAGGGGGCCAAGAGGGTTGACCTGTCTTTCAAGACGGAAGCGAAAGGGACCGGCACCCCCGGAGTGCTTCCCGTCCGCGGCTGGGAGGGCGTCCTGTTCAGGGCCTGCGGCATGAGCGAAACGGTGAATGCCGATACGAACATCGTCTACGCGCCTGTTTCCGCCGGCTTCGAATCCTGCACCCTGTATGTGTACCGGGACAGGCTTTTTCACAAGGTGACCGGTTGTCGGGGTTCTTTTCGGATAGCGGCTGAAGCGGGAAAACCCGTCATGGTGGAGTGGAAGTTCAAGGGGTGCTACCTGTCGCCAACTGACGCCGCGCCGGGCGTTCCGGTCTTCGGCATCCTTCTGCCTCCGATCGCGGCAGGCGCGGGTTTTACGGTAGGGGATTACAGCCCCGTAACGGAAAAGCTCGAAATAGACATTAACAACACCCTGGCTGAGCGCAAAAACATCGCGGCTCAAAACGGCATCGCCGGCTTCGAGATAACCGGACGCAAACCCCGGGGCAGCTTCGAATCGGAAGCCGTCGCCGAAGCGACACACCCGTTCTGGAACAACTGGGAGAACGGCACCGCCCTGGCGCTCAGCTTGACCGTCGGAACCGCCGCCGGAAACAGGTTCCGCATCGAAGCCCCGGCGATCCAGTACAGCGAAATCGGCTACGCGGACCGGGATGGACGGGCCGTCTACCGGGTGCCCTTCCTGCTCGCTATGAACGACGGCGACGACGAACTGACGATTACGGTGATGTAGCGGGGCGGCGGGGAAGAGCGGAAAAGCGAGAAAGCAGAAAGAACGCGGGGAGCGGCGCCTCACGCATAAGAGTGTGCGGCCGAATGTGAAGCGAGAAGCGGATTCCAGCAGAAAGGAAAGACCATGCGCGATTTTGCGGCGGAGCGGAATGTGCTCGAGATACAGGACGGGATAACCGGGGATGTGCACGAGGTCTGGTACCGGATGCCCACGAACGAGGAACGGGCAGCCTATCAGAACGGGGTATTCGAGAGGCGCGGGCAGAAGCTCAGGAGCAGGATCTTCGAGAACCGGCTCAAGTTTGGGGCCCGCATCATCACGGGGTTTGCCAAGGGAACGATCGGGGTAGACGGAAAACCCATATCGCCCGATCCGAACGACCCGGATTTTCGCCAGGACTGGAAGGACCTGCTGGTCCGGCATGCCGGTGACATTGTGGCGAGCGTTGCCGTGTGCGTATTCGAATCCACGGGAGCGTCGCGGGAGGCGGAGCCCGAAAGCCCTTTGGAACGATAGACCTGGAGAAAGAAATCGATCTGCTGCTCGCCGGGCGGTGCGATCCCGAAACCGTCCGGGACTGCGACGGGAAAACGTTGCGGGCGCTGTGCGCGCGCTGCGGGAAGAATGGGAAACTCCGGGGATGGGGCGCGCACTATGCGGCCTCGCTTCTTCGGGTCCACCTTCTCCAGGAGGCCGGGTTCCGGTTCGAAAACGATTCCTTCGACCTGCAATTTTGGCTCGACATGGCATTTCTGAAAAGAAAAATTTTGACCGCGGATTTTCGCTGATCTTTTCGCGGCGAGGACAAGATATCCGCAGATTTCGCAGACGAATACGGGGGCTGTCTGAAATATGTACAGTAGTATCGTTGGCGAGCAAGGGCGGCCCATGGTGCGTCTGGAGTGCTTGAAAGGCTAAATATCCGCAGATTTCGGGGATTAGCGCAGATTTTCGCGGATTTTTTCGGGATGAAAAACAGGGGCCGACATCAGGGGCATCCGGGTCGTCCATGGAGAGTATATAAAGTCTAGCGTTTTAAATACTTGGATTGCATCTGCGCTAATCTGCGCTAATCTGCGTAAATCTGTGAAATCTGCGGATAAAAATCCTATCTGGCAGCAGCAGGGAATGGCCGGCACGCCAATCCACCGGGGGGACGCCTCTTCCACGTTATGCCTTTTGTAAGTTCATTATCTGCGGACAGGTCTTCTTCGCCCTTCCAAAATTCTTCTGCCGGCTGAATGAAAATTTTCCCTACCTGAAAAAAGCACCGGGTATTTCTGCGGCTGCAAGATCGGAACGGGTGAATGAAGGGGAGCGGGATGGCTGAAAACAGGCGCACAATCGATTTGTGGAATTCGGAGCCCGGGACCGGGTACGACTACGAGCGGGTTTCGGTGGCCATGGCGGAACAGCTCCGGCTGCAGGAGGAGATCGTTGCGGCTGAGCGCGAGAGACGGCTTGCCCTGGAACAGAGTGCCCGCGCATTCGATGCGATGCAGGAAAGCGGCAGGAAATTCATAGAGGGGAGCGGCGCCGGGTTCCGGAATTTCTTCCGGCAGGTTTTCAGCGGTGAGCTGACCTCGGCAAAGGACATTTTCAACGCCTTCTGCACGTCGCTTACCAACACCTTTGCCAACGCGCTCGCAAAGATGGCCTCATCCTGGATGAACGAGCAGATCGGAAGCCTGTTCGGATTGTCCGGGCGGAGCGGGGAAGGGGGAACGGGGATTTTCGCGGGCCTGTTCCATTCCGGCGGTACCGTGGGGGATGCCGGCATTTACCGCGAGGTAAGCCCGTTCGTTTTTGCCGGGGCTCCGCGGCTGCACGCCGGGCTGGCCCCAGATGAATTCCCTGCAATCCTGCAGCAGGGAGAGGCGGTCGTGCCCAGGGGGCAGTGGAACGGGGGAGCCCCGGCGCCGAAGCTCAACGTCGAGGTCAACATCGACAACCGGTCCGTAACGCCGCTGAAGCTCGAGCAGGGGACGGTGTCGCGGGAACTGGACAAGATGGTCATATCTATTGTCGCCAGGGACATACACGAATACGGCGTGCTGGGCAAAATGCTTCAGGGCGGAAAGCGGAGTTAGACCCGCCCGCTGCGGGAGAGTGTGAAAAATGACGGATTTTCCGGTTCTTTCCGACAGTCCCGACGTGGAAGCGTGGGAGGAGCAGAGGGCCTTCGATCCAACGATTCGCGCGCGGTCGGAGGGAGGCTACACGAAGACGCGGCCGCGGACCACCCGGGTGCCGATGCAGTGGAAGCTGCAGTATTCCTTTCTTTCCCCGGCGGACAAGTCGCTGCTCCAGGCTTTCGAAAACGGCGTTCGGGTAGGCTCGGATGCTTTCAACTGGAGGCATCCGGCAAGCGGGACCGTCCATGCCGTGCGTTTCAGTGAGCCGGTCCGATACAGCCCGGTCAATTCGAACCGGATTTGGAAAGCGGTGATGATTCTAGAGGAAGTCTGAAAGGACAACACAGGAGAAGACGATGCCAACGATCAGAAACGACGGCCGGCACATCCACATGGTGACGCTTCGGGACGGCAGGCTGTGCGAACTTCGGCCCGGAATGAGCGCGGAAATCTATGACATAGCGGCTCTTTCGCTTCCCGGGATCACGGAAACAAGCCCCGCCCCTTACTATAACCCGGCTTCGGCCTGTGCCGACCTGACGTCCGCCGGGCCCGGCGACGACAGGGTTGTGACGATCGAACCCGGAACGGAGTCGGTCGAGATAGTGAACAACTCGCCTGCGGCGACGATCACCGCTTTTATCGACAGCACGGAAAACGTTCCCGGCCTCCGGGTCGTGCCACAGTCCCGGAGAGTCGTGGACGGTATAAGGGGCAGGGCAAGGAATCTGGTCCTGCGGTTCAGCGCGGCCGCAGGCGCCGGGGAATGCTTCGTCACGCAGCTTAAGTAGGGGAGTCCGCCATGAAAAAGTATATTGCCGTCCTCGGAATTTTCGCGGCGATCCTGGTAGCCGCAATCGCAGTCCACGGCGGAACGGATCTCGAAATGCGCGCCCGCAGCCTGTGGCAGGCCCTGCCGGGCGGAGGCGTTAGCACCCCTGGCCCTGTAGTTATAACGGCTCCGTACCCTACCACGGTTAAAGCAAACCCTGCCGGACCTCAATTTTTCTGGACTCCGCAGCCTCAGCCCTCATGCCTCGCCGCCGATGCCCCTAATGGATTTGGGCCTAATGACGAATCTGTCTCCGGTGACACTATGACCTACAACCAGCTCATAGCTCTGTGGGATTCACTTGCGACCAATTTCCCCGGCTACGTGGTGACCAGAGTAAATATCGGATGGGATGCCTCCAGTACATACATGATGTACTGTTACATGTTCAGCCCGGGCAGAAGCGACTGTGGTCCCAATGGCTGTGGTGTCTATGATCGGACTGTAGCAATTGTAACAGGCCAGCATGCAGCAGAGTGGGCTCCGGTGCTGGCTGTTTGGAGGGTGTTTTACCTTGCCCAGCAGGGCAAAATAACGTTACCCCAAAATGTACGGTATCTAGTGGTGGCGTGCGGAAATCCCTGGGGATGGATGCAATCCCCCAGAGTCAGCGTCAATGTCCACGGGGTAAATCTTAACAGGAATTATCCCTACAACTGGAGCGCTTCTATTGACTCTACAAAAGGCACTGCGCCTTTGACGGAAGCTGAGACGATAAATATCGTTAATCTGCTAAAGATTGGGAATGTGACAGGGGTTTTGGATTTCCACAACCAGACCCCCGATTCTTATGATTACATGGGATATTTTCCAAACCAGCCTGCATGGACCAATTACGGTCTGGTCGAGCGCGTGGTCCGTTACCTTTCCCCCAATCCTTCATTTGGCATTTGGATCGGAAACGCTGAGCCCGGTTTGTGGAATTGGGCTGGAGGGGCTTTGGGCGTGAATGCCTTCAGCGCGGAGGCAGGCAGCTCTGGAACAGACGGTGCATATGCCGGGGCTAAATGGATTACAAAAGAGGTTGGCTGGATAGCCAACCTAATCCTTTCCTTCTCTCAGCCCGACGCCGTATTGACATCGAGGCCGGTAATTCCGCGCCTTCCACATCGAGGCGCAGCGCTGACCTATGATTTTTTGGACGGCACCGGAACCACCATTACAGACATCCTACCAGGAGGGTCTAACGGGACATTGGCTGGAACCACTCCTCCGACGTGGACTAGGTTCGGGATAAATTCAGGACCACAGGGGTGCGTTGACACAGAAATAACCAGAATAGGCAGCACTGGATTATTTGCTGCCTCAACCGAGCAGTTCACAGTCGTAGTTGTTTCAAAGCAAGGGGTGCTCACTAGCGGATCCCCAATCTCACGCGCGGGAACAACCCAGGCCAGCAGAACCTTTCAATTCTATTCACAAGGCAGTTATGACTTCCTTCTCAACCTGCGCGGGTCATTAACAACGCTCGCGAGTGCTGAGCCTGGAATGACTCCCAACGACGGGCGGTGGCATGCCCATTTCATAACCTGGAATGGGTCTCATGCAATCTATCAGATGGACGATGGTTCTCTTGTCCGAAAGACATGTACCGTGGGGACTGCCGAGGAGGAAACGACTGAACATATCCTGTTCGCAGGCCGAACTATTTCTGGCCTCGCATCGACTTTCAGCCCGAGTGGCGATATCGCTTTCGGGTATATTTCAGACCAAGCGCTTTCGACACACGAACTGGCTGAATTTTATGCGTATCTGCGCCAGTTCTTAACGGCTCGCAGCATCATTTTGCCGTAGCTGGAATGGGTTTGCGCTTCCCGAGCATGGTTGGGCAGCGCCGGTCTAGAATCGCTATAAACGGCAAACAGGAAATGATTGTGAGAGCGGACGTGATAAGCGCAGCGCCAGTTATGGAAACTTCGTTTCCAGATGCAAAAACAGCCGTGAGCGAACGAATGATCCGCTCATTGACACCCTGGTAAAAGAGGGTGTTCAGGGCAAGTAGGGAAAGAGTGCTTCTGCCGACAACTGCTAGTAGGCGGTTAGCTGGGCTTAAATGGGAGATGCCAATGATGAACATGCTGCCAGCCAGAGCGGTTATAGGAAACAGAATTGGGTTCCCGTGCTGCCCCGATTGGGTTTGCATGTTTACCGTGGGAATCACGTCTCCGAACGGCCCGCCGTTCGTGTTGAACGTCATGAATAGGACAACTGCGAACCCAAAGGCGATGCCGGCAGCCGAGCGTTTTCCAAACTCCAGATGACCGAGGAGCGTCCCAATATAGAAGAAGGGATAGGCAACCATCGCCTCTCGAATGAAGTAAGAATTCAAGATTTTTACAAGGATGAATGGGAGCTTCACGGCATCTGAACTTAGGACAGTCCCGATGATGAAAATGGAAAAAGCCACAGCAGTATTTGCATGTCGATTCTTGACCAACTTGGAATTGAAATGATGAATTATTTCTGTACTTCCCAAACAGACCACAAACCACAGCAACCAGCAATAGACTGGATGGCCCCTCATTATCTGGATGAGTTCGTACGAAAAGGAAGCAAAATTGATTGGCTGATGTGCCATGAAGGCTTCAACCAGTCTTCCACACATGAAAATAGCATTGAAGAACAAATAGGGGACAATGCGCGATCTGAACATTCTCTTGGCAAAAAGTCCGGTGTCGGATTCTGGCTTATGTACAGTACCCGCAAGCAAAAAGAACAGCGGCATATGGAAAGAGTAAATCAATTTAATCTGGTCGAACACGAAATCGTAAGGTGTTTGAAAGTAAATGTTCTTGAGGAAGTGGGCGTAGAAAACCAGAAGCATCCCGTATGCTTTTGCGCAGTCGATCCACCAGACTCTCTGAGGTTCCATGCTGTTACCTCCGGTGGGCGACTATATCAGCTTAGTTAGAGACGAGCAAGTTACACAAAGACAGGCATAGCGGACCTTCTTTAGTGTTTCTTTTGATTACAAGGAGCCCTGATGATCCCTCTTCCCGCAGTCCTCGTTCGCGAAAAGAATAAGCTCTATACGCCCGATCCGTGGCTGGTGCTGCTGGAGATAGCGCTCGATGCGGACACCAGGCTCTATTTCTGCTCGAATAATGAAGACATTTTGTTTGCCGGGCAGACATACGTGGCTTTCCCCTTCTACCTGGAGCCGACCAGACAGTCGAGCAAGGCGGAGCTTCCGACCGTTTCCCTCAAGGTCTGCAACGTCACACAGCTTATCCATGCCTACCTGGAGGACCTCGACGGGGCGATCGGCGCGAAGGTGACCGTTCGCGTAGTCAATGCCGGCCACTTATCCGAAAACTACTCGGAACTGGAGATGATCTTCAACGTTGTCGCAAGCCAGGCCGAGGCTGACTGGATAACCTTCACGCTCGGGGCCGCAAGTCCTCTCAGGAAGAGATTCCCGCAGCATCGATATATCGCGCTTCACTGCAACTGGGAGTTCAAGGGGCTCGAGTGCGCCTATGGCGGGATCGAGACCGCATGCGACCGGACGCTCAAACGATGCAAGCAGCTCGGAAACTCCGCCCGGTTCGGCGGATATCCCGGGCTCAACCAGAAGGGCTGGAGAATCGTTTAGGGGGCATTTATGGACAGAAGCGGCATGTACTTCGACTACGTCGACCTTCTTGGAAAAGAGTTTGCCTACGGCGGCAGGGGGCCGCTCGCATACGACTGCTACGGGCTCATGATCGAAGTGCGAAGGCGTGCCGGCCGCTTTATGCCGGACAACTACACCTCGACGGACATCCCGGAAATGGTGAGCGATTCGATCAAGCACGCCAAACGGTCTTGCAGGTTCATCGAGCTGCCCGGCCCGCGGCCCTTCTGTCTCGTCACCTTCAAGCTGCACCCCGTCTTCACCACCCATATCGGCATGGTGCTCGCGGACGGCAACCGCTTCATCCACATCCTTCCCAAGATGCGTGTCGGCACCGAGCGGCTCGATTCCACGAGCTGGAGCCACAGGATAACCGGATTCTGGGAGCTTTCGGAATGAGCAGCGAACTTTCGCTTTCCATCATGAAACACCCCTTCCGGCGCGATCTGCGCGAGGACGTTCCCGTTCCGTTCGCTGCCGGCGTCTCCATCCTCGATCTTCGGAAGAAGCACTTTCCGATGGATCTCCCGGTCCTGGTCTACTTAAACGGAGGCCTCGTTTCCGAGGACCTCTGGGCGACCACTTTCCCGAAACCGGGCGATTTCGTGCTTTTCTCTGTGGCGCTTTCGGGCGGCGGAAGCGGCGGCGGCAAGAACATCTTCCGCATGGTCCTGATGCTTGCCGTATCCCTTGCCGCAATGTGGGCGGCCCCCTACCTCATGGGCTTTACCATGTTCTGGGGAAACACCTTGCTTACGGGCCTTCTCGCCGGGGCTCTGACCCTTGTCGGCGGCCTGGTGGTAAACGCTTTGATTCCTCCCTCGCAGCCCAAGCCCGCGCAGGATACGAGCCTCGACTCGCAAACCTATTCCTGGTCGCCGCAAAACACCGAACAGCAGGGCGTGGCAGTCGCCAAATGGTATGGCCTCCACAGGGTCTATGGCAACGTCATCGGATCGTTTATCGAAAACCAGGGGACCGACCAGGTCATAAACGCCCTGGTGAGCCTCGGGCTCGGCCCCATAAAAAGCCTTGCCGACTTCCGGATAAACGACCAGCCCTGCGAAAATTTCCGGGAAGTCCAGATCCAGGCCCGGTATGGGACTCTCAACCAGTCCTCGATCGACAACTTCCAAAACACCCGGATCGAATACCCCGCATCGGTCGAGCTGCTCTCCAATTCGCCCTACGTGTATCTTACGACCGGGGCGGATTTCGACATCCTGGAGATCGACGTTTCCCTCCCAAATGGGCTCTGGCAGTCTTCCGGGACCAGCCTCCAGGCGTGCTCGGTCGACGTCCGGATCGAGGTGCGGCCCGCAGGAACCGGATCGTGGATACCCATCACGTCCCACCCCGAGGAAAGCTACAATTTCCAGTACTACAGCATTGCCGAAGGGTATCCCAGTCCACGCTGGTCGCGTGGAAAATACATCGACATCGGCGGGAAAACGTACTGGTGGAACTGCGAAGGCGGAAACCTCGATTACGGGGACCACCGGGAGGGAGACGATGCCGGGTCGGGCCTTCGCTGGCACTGGATGGGCGGGGTTCCGGCCGAATATCCCGACTGGATTTGGGATCTGCGGATAGAAACGGTCGTTGAAAACTTCGTCCAAACCGCTTACGACTTCACGCGGATAACCGAGGCAAAGGCCATCCCCCTTCACTACACCTACCGCTACTACGTGCCGGCAGGGGCAAAAGGCCAATACGAGGTGAGGCTCACGCGGGTAAACGCCGATTCCTCCTCGACAACCGTTGGCGACAAAACCTTTTTCGGGGGCGTGCGGGAGGTTATGACCGATGTTTTCCAGTATCCCCGGCACGTCCTGGTATCGGTGCGCGCACGGGCAACCGACCAGCTTTCCGGCTCCATCCGCTTTTCCTGCCTCGGAAAGATGGCGATCGTCCAGATTTGTGACGGCATCACGCATACCGGATTGAGGCCCGTCCATACGGCCGGATCGTCCACCATCGTGACGACCGACCAGAACGATTTTGCTGCCCTGTCGCTCGGCGATGAGATCATCGCAAACGGGGAGAGCCGCAGAATCGTGCAGAAGGTTTCCGCCAACCAGATTGTCGTTCACAAGCCGGTGGATTGGTCCGCCGGGCGCCCGTATACCTGGCGGCACTGGGTGCTCGACTGGTCGGACAATCCGGCCTGGGTTGCATACGATATTTTCACGCAACCGGTGATCGCCGGCGACGGCAGCGCAGGAGCACCCTACTACGTTGCCAGGTTCGACAGCGACATCGATCCCGCGCGCATAGATCTTTTGAAGTTCAAGGAATGGGCGGATCATTGCGACGAGCCGGTCCCGAACGGTTCGGGCGGAACGGAGAAGCGGGTTACCTTCAACGGTGGTTTCGACTTCGACTGCTCGATGTGGGAGGCGGTTCTGAGGGTGTGCCAGGTCGGCCGGGCAACCCCCATCTGGAACGGCGTGAGCCTGTCCCTTGCGATCGACAAGCCCTCGGATCCGGTAAACCTCTATACGGTCGGAAACATCGAGGCGAGCAAGTTCAAGGAAACCTTTCTCCCCCTTGAGGAGCGCGCAACCGAAATAGAAATCGACTATACGAACGTACAAAACGACTATCAGCGGGACAAGCTGACGGTCTACCGGCCGGACGTTCCGAACGGCCAGTACAAGGCAAGCCTCGATCTTTTCGGAATCACAAAACCCTCCGAGGCCTGGCGGGCCGGCATGTACCGGATAAACTGCAACCGGTATCTCATCCGCACAGTTGAGATCGACGTGGACATCGAGGCCGTAAACGGCCAGATAGGCGATGTTGTCCTCATCCAGCACGATGTTCCGCGCTGGGGATCGGGCGGCCGGCTCGTTTCTGCCCTCATCAGGACCCGAGCAAATCTGGTCAAATGGCCCGAGGATTTCACGAAAACCGGGACGAGCGGATGGGTTATCAGCAACTCGGCGATGGCCCCGAATGCCGCAGCCGCGCCGAACGGCTCTAGCACGGCCTGGAAACTGACAGACAACAATGTCAGCAACACTCACATGGCATACTGTAATATTGCCGTTTCCATAGGAAAAACATATACGTGGAGTGTGTTCGCAAAGAAAGGCGAGCTCAATTTCCTTCGACTCGGTCTTACAAATTCACTTTTTTTGGCAAACAACAGCGTTTATTTTGACCTATCGAATGGTGTCATTAAATCGGGTGCAGGAGGAAGCATCAAGGATATGGGCGATGGATGGTTCCGTTGCTCGCTAACCTCAATATGCACGCAGGCCGGGAATGTGAAACCCGCCATGTATCTATCTGCAGGAGGAACAACTTCGACTTATGTTGGCAATGGCTCTGGAGTTTTTATTTACGGCCCTCAATTCGAGGAGGCAGGGGCTGCGAATGCGTACGTCTGCAATCAGGGAACAGTAACCGATGTAGGCGAAATCGCCCTCGACCGGACCGTTACCATCGAAGCTGGTTTTACCTACAAGATCCTATTACGTCTCGCCGAAGACGTGGTCTACGATCTCCAGGTGACTGACTCACCCGGCGAATACACCATTTTGCACGTTACGCCTGCCTTCGATTCGAGCGCCGCATTCGATCCAGAAGAGGCTTACTTCGAGGGAGATCAGGTCCGCTTTGAGGGAAAAATCTATCATTGCACGCACGATACCACGGTCCCATCACCGGAGCCTCCAGACGAAAGGTTCTGGTTTCTGACCTCCGACTGCCCGATACCCGAAAAATACGACGTCTACGCCTTCGGCCAGGTGAATACGGTCGCAAAGCCTTTCCGCATAACTGATATCTCCAGGAGCCAGGACCAGAAGGTGACGCTTACCCTCATCGAGTACCGGCCGGAGATATATGAGTTCGAGGAGGTGGAGCCGCCGGTAAACGACTTTTCGCAGAACCGGCTCCTGCAGATGGCCCCGCGCCTGGTGAGACTTTCCCAGGGAAGTTTTTCCGGCCCGGGCGGGAGGGTGTCGCCGACCATCGAAGTTGATTTCAGCCTGCCGGCCGATCCGGCTTTGTGCCAGGTGGAAGTCTGGTTTGCGGAAAGAGTCGGGCCGGACCGGGCGAACTGGGGCTGGATCTTTGCGGGGGCGATTTCGGCAACAAGCTTCGAGATACAAAGCAGGGTCAACTACCAGACTCGCTATGCGGTTATCCTGATCCCGGTCGACACGGCTGGAAACAAGCTCTACCACGGCAGGGCGGCCCTGTATGAAATCACGACTCAGGGACCGAACCGCGCGGCCGACCTCAACTATGCAAACATCTCCGGAAGGGCGAAGCTCCACACGTCCGGGTCGTCCGTGAACGTCACCACGACGAACGGGGCGTTCGCCTGGCTGATGATTGGAAGCCGGATCATCGCCAATTCCAAGGTAAGGGCCGTCGCCGACATCATCGACCCCAACACGATCCGGGTGGATAGCGCCGTCGATTGGGACAACGCCGGCGTCGGCTACGATTTCTCCTACGACACCGATCTCGACTCGCTGGCGCCGTCCGAGGGCGGGTCCACGAACGGTGGGGCTTTCGGGGATAATATCTTCTGGGAAGGAGAAATCCTCGAAGATATCGATACGGACCAGCTCCACCCCAATTCGGCGACCGCGGTCACATCGGTACGGGTTTCGCTTCCTCCGATCGGGATGGTTTATTTCGGCGCCACGCTCAAGTCGGGGAATTCGGCCGTGGTCATGCTCAAAGCGGTTGCCTCAACCTGGAGCGCATCGCCATACATTGGAACGCTCAATATCTATCGGGGTGAGACGCTTCTCGATTCAGTGAGCATCCTCTACCCGGGCGCCGCAAACGTCGGGCCGCTCGTCTGCATGGCGATCGACTCGCCCGGGCCTGGCACGTACCAGTACAAGCTCCAAACCGCCGACTCGCTGCTCTATGTCAAAGACGTCATCTTCAAGGTCATGGAATTGAGGAGGTAGTTCCATGGGGTATTTCGGGATGGTGAACCGGGAGACCGGCCGGGTGGAGATGGTCATTTTTCACAGCGACGAAACGATACCGGAGCCTCGCGAGGGTTTTGAGTTTATCGAGGGCGATACATCCATATACAACCTTATCGCCCATTCCGACCTGTTCTACACCGATGGGCGGTTTGTCGCCCGGGATCGCACGATCACTCCGGACGAGGCATGGCCCGAGCTTCGCCAGCGCCGGAACGCCCTTCTTCTTTCAACCGACTGGACGCAGCTGCCGGACGTGCCCGAAGCAACCCGCCAGGCCTTTATTGCCTACCGCCAGGCGCTTCGGGACCTGCCGGAAAACACGACCGATCCGCTCAACCCTGCCTGGCCCGAGATGCCGGGCTAAAAAATAAGTCATATAAGTCCCATGGGACCTATATGACCTATGCTGATTTCGATTTTATGCTTTGGCAGTAACGGTGTGACTGGGGATATCGGATTCCGAGAGGTATTTTTCGATGGCGTCGATGGCCACCGCCCCATCCGAAACCGCCGTGACGATCTGCCTCAGGCTCTTCCGGCAGACGTCTCCCGCAGCGTAGATGCCCGGGCACGAGGTGCTCATGTCCGGGTTGGTGAGGATAAAACCGCGGTCGTCCGTCTCCACCAGCTGGGAAACCAGTTCCGAGTTCGGCTGGATCCCTGTGAAAATGAAAACGCCTTCCACGGCGATCTGTTTTTCTTCCCCGGTGACGACATTGCGCACGTTTACCGATTCGACCAGGTTGCCGCCCTGAATTTCAGTCAGAACGGTATCGAGGACAAACTCTATCTTGGGATTTTCTGCCGCCTGACGCACAGTCACCGGCTCGGCGCGGAAGCCCTGCCTGCGGTGGACGAGGTAGATTTTCGAGGCAAAGCGGGTGAGGTAGATGGCCTCCTTGACTGCGGCATCGCCTCCGCCGACCACCGCTATAGGGAGGTCCGTAAAGAAGCGGCCGTCACAGGTGGCGCAGTAGGAAACGCCGCGTCCGCGGAATTTCGCTTCTCCTTTGACCTCGAGCGGGCGAGGCACGGCTCCCGTCGCTATCACGACCGTCCGGGCCTGGTAGGACGCCTTGCCCGTTTTGAGAACGAAGCATTCTTCCGCCTGAATGATGGATTCGACGCCATCTTCGGATATTTCCAGCCCGAAGCGCCTGGCCTGGTCCTCCATCTTCTGAACCAGTTCGGGTCCGCCTATTCCTTCGGGAAAGCCCGGGTAATTTTCGATATCGTTGGTCATGGTGGCCTGGCAGACAGGCATTCCGCTGCGGATCAGCAGGACATCCATGAATGCGCGTGCGCCATACAGACCGGCAGTCAGGCCCGCAGGGCCTCCTCCGACGATTATAACGTCCTTCCGGATCATCTAATCCATCTCCTGTTGCTGCATTTGTTTCCCGGGAGGACATCCCTCCGCGTGTTAGGGTTGTTTTACCTTCTTTGTCGAATCAAGGGAAGGCAATTCCGATGCACTCCACCCTCCGCCGATCGCCTGTATGAGCAAAACGCTTGCGGCCAACCTGCGGCCATGCAGGTTCACGGCCGTCACCTCATTGCTCAGTGCGATATTCTGCGTCACTATGACGTCCAGGGCGCTTGCAATGCCCGCCTTGTAGCGGTTGGTGGTGACGGAAAGGGACTCTTTTGCCGCCCGGACCGCCTCTTCCTGCACATGCATTTCCTGCTCCAGGATGCGGAGCGTGGACAGGTTATCCTCGACTTCCTGGAAGGCGGTGAGTACGGTTTGCCGGTAATTTGCCACGTTGGCGTCGTAGGCGGCTCTTGCCTGTTCGGTTTGTGCGCGCCTCAGGCCCGCATCGAAGATGGTGTCCTGAAGCACGGCGGGTCCGAGCGCCCAGAGCCGGCTGGGCCATGAAAACCACTTGGCGACGTCGGAGGCCTCGAAGCCTCCCGAAGCATTGAGCGTAATCGTGGGATAGTAGGCCGCCTCGGCCACCCCGATCTGGGCATTTGCCGATGCGACGAACCGCTCGGCTGCGGCTATGTCAGGCCTGCGTTCGAGCAGTTCCGACGGCAGTCCTGCAGGTATCGACGGGAGCACGGCCGTCATTTTTGCCGGCGGGATCGAGAATTCGGAAGCGGGTTTTCCCAGGAGAAGGGCTATGGCGTGTTCCATCTGGGCGCGCTGGACGCCGGTTTCCACGGACTGCGCCTGGGCGGCCTTGAGCTGCGTTTCGGCCTGGAGTACGTCTGAACGGGATGCGATGCCGCTGGCATAGCGATTCTTCGTAAGGTCGAGAAAGGTCTGGTAGGTGCCGACGGTAGTGTCCAGGAGGTCTTTCAATTCATCCAGGGTGCGAAGCTGCAGGTAATCCTGCGCCAGCTGGGCCTGGGCACTCAACCGGGCCAGTTCGAGGTCTGCCGCGCTGGCCTGCGCGCTTGCTTTGCTCGCCTCGACCGTTCTCCTGACTTTTCCCCAGAGGTCCAGTTCCCAACTGGCGGTTCCGGTAAGCTGGAAATCGTTGACGGGGGAAGAGGACCCTCTGGCGCCCGCGAGATTCGCGGACTGACGGGAACGGCTGGCGGAAGTTCCCGCCGCTACGGTGGGGAAATATGCTGCGCGGGAAGCCTGGACCGCGGCTACGGCCTGCCTGAACTGAGCTTCGGCCGCTGCCAGGTTCTGGTTCGAGATGTCGACCTGCTGTTCCAGTTCGTTCAATTTCGGGTCGTTAAAAACCTCCCACCAGGCGCCTCGGTTGATGCTGTCTTTGGGCTGGGCAACCTTCCAGCCCTCGTTTTCCTTGAATGCGACCGGGGTTTGCGTCCCGGGCCGGACATAATCCGGGCCAACCGTACATGCGGTCAGAGATATCACTGTACAAAGGGCCGCAACTCCGTATTTCATGCTGTTCAGTGGGGCCATCCTCATTTCTCCGGGCTAATACAACATGCACTATCTTTTGTAGGAAAGGCTTCAGCCTCGATTCTTGGGTCTGGAGGGCTGCCCATCCCGGGCCTTCACTTCTCTTCGCATCAATTTCGACCTGCTCCCGGGAGTATCTGTTCGGCCGGGGGCATCGGGGCCGTTCCTCTCAGGCGCTGCAGCCAGAGCCGGAAACGATCCATGTAGAGATAGATGACGGGGGTCGTAAACAGGGTCAATGCCTGGCTGAATATCAGCCCGCCGACGATCGCGATCCCGAGGGGGCGGCGCAGCTCGGACCCCACCCCGGTGCCGAGGGCCAGGGGCAGCGCCCCGAGCAGGGCAGCCATTGTGGTCATCATGATCGGACGGAATCGCAGCAGGCATGCCTCGAAAATCGCTTCATCGGGTTGCTTGCCGTCCCGGCGTTCCGTCTCCAGGGCGAAGTCGACCATCATGATGCCGTTCTTCTTCACCAGTCCGATCAGCAGGATGATGCCGATGATCGCGATCAGGCTGAGGTCGGTGTGGGAGATCTTGAGGGCCAGGAGCGCCCCGACTCCGGCGGAGGGTAGCGTCGAAAGAATCGTGATGGGGTGGATGTAGCTTTCATACAACACCCCGAGCACGATATAGACGGCCACCAGCGCCGCGAGGATCAGGAGGGGCTCGTTGGCAAGAGAGGCCTTGAACGCCTGGGCCGTGCCAAGGAACGTCCCCCGCATCCCAGCGGGCATTCCCATTTCCCGCGTAGCCTGTTCGATCGCCTGGACCGCATCTCCGAGAGCCGCTCCGGGGGCCAGGTTAAAGGATATCGTGATCGACGGGAACTGGCCCAGGTGGTTTACCGAAAGCGACGTGGCGGTCGGTTCGTAATGCGTGAACGCGCTCAGCGGCACCTCCGCCCCCGTGGGGGAATGGACAAAGATATCCTTCAACGTTTCCGGGCGCTGCCAGTACCGGGGATCGACTTCCATCACGACGTGGTACTGGTTCAACATGCTGTACATGATGGAGACCTGGCGCTGGCCGAAGGCGTCGTAGAGGGTATCGTCTATGAGCTGCGGCGTGATGCCCAGGCGAGATGCGGTATCGCGGTCGATAACCAGTTTCGCCTGGAGCCCCCTGTCCTGCTGGTCGCTGTTCACGTCGGCCAGGATGGGAATCCGGCGCATCCGCTGTAGAATGCGGGGGGCCCACGTGTTCAGGTCGTTCAGGTTGGCTCCCTGAAGGGTATACTGGTACATGGCGTTGCTCGACCGACCGCCGACCCGCAGTTCCTGGACCGCCTGCAGATACGCGGGGGCGCCCGGCACAGACCCGAGTTTTTTGCGCAGCCGCGCTATGACGTCCTGCACGCTGACTTTCCGCTCCTCGAAGGGCTTCAGGGTGATGAACATCCGCGCGGAATTTGTCGAGGCGCCTCCTCCGGTGAAACCGGCAACGTGTTGGACATCGGGGTCGCTCTTGATGATCTGAACCACCTTGGTCAGTTTCTCACGCATCGCCTGGAACGATATATCCTGGGACGCCTGGATCGCGCCGCCCATCCGGCCGGTGTCCTGTTCCGGGAAGAATCCCTTGGGAATGTCAATGAACAGGTAAACGTTAAGCGCAACGGTAAGCAGGGTGATGAAGAGCATGACGCGCGGATGGCGGAGCGCCCTGCGCAGGTTGGCCTCGTAGGCCCCCCGCATCGTCTCGAACACCCATTCCACCGATCGGTAGAGATATCCGTGCTCGCGCCTCTGCTCGTGTCTCAAGAACACCGCGCACATCATCGGGGTAGTCGTGAGCGAAACCACCAGGGAGATCATGATCGCGACGGAAAGCGTTGCGGCAAACTCCCTGAAGAGCCGTCCCACCATCCCTCCCATCAGGAGGATGGGAATGAACACGGCCACCAGCGAAATGCTCATCGAAAGCACCGTGAAGGCAATCTCTTTTGCGCCCGTCAATGCGGCCTGCAGCGCGGTGTATCCCTTTTCCATGTACCGGGTGATGTTTTCCAGGACGACGATCGCGTCGTCCACGACAAAGCCGGTGGCGATGGTCAGCGCCATGAGCGAAAGGTTGTCCAGGCTGTAGCCGAACAGGTACATCACCGCGAAAGTGCCGATGAGAGAGACCGGGACCGCGACGCTCGGGATGAGCGTGGCTCGCACGTTTCGCAGGAATGCGAAAACGACCAGGATAACGAGAACACCCGATACGACGAGCGTGTGTTCGACGTCGGCCAGCGAACCCCGGATCGGAGGCGTGCGATCCACGACGACCGACAGGTCGACGCTTTGCGATATGGATGCCTGGAGTTGCGGCATGAGCGCGCGGACGCGATCCACCGTCTCGATGATGTTCGCACCGGGCTGCCGGAAGACGATCACCATGACAGCCGGCTTCTCGTCCACCATACCTGCATTGCGCAGGTCTTCGACCGAGTCCTGAACGTCGCCCAGGTCCGTGAGGCGCACCGCCGCCCCGTTCCGGTAGGTAACGATGAGATTTTTATAATCCTGCGCGGTGCTAAGCTGGTCATTGGCCGTTATGTCCCACGTCCGGTTATCGTCGTAGAGCTGTCCCTTGGGACGGTTCACGTTGGTCCTGGCCAGAGCGTTGCGGGTATCTTCGAGGCCGATCCCGTACTTGTTCAACGCGCCGGGGTTCAACTCGACGCGCACCGCGGGCAGGGAGCCGCCGCCGACGAACACCTGGCCGACACCCTCTACCTGGGAGAGCTTCTGCTGGATGATCGTGGTGGCCTGGTCGTACATCTGCGCCCGGCTGACGAGATTGGAAGTGAGCGAGAGTATGAGGACCGGCGCGTCCGCGGGGTTTACCTTGCGATAAGTTGGGTTGTTCGGAAGTGCCGCCGGCAGATAGCTTCGTGCAGCGTTGATGGCCGCCTGCACGTCGCGGGCCGCCCCATCGATGTTGCGATCGAGATCGAACTGGAGAACGATGTTCGTCGAGCCGCGGTTGCTTGTCGATGTCATTTCCGTCACCCCGGCAATGCGGCCGAACTGCCGTTCAAGGGGCGCGGCAACGGATGTCGCCATGGTTTCCGGGTCCGCTCCCGGCAGGGATGCCGACACGTTGATGGTCGGAAAATCCACCTGCGGCAGGGGGGACACCGGCAGAAGGCGGAAGGCGACCACCCCGGACAGTGCGAGCCCGATCGTGAGAAGGGTCGTCGCGACGGGGCGCTTTATGAAAAGGGCCGAGATGTTCATGCGGAACCCGCTTCATAGTCGTTCCGGGCGGCGCGATGCCTCGTGAGGCGTCCGGCCAGCCGGTCGAACCACAGGTAAATGACCGGGGTCGTATAGAGGGTGAGCATCTGGCTGAAGATCAACCCTCCGATAATGGAAATGCCGAGCGGACGCCGCAGCTCCGACCCCAGCCCCGTGCCCAGGGCCAGCGGCAGCGCACCCAGAAGGGCCGCCATCGTGGTCATCATGATCGGGCGAAACCGCAGAAGGCATGCCTGGTAGATCGCATCGACCGGGTCTTTCCCCTCCTTGCGCTCGGCCTCCAGGGCAAAGTCCACCATCATGATCGCGTTTTTCTTGACGATTCCTATAAGCAGAATGATGCCGATCAGGGCGATGACGCTGAACTCGGTCCGGCACAGAAAGAGAGCAAGCAATGCCCCTACGCCCGCCGAAGGCAGCGTCGAGAGAATCGTTATCGGGTGAATGTAACTCTCGTACAAGACGCCCAGGACGATGTAGACGGTTATGAGCGCCGCCAAAATCAGGATCGGCTCGTTCGCGAGCGAGGCCTGGAACGCCTGGGCAGTGCCCTGGAAACTGCTATGGATGCTTGGGGGCAGCCCCAGCCGCTTGGCCGTTGCTTCGATCGCCTGCACGGCGTGTCCCAGGGATATTCCGGGGGCGAGGTTAAACGAGAGTGTATTTGCCGGGAACTGGCCCTGGTGGCTGATAACCAAGGGGCCGGTCCTCGTGGAGACCCGCGTAATCGCGCTCAGAGGCACCTGCTCTCCGCTCGAACCCCTGATGTAGATCGCCTGCAGTTTTTCCGGGGTCTGCCGGAAATCGGGTTTCACCTCCAGGACGACCCTGTACTGGTTCAACTGGGTAAACATGGTGGAAACCTGCCGCTGGCCGAACGCGTCGTAGAGCGTATCCACTATGAGCTGCGGGGTTATGCCGAACCGCGATGCCGTATTCCGGTCGATGTCGAGGTATACCTGTGAGCCCTGGTTCTGCTGATCGCTGCTCACATCGCGCAGTTCCGGCAGGTCGCGCATGGCGGCAACCATCTTTGAGGTCCAGGTGTTCAGCTCGTTCGGGTCCGGGTCTTCGAGGCTGTACTGGAATTGCGTGCGGCTTACGCGGTCTTCGACGGTGAGGTCCTGGACCGGCTGCATATAGAGGGTGATCCCTTTCAGCTTGTCGAGCTGCGGCTGCAGACGCATGATGACCTCATCCGCGCTGAGCTTGCGCTCCTCCATCGGTTTGAGGTTTATGAGAACACGCCCGCTGTTGAGCGTGGTGTTGGTCCCGTCTATCCCGATAAACGTGGACAGGCTTTTGACCGCGGGGTCCTGCAGGATCAGTTTCGCCAGTTCCTGCTGCTTTTCCGCCATGGCCGGGAAGGATATCGACTGGGGCGCATCGGAGATGCCCTGGATGATTCCGGTGTCCTGGACCGGGAAAAAGCCCTTCGGCACGATTACGAACAGGAATATGGTCATGGCGAGAGTGCCGATGGCGATGAGCAGGGTCGAGGTCTGGTGCTTGAGCACCCACCGGAGCGTTCCGGCGTACCATGCGATCACGCTGTCGTAGAACTCCTGCGACCTTCGATACATCCTGCCCTGGCTCTCCTCGGGCGTGTGTTTGAGAAGGCGCGCGCACATCATCGGCGTCAGAGTGAGCGACACCACGGCCGAGATAAGGATCGTGACGCCCAGTGTGACGGCGAATTCCCGGAAAAGCCTGCCCACCACGTCACCCATAAAAAGCAGCGGAATGAGAACGGCGATGAGCGAGACGGTGAGGGACAAAATGGTGAACGCGATCTGCTCGGACCCTTTGAGCGCCGCCTTGAGCGGGGAATCGCCCTGTTCTATGTAGCGGGCCACGTTCTCGATCATGACGATGGCGTCGTCCACCACGAACCCCGTGGAGATGGTGAGCGCCATCAAAGAGAGGTTGTTCAGGCTGAATCCGAGCAGGTACATCACCCCGAAAGAGCCCACCAGCGAAAGGGGCACGGCAACGCTGGGTATGATGGTTGCCGGGACGTTTCTCAGGAACAGGAAGATCACCAGGACGACCAGGGCGACGGCCAGCATGAGTTCGAACTGGACATCGTTTACCGATTCGCGGATGGTCGTGGTGCGGTCGGTGAGCACCGTCACGTGAACCGCCGAGGGCAGAGCGCTCTGCAACTGGGGCAGAAGCCCTTTTATGCGGTCTACGACGTCGATGACGTTTGCGCCCGGCTGTCTCTGGATGTTGAGGATCACCGCCGGCGTGTCGTTCATCCAGGCGGCCTGCTTGACGTTTTCCGCATCGTCTATGACGTCGGCGACATCGGAGAGACGCACTGGGGCGTTGTTGCGGTATGCGACGATCAGGGGCCGGTATTCCGCGCTTGTCAGGAGCTGATCGTTGGCGCCGATGATCGCGGATTGCCGCGGTCCGTCGAAGCCGCCTTTCGCCTGGTTGACGTTGGCGCTGACGATGGCGATGCGCAGGTCTTCGAGCGTCAGGCCGTACGACGCCAGGGCGGTGGGATTTGCCTGGATCCGGACCGCGGGCCTCTGGCCGCCGCTTATGCTGACGAGCCCGACGCCGGGAAGCTGGGAGATCTTCTGGGCAAGCCGGGTATCGGCCAGATCTTCGACCTTCGGCAGCGGGAGGGTATCGGAAGTCAGCGCGAGCGTCAGGATCGGCGTATCCGCCGGGTTGACCTTGCTATAGACCGGGGGGTTGGGCAGGTCCTTGGGCAGAAAGTTGGTGGCCGCGTTGATGGCCGCCTGGACTTCCTGCTCCGCGACGTCCAGGCTGAGGTCGAGGCTGAACTGCAGCGTGATTACCGAGCTACCGCCGGAGCTGTTGGACGTCATCTGCTTCAGGCCCGGCATCTGCCCGAACTGGCGTTCCAGCGGGGCGGTTATGGACGATCCCATGACCTCCGGGCTGGCGCCGGGATAGAAGGTCGATACCTGGATCGTCGGATAGTCCACCTGCGGCAGGGCCGATACCGGCAACTGGTGATACGCCACCGCGCCGGCGAGAAGAAGGGCGGTCATCAGCAGCGCCGTAGCGACCGGTCGTAGAATGAATATGCGCGAAGGGTTCATTACTTTTCCTTCTGCACAGGATCGGCTCCGCGGACCTCGACTTCGACCCTGCTTCCGTCACGCAGTCTCTCTGCACCCTCCACCACGGCCTGATCGCCGGGCGACATGCCGTCCTCGATCGCGACGTTATCCCCTTCGGCCGGGCCGAGCTTGACCGTACGCATCGCGACGGTCTGGTCGGGCTTGAGGACGAAGACGAAAGTCCCCTGGGGGCTGCGCTGTACGGCGGCGGTGGGGATGACCGTGGTTCCGCGTTTGGTTTCCAGCAAAAGCCGGGCGTTCACGAACTGGTTGGGGAACAGCTCGCTGTCTTTATTCGAGAACACGGCTTTGAGGCGGACCGTTCCGGTGTTGGGGTCTATCTGGTTGTCGATCGTCAGCAGGTGCCCCGTTGCCAGCTTTTTCTTCTGTTCGCGGTCGAAGGCCTCGACCAGGAGCTTTTCGCCGGCCTTGAACTTCCTGAGTACGGGCGACAGGCTGTCCTCGGGAATGGGGAAGACGACGGCGATCGGTTGTTCCTGGGTGATGACCGCCAGCCCGTTGGTGTCCGTTGCGTGGATCATGTTGCCGGGGTCGACGAGCCGCAAGCCGATGCGTCCGCTGATGGGAGCGGTTACGCGCGAATAGACCAGCTGCAGCTTGGCATTGTCGATCTGTCCCTGGTCGAGCTTGACGGCGCCTTCATACTGGCGTACCAAGGCCTCCTGGGTGTCGAGCTGCTGCTTTGCGATGGAGTCCTGCGACATCAGCACCTTGTAGCGTTGGAGGTCGAGCTTGGCATTTTCCAGCAGGGCTTTGTCCCGTGCCATCTGCCCTTCCACCTGGGTCAGCGCTGCCTCGAAAGGCCTCGGGTCGATTTCGGCAAGCAGCGTTCCCGCGGTGACAGTCTGTCCTTCCTGGAACAGGACCCGCATGAGCTGGCCATCGACACGGCTCCTCACCGTAACCGTGTGCAGCGGCGTGACGGTGCCGAGCCCGGTTATGTAGATCCCGATATCTCCCTGCACCGCAGGCATCGCCACGATCGGCACGCGAGGCGCCTGGCCCCGCTTCGCCTGGTTGTTGGCCGGTTCTTCCGCTCGAATCCAGTACGCGTATCCGCCGGCTACCACCAGGGCAACCAGGATCAGAACAAACCAGTGCCTCGAACGGGGACGGGATGGATTCCGCTCGGTCAAATCGCTTTTCTTCGTATTTTCTTCCAGCATATCGTCTCACTTGAAATCAGGTTGGGCGACACACGGCAGTGCCACACATCAAACCGTAAGGCGCAGGCTTGCCTGATCCGGGCCCCACGCCTTCCCGCTTATTCGTATCGCAGGGCGTTTATGGGGTCCAGCCTGGATGCTTTCCAGGCCGGGTAGTACCCGAATACGACCCCGACCGTTGTGGAAACGGCAATTGCGGCCAGAATCGCCTCCACCGACAACTCGGTGGGCCACTTCAGGAACAGGGATACCAGGAAGGCAATTCCCTGCCCCAGGAGGATGCCGGCCATGCCTCCCAGGATGCATAAGACAACCGATTCGATCAAAAACTGCTGCAGGACGATCCCGCCCCGCGCGCCGACGGCCATCCGGAGCCCGATTTCGCGGGTGCGCTCGGTGACCGAAACCAGCATGATGTTCATTATTCCGACACCTCCGACGACCAGGGATATCAGCGCTACGGAAAGGAGCAGATTGGTCATCATCGTGGCCGTCGAGGACAGGGTTTTCGTAATCTCTGTCATGTCCCGTATATTGAAGTCGTTCGCGCTGTCCGGGCGAATCCTGTGGCGCTGCCTGAGAAGCTGCGTTATCTCGTCTATGGCTCGGGCCGTATCTTCGGGCGACCTCGCAGCCGAGATTATCTGGTCTACATTCGCAAACCGGACCGGGAGCGGGTTGTCCGCCAACTGGACGGTGGACTGCTGCGGGTACAGGCCTGTCTGCGTGCCGGGGTAAACCTGGTTGAGCGTGTTGACCTGCGTCGTCCCGGCGGACGTCTGGGCCGATGCGCTCTGATTTACGTTCGCTACCGAAGAACCGGTCACGCGATATTTGATCGTCGTCCAGGGCGCGAGGAGGATGTCGTCCTGGTCCATGCCCATCATGTTGGCGCCCTTGCTCGAAAGCACGCCGACCACCTTGAGCGAAACGTTCTGAACCCGAATCTCTTTGCCCAGGGGGCTCTCTCCCTGAAAAAGCTCACGCACCAGCCGCTGACCCACGATACAGATCTTGCCTGCATTCCGAACATCACGGGCAAGAAACGATTCTCCGTCCGCGAGGTCCCATTCGCGAACATCCAGAAATTCCGGGGTTACACCATAGATGTAGGACGGTACCCAGTTGCGATTTCCGTAAATCAGCTGCGCGCGGGCGCGGACTATCGGCGCTGAAGCCCGGACGGAAGGGCACTCGGCCGCAATGGCTTCGCTGTCCTGGGGCGTGAGGTTCATGGCGCTTCCGGCTCCGAAATTCACCCCTCCGCTCGATGCCGTTCCGGGCAAAACCACCAGGTTGTTCGCCCCCATGCTGGTTATCGTCTTCTGAATGGCGGTCGAAGAGCCATGGCCGATCTCCATCATGGCGATGACTGCGCCCACGCCGATGACGATTCCCAGGGCGGTCAGGGCGGCCCGCATAACGTTGCGCCGGAGCCCGTTCAGGGCAGTTTTGAACATCCGGCCGGGATGGGAGCGGGATGTCCGGAATCTCCTGTCTTCGGCGATGCGGGAAGATAAACATTCGCTAGCGTGCTTTTGAACGGGCGCTTTTTCTTCCCGTATCACGCCGTCCGAAACCCGAACCACCCGCTTGGCGAAGTTGGCCACGTGCGGGTCGTGGGTCACGAGAATTATCGTGGTGCCGCTCTCCTCGTTGAGCTTCTGAAAAATGTGCAGAACCTCTTCGCTGGTGTGCGAATCGAGATTGCCGGTGGGTTCGTCGGCAAACAAGATCGACGGGCGGTTGATCAACGCCCGGGCAATCGCCACCCGCTGCTGCTGTCCTCCTGAAAGCTGGGAAGGTTCGTTGGAGATGTGCTCACCCAGGCCCAGGTTTTTGAGAAGCTCTTTCGCTCTTTTCCGGGAATCTCGGCCCGAAACGGATTCTGCATTGTAGGTGAGCGGCATCATGACGTTTTCAATCGCACTCGTCCGGGGG
Source organism: Pseudomonadota bacterium (assembly GCA_023442755.1). Taxonomy (GTDB): domain Bacteria; phylum Desulfobacterota; class Syntrophobacteria; order Syntrophobacterales; family Syntrophobacteraceae; genus SbD1. Next base: position 5,764 of record JAEZXS010000100.1, on the reverse strand, counting down.
AGCAAATTGAAGGTCTGGAATACGAACCCGATCTCGCGGTTTCGCACCAGCGCCCGCTCATCGCCGGAAAGTGCTCCGATGTCCTGTCCATTCAGCCAATAGTGACCGGAACTGGGCCTGTCAAGGCAGCCCAGGATATTCATAAGGGTGGTTTTTCCCGAGCCCGACGTGCCCACCAGGGCCACGAATTCGCCCCGGGAAATCCGAAGAGAAATGCCGCGAAGCACCGGCACTTCGATCTCGCCCATGTGATAGGTTTTTTGAATATCCTCGAGTTCTATAAGTTCCATCTGTTTCCAAATGCCCGGTTTTATGAGATTCAACGCCCCCGAGGCGCCGGCCCCGAGTCGGCGCAAGTATAACCTCTCGAAAATACTTTGGATACCCTGACGAATACACCTTTCTTCCGGTCTTGAAGGATGACCGGTTCACGGCCGGTCGGGAATCTATGAATCTTAACAGAAGTCCGCTGCCGGTTGGTTGTTAAGAAATGTTAAATCTAAGGCGCGTCTTTACAATTCTTTAAGAACTTTAACCAATCTTAACTGACGCTCCCGACGCAGTTCGCGTATGATTGTCCTCAAGCGGCGTGGTGACCGCAAGATTCACGGCGCCGGGCACAAACGGTATCGAGATGGCTCAGCGACTCACAATGCCAAACAACGGGAGGGTTCGATGAAAAAGTTCGTTGTCACTGCTTTTCACATTACTTTGTTTGCCGTAGGCTGGATGATCCTGTCATGGCTTTTCGTCAACTCGCCGGCAATAGGCGCGCAGCCGAATACTCCGGCGGTCGCCTCGGCCGGACAGGCAGGCGACGATTTTCCCGCTGACCAGCACCATGGGATGTGCGGAAAACAGATGCATCACAAAAAGCACTTCGGCCAGTTCCTGAAAAAGCTCAACCTGACGGCCGAACAAAAAACCCAGGTAAAGCAGATCATGACCGAAGAACGTGAAAAGATAAAGCCTCTCGCGCAGAGCCTCAAAGAACAGCGGAAGGAACTGCGGGACCTGACGAAGGGCGGCGCGTTCGACGAACAGAAGGTCCGTGCCGCGGCGAGCAAGCAGGCCAATACGATGACCGACCTGATCGTTGCCAGGGAACGCATGAAATCGAGAATCTTCGCAGTGTTGACGCCGGAACAGCGTGACAAGGCGGAGCAGATGCACCAGAAGTGGATGGAAGGCAAGAAAGAGGGCAAAAAGGCAAAGATGCAGTAAACCGGTTCCGGCTTGCAGCAGCCGGAGCTTTCACATAGCTCCACCCATTCGGGCCGCAGGCAGGGTTCAATAAATACCTCCCCTGGACCTGCCGCGGCCGGTTCCTTTCCCCTTTCCCCTGTAAGCCAAGCCGGCCGGCTCCCACCCCGGGGCCGGCCCTTCTGCGTACCATCCCGGCTGCCTGACCACTGGGTTCCTTTCCTCCCGTAATTACATATTTCGACTACTTTAATTCCACCCCCGAAATTCTGAGCTTATTCCGACCGGTGGATGAATCGATGCGCCAGACAAAAGAAATCAGGAAGGGATCGTTGGACAGGGACTCTGAATCGCTCGAGCATAATTTTCCCGGCAGTCTCGGCGCAGCCATGCTGGACAGGCTCCTTTCGGCCCGGAGACCTACCCCGGGCAGGCTGGATTTCTTTCTGCTGATACTTGTCTTCCTGCTGATGATGGTGGCGGGCACCTTTTGCATACAGGCTGCCATCCATTTCCTCTTTCCTACCGATCCCCTTTGGGACTTCAACGACGGAACGACCCTCATCATGTCCAGCATCCTTGCCTCATCGATTGCATTCTTCGCGCTTCGGCACATCGGAGCATTGTTCCGGGCGGTGCAGGCCGAAACCGAGATGCGGATGAAAACCGAAAAGAAGCTGAAGATGGAGCGGGACCGGCTGATGAGCATCCTGGAATCGATGGAGGACGGGGTCTACATAGTCAGTCCCCGGCACGATATCGAGTATGTGAATCCGGTAATCGAAAGGGAGTTCGGGGCGGTGACCGGCCGGAAATGTTTCGAATATTTTCATGACCGGAGTGAGCCGTGCCCCTGGTGCCTGAACAGGGAGGTCCTGGCGGGGAAATCGGTGCGCTGGACCTGGACCTCGCCAAAAAACAACAAGATATACGATCTTTTCGATACCCCGTTCCGGAAATCCGATGGGTCCGTATCCAAACTTGAGATATTCCGGGACGTAACCGAGTTCATGCGCGCGCAGGAATCGGTCAGGGACAATGAGGAGAAATACAGGCTCCTCTTCAACGAGGTGCATGATGCCATTTTCCTGTCGATCCTGAGCCCTGAAGGCGAGTTCGACCGCTTCATAGAGGCCAACAGCGTGGCCGGGAGGCTGCTTGGCTACAGTCCGGAGGAACTGGTGGGCCTCTCTCCATATGACATCACTGCACCTGAGGAGCACGATGAGGTGCGTGAGAACTTTCGGAAGTTCATTACGGACCACAACAGGCTTTTCGAGAGGACGTTGATCCGAAAGGACGGCGAACGGATTCCGGTGGAATTCAGCGGCCACATGTTCTTTTACAACTCGCTGCCGACCCTCATCTGTGTTGCCAGGGATATTTCGGAAAGGAGGCTGGCCGAACGGAGCCTCAGGGAAAGCGAGCAGAATTACAAAAGACTCTCGCTCGATTTCGATGCTTTGCTCAATGCAATGACGGACAGTCTCCTCCTGCTCTCCTCCGACCTGAAAGTGCTCTGGGCCAACAACGCGGCCGGGGTCGCCTGCCTGCACGACTTGTCTTTTTCCGATGACCGGCATTGTTACGGGGCTGTCCGGGACCGTGTGCTTTGCGGGCAATGCCCGGCGCCGAAGACGCTCAGGACGAAAAGACCGGAGACGAAAATGGCGATAATGCAGGGCCGCCATATAGAGATGCGCGCTTTCCCGATTCTGGACTCCGGGGTGGTACGCCGCGTGCTCCTGGCAATGACGGATGTGACCGAAAAAGTCAGCCTGCAGGCAAAGGCGATGCAGGCCCGTCACCTGGCGTCCATAGGGGAGCTTGCGGCCGGGGTCGCCCATGAAATCAACAACCCGGTAAACGGAATCATGAACTGCGCACAAATTCTTATAAACCGGAGCAAGGATATCGAATCAGGCGGAGAGTTGGGGCAGAGGATTCTCAAGGAGAGTGAAAGGATCGCGACCATCGTTCGCAGCCTTTTGTCATTCGCACGACAGAATCAGAACGAAAGGACCTTTTCCGATGTCCGGACACTCGTTGCGGAATCACTCGTGCTCGCCAAGGTAAAACTCAAGAAGGACAATATCCGCGTAACCAGCGGAATACCGGAAGCGCTGCCTCCCGTTATTGTCAATTCACAACAAATCCAGCAGGTGGTGCTGAACATCATCAATAACGCACACTATGCCCTGAATCAAAAGTACCCGGGATATGCCCAGGCCAAAACAATCGAAATCACCGGCGAGGAGATCAGGAAGGGTGGCGAGCGCCTGGTGCGGCTCAGCTTCCTGGATGGTGGAATCGGCATTCCGGCGGGCAATCTAAACGTGGTTACCGAGCCTTTTTTCTCGACCAAGCCGAGTGGCGAGGGGACGGGGCTGGGGTTGAGCATATGCCGGGAGATCATCGAGGACCACAAAGGTTTTCTTCTCATTGAAAGTGTGGAAGGGGAATACACCCGGGTGAGCATAGAACTGCCCGTGGGGGAGAAATCGATTGGCAAGAATTCTGATCGTCGATGACGAGGAAAGCATCAGATTCACGCTGTCCAGCTTCCTCGAAGAGGCCGGGCACGAGGTCCGCGCCGTCCCGGACTGCCGCGAGGCGCTGGCGGCCCTCGACGAGGCCGAGTTTGAAATCGTTTTTGCCGACATCGTCCTGGGCGAGGGCAACGGGATCGACATACTGAAGTACTTGCGATCGCGGAACAGTACTGTTCAATTTATCCTGATAACCGGCTATCCCGAAATCGAAACGGCCTCCGAAGCGGTGCGCCTGGGAGCTTTCGATTACATGACCAAGCCGGTGACCCAGGAAAAGGTGCTCCGGTCCGCGGAACTGGCTCTCCGGCACCAGGTGCTCGAGAGCGAGAAGGAAAGATACCGTTCCAATCTCGACGCCATTTTCCGAAGCGTCAGAGACCCGATTATTGCGGTGAACCCGGAGCTTGTCGTGACCGAGGTCAATGACGCGGCAATGCATATCTGCGGTTTCTCCCCCGGCATTGTGGGTGAGAGCTTCAGGCAGGCTGCTGGAGGCTGCACGGGCCAGTGCCTGGAAATCCTCGAGGAGACCCTGGAAGGCAAAAAGCCCTCCGAGCGCGCCAGGATTGAATGCCAGCGCGCCGGCGGGCCGCGCTATGTCCTCAGCATCGCATGTTATCCGCTGCGCGAGCGAACGGGACGGTTCCGGGGAGCGGTCATGGTGTGCCGCGACGAGACACGCCTGGTTGAACTGGAGACCCGGTTACACGATCTTCAGCGATTCCAAAAGATCATAGGCAGCAGCCCTGGGATGCAAAAAGTCTACGGGTATATCGAGGCCCTTGCCGGAACGCAGACCACGGTGCTCATCCGTGGTGAGAGTGGAACGGGAAAGGAACTGGTCGCAGAAGCCCTTCATGCGGGAAGCCCCGGGAGCAACCGGCCTTTCATTCGCGTAAACTGCTCAGCCCTCGCGGAATCGCTGCTCGAAAGCGAACTCTTCGGGCATGTGAAGGGTTCCTTTACAGGCGCTTACCAGGACTACACGGGACGGTTTCAGCGCGCCCACGGCGGGACGATATTCCTGGACGAAATCGGGGACGTTTCGCCGAAGATTCAGCTCGGACTGCTCCGGGTCCTCCAGGAAAAAGAAATCGAAAGGATCGGCGATCCCCGGCCCATCAAACTCGACGTCAGGATCGTCGCGGCCACCAACAAAGATTTGCAGGAACTGGTCGGCGCCGGACATTTTCGGCAGGACCTCTACTTTCGTCTCAAAGTGGTCGAGATAATGATTCCCCCGCTGAGGGAAAGGCGGGAAGATATCCCACTCCTCGTCCGGCATTTTATCGAAAAGTTCAACAGGCAGTTCGGAAAGGGGATCGAGAATGTCTCCGACAACGTGCTGCGGGGGCTGCGCGAGTATGACTGGCCAGGAAACGTCCGCGAACTGGAACACGCCATCGAACATGCGTTCGTTCTTTGCCGGGACAGCGTCATAACCCTGGACTACCTCCCCCCCGAGCTGGCCTCTTTCGCCAGGGGGCGCTACGCGACGACATGCGGCGACACCGGGGCGGAAAGCCGCCTGATCCTGGAGACGCTGAGCAAAACGGGAGGCAATAAAGCCAGGGCCGCACGCATGCTTGGTATAGACCGGAAAACGCTCTATCGAAAACTTCGACAATCCGTCCCGGGTAAACCTCTGTAAAGGCATCCGTGAAGCTCATCGTTCTCGTCGGCATGGAATTTGATTCGGGTTTCCATATTTTCGGACTCTGTTTCGAATCCAAGCCGCGGGACGATGAGGTCAACATGACAGGGAAACGTATTCTTGTAGTAGATGATGAGGAGAGCATCCGCTTCACATTCGAGACTTTTCTCTCCGAGGAAGGCTACCAGGTGACCACAGCCTGCAGCTATTCCGAAGCTTCATCACACCTTGCAACCGGACAGTTCGATCTCATTCTGCTGGACGTCATTCTCGAAGGGGGGTCCGGTATGGATCTTCTGATGCAGATAAAACACCTGAAGCTGTCCTGTGCTACCGTCATGATGAGCGGATATCC
>JAEZXS010000025.1 GCA_023442755.1 Pseudomonadota bacterium | reverse complement strand
GCCGCTCCTCAATCGCAAAATCCTCAACGTAGTCCGGCTACGCCTGCGGTTTTGCTCAGTCGTCGCGACCAAAATCGGTCTCAAAATCCAGCGCAATCCCTGAAAGGCCTATTTACGGACAAGCCCTAAAAGGCAATTAAATCCATGTGTTGAATCCTGATGCATGCGTATATGCCCACGGTGGGGAAAACGCAAGTTCGGCCAATGATTATCGCCGGGGAAGAATTCGGAACAGAATGCTTGCATAAGAGAGTTAAACTCTCTTATAGTGCCTCGAAAATTCGATAAATCGACCGGAAAAAATGGTATAAGCCGGCGCAGAATCATTTCGGCTGTTTCTTTGTACAAGAGGAAAAATTATGGCTGTTGCCGCAAAAATGAGTCAGTTTATGGAAAGATCTTCCTGGATCAGGAAGATGTTTGAAGAAGGCGGGCGTCTCAAGGCCATCCACGGCGCCGAGAACGTTTTCGATTTCAGTCTGGGCAATCCGAATGTGCCTCCTCCCGAAGTCGTCCAGAAAAAGCTGATTGAGCTGGTAAAGAGCAGCGATCCGGAGCGGCATGCGTACATGCCCAACGCCGGCCTGCTCTCGACCCGTACGGCCGTTTCGGCTTACCTGTGCAAAGAATATTGCGTTTCCATGGCGCACGACCAGATCGTCGCCACCTGCGGGGCCGCCGGCGCCCTGAATATCATCTTCAAGGCAGTGCTCGACCCCGGAGACGAGGTGGTCTGTCCTTCCCCCTACTTTGTCGAGTATGGGTTCTACGTGGACAACCACGGGGGCGTTTTGAAGCCGGTGCCGACCCGGCCGGATTTCTGCCTGGATCTCGAACGAATGGAGCAGGCGGTCGGCCCGCGCACGAAGATCGTGCTCATCAATTCCCCCAATAACCCCACGGGGCAGATATATTCGACCGAATCTCTCGAAGGGCTGGGAAAAATCCTGGAGAGCAAGAGCCGCGAATACGGGCACACCATCTACCTGGTGTCCGACGAGCCGTACCGAAAGATCGTCTACGACGATTGCGCCGTTCCCTGTATTTTCCAGTTCTACCCGAATTCGATGATCGGCAGTTCGTATTCCAAGGACCTGTCGATCCCGGGGGAGCGAATCGGCTTCGTGGCGGTGGGGCCCGCTCTCGACAACCCCGAGCAGATGATAAGCGCCCTGTCTCTTGCAAACCGCATCCTTGGCTTCGTGAACGCTCCGGCGATGATGCAGCGGCTTATAGTCGAGCTGCAGGGGATATGCGTCGACGTCGACATCTACAAACGCAAAAGGGACAGGCTTGTGAAGGGGATGCTTGAATGCGGGTACGAAATGACCGTCCCGAAAGGGGCCTTCTACCTGTTTCCGAAAAGCCCTCTGGCCGATGACGTGCGGTTCGTGCGGCTGCTCCAGGAAGAAAACATCCTGGTGGTGCCGGGGAGCGGGTTTGGGGGGCCGGGCCATTTCCGGATAGCGTATTGTGTCGATGACCGGGTAATCGAAGGATCTCTCCCGGGATTCGAAAGGGCGATGAAACGGGCCAAGAGCATGTAGGAGGATTTTCCGGAGGGGGAAGATGCAAAAGAAGCTCTTTGTGCAAAAAGGCCGAATGGGGGGAAGCGGGGGCTCGTCCTATGTGAAGTACCTGCTGTATGCGGCATTGGGCCTGATCCTGCTTGTGATTGTCACGCCGTATCTGATCGGGTCGAAAGTGCATGAGCCGGGCAGAAAATTGGTGCAGCAGGACAAGGGCGCAATGAAGAAGGAACTCCCGAAGCCGCCCGAAACCGCCCCGGGGGAAAACCCTGCAGACAGCCTTTCCGCCGGTATGGCGATGAAAAGCGAACCGACCCCGGCGCCGTCTTCACCGGCGGCCGATCCTGCAAGTCAGGCGGCCCAGAAACCCGCGGCCGAACCGCAGGCTCCGATGCAGGCGGCCCTGCCCGAAAAAGACACCGCTCCTTCTCCCGCGAAGCCATCGGAACCGGCTTCCCGGGCCCAGGTGCTCTTTCCGAAGGGACCCGGCTCACCCGCGGCATCGCCCGCGCGAACCGCTGCAGCTTCACCGGTCCAGCCGGCAGCGGCTCCCAAGTCTTTGACTAAGCCTTCGCAACCGGCCTCCCCGGCGCCCGCCCCGACAGCGGCGCTCCCCGCTCAGAAGCCGAAAACCGCCGCTCCCGCTGCTGCCGCCCCAGCGCCCGGAGCGGGCAAACTGATGTATGCGGTCCAGGTCGGCTGCTTCAAGGACAAGAAAGCGGCGGAAGACGTTCAGCGAAACCTGCAGAGGAAGGGCTACGACGTAGTCATTTCTCCCCCGGTGACTTCGGGCGGAGGGGCCTACGCCGTTTCGACCCGGCCCGTGGAGAGCATGAGCAAGGCATCGACCCTGGTCGAGCAGATCAAGATCGAACAGAAGTCCAGCCCCGTAATCGTGAAAATACCGGCCACACCGGATGCTTTCCCAGGCAAGCCGGCGCAAAAGCCGGTCGCAGCGGCGAAAAAACCGGCTGCTGCCCCTGCCCGCTGAGCGCCAACGCTTCAGTCTCTGCCTCGAAATTCTAAAACCCCGGATGATCGTCCGGGGTTTTGCGTTTTTTCGCTTGCCTGGATGCAATTATGGACAGGCTTGCATCCATTTTGTACTATTGCGCACATCTCCAAAAATCCCAGGATGCAATTTTTTCCTGAACACCGAACAGTGGGAACCGCAAGGTTCTCGCGGCTGGTGTAGCATGCAGGTAAAAAAGGAGTCTTGATGCGATTTCCAGGTACCTGCCGCCTTCTCGAAGAGACAAAACGCGTATCCCGAATCTTGGAAATTACGCAGATCATCGCAATGCACCCCGGAACGTATCTGCGCCGTGGATTGGCGGGCCGTTTCGAGGTGAGCGAGCGTATGATCCAGAAAGACCTGGACATAATTCGCCACGGGTTGAAATTTCCTCTCGCTCATTCCTCGAAGGGCTATTTTTTCGAACCGAATCCCAAAATACCCGCCCTGCGGTTGAGCTTTTCCGAAGGACTGTCGCTCTGGCTGGCAGTGAATGCTGCCCGGAACCTGCACGGCCTGGACTCCTCCGAACTCCGGGCCGCGATGGACAGGATTGAAGCCCTCTTCCCGCGCGACTTCTGCAGGCTTCTGCACCGGGCCGCGGCGGAGGATTCGAGCGAATATCACAAGGTTCAGGGCGACCACCGGGAAAAAATGCTGATGCTTCTGACCCGCGCACTGGCCCAAAACCGGAAAGTGAGCATCAGATATCGAACACTCTCCCGGGGCGGGCAGACGCAGGAACGCACCGTCCGGCCCTATCACCTGATGCCCTACGTCCGGTCCTGGCAGTTGATCGCGCACTGCGAATTCCGAAATGAAGTGCGCATGTTCAAAGTGGACCGCATCCTGGAAGCCTCCCTGCTCGAAGAACCTTATCACATCCCCGAAGACTTCCGGCTCGACGACTACCTGGGCCTTGCCTGGGGCATTATCCGCGGCGGGCCCGACGACCCGGAAAGAATCGTGCTTCGCTTCGAACCCGAAGCGGGCAGGCGCGTCTCCGAGGAGTACTGGCACAAGACGCAGACAACGGAGCACCTGCCGGACGGCTCCATCCTTTTTCGCGTCCATGCCGTCATTACCCCCGAACTCATCAGCTGGATTCTCTATTACGGATGCCGCGTCGAGGTGCTCGAACCCCTGTCGCTACGGGAGCGCGTGGCCGAGGAACACAGGAAAGCAGCGGAGTTGGTTCTGATGTGTACCGATTAAGTCCAATAGTAACGCACACTGTCGTCACAGTTGACTGCATTTTCCTTAACAACCGGTACTAACCTGAACTGAGGGCTTAATGAATGGTTCATTTCTGGGCAAAAACTACTTCTGAGGGAAGGCCGGGGATCTCCGTTTTCGAACACATGATCAACGTCGGTTGCGTCGCGCGCTGTCTGGCTGAAATATGGCCGGAAATCCTGGAGTCTTTCAACTTGAGGTCGGGGGAAGTCGGCGCCCTTGCAGGGCTACACGACATCGGCAAGATCACGCCGGGTTTTCAGCGAAAATGCGAAGCATGGCTTGAAGAAAACGACCTGCTAAAAATTGCCCGCAACGGATGTTGGGATACTGCCATGGAAACGGACCATGGGGCGGTTTCGCACTCAACAATTCAGGATTTCCTCATGGAGCAGGGTGCCCCCAGGCGACTGGCTCCGCATCTGTCTGCCCTTCTCGGTGCGCACCATGGAAGAATCAAGTTTCCGCCCCATCCACGCGGTGTGAGGCCGCCTCAGATAGGACGAATCGAAGAAAGTGCGAGCGGGATTCGGTGGAATGTAGAACGACGAAAGAACGCTCAACAGGTATTTGATTATTTTGACGCGCATTGCGGTTCTCTGGTCGTCGATCAAGCATCCCCCGCCCTCTGGTGGCTTGCCGGGCTTACTACCGTGGCAGACTGGATTGGATCGGACGAGAGATTTTTTCCTGCTGAGGGGAGCATCGGCGATACAAACTCCCCGGTTCTTGCACGCAAGGCCCTCGAATCCATCTCCTTTGGCCGCCCTCAATTCGTCGAAGGCCTTTCGTTTCATGACCTATTTCATGATCCTGAAAAGCCGGACGAGAAATGGCTTCCGAACGAGATGCAGGAGAAGGCGGCCGCAACGATAATCGGTCCGGGCGTCTACGTCATCGAAGCCCCCATGGGCATGGGAAAGACCGAGGCAGCGCTCTGGGCGGCATATCGGATACTTCATTCCGGAAAAGCAACCGGGCTCTATTTTGCGCTTCCCACCCAGGCGACAAGCAACAGGATTCATCTCCGCGTTAATGAGTTCCTGCGCAGAATCTCACCGGAAGCATCACCTGCCCGGCTTGTCCACGGCAATTCATGGCTTTTGCTAGTTGAATCCGAAATTCAACCCGTATCGACCGCTGAACAGAAAGAAGACGATGATGCGCGTGCCGCCAGGGACTGGTTCGCATCCACAAAACGCGCACTGCTCGCCCCGTTCGGCGTCGGCACCATCGATCAGGCGCTTCTCGGCGTCATAGCCGTCAAGCACTTTTCCGTTCGCCAATTCGCTCTTGCCGGGAAAGTGGTGATCCTGGATGAAATCCACTCCTACGATATCTATACCGGGACTCTCATCGACAGGCTGATCGCCACGCTCGAAGGATTGGGGTGCACGGTCATCGTGCTGTCAGCCACTCTTACCGGCGATCGCCGCGCTGAAATCGTCTCTTGTCCCGATAATCCGCCCGGTTGTGAGGAACTGCCCTATCCGCTCATAACAGGCCGTAGGAATGGGGTCTCTTTGCCCCCTGTTGATGCGCTCCCTCCAAAACCGCGAAATGTCGCAGTGGATTTTGTCACCACCGGGAAAGCTGAAGCCGCTGCGATTGCAGCAGCCGGGCAGGGTGGGGCTGTGCTTTGGATATGCAATACGGTCGGGTCGGCCCAGAAACAATTCAGAAGGCTGATGCAGCTATCCGGGAATGATTTCCCCATAGGGTTGTTGCATTCCAGGTTTCCTTTCTGGAGAAGGGATCAGCTCGAAGCGAACTGGATGGAGCGGCTGGGCAAAAAGGGACGGAAACGCTGCGGCTGCATCCTCGTTTCGACCCAGATCGTCGAGCAGAGCGTAGACCTCGATGCCGATCTCATGATTACCGAACTTGCGCCTACCGACATGCTCCTGCAACGACTCGGGCGGCTTTGGAGACATGAACGGGAGCGCCCCCAGGGAAGTGTGGCGCGTTTGTATATTCTCGAAGAGACGGCAGACCTGGAAGAATTTCGCAAGATGCCTTCGGACGAGATCGAGAAGGCGCTCGGAAGCAAGGCGCGTGTGTACGCCCCGTTTGTCCTTCTGCGCACCCTCGAACTCTGGAAAGGCCTGGAATGTGGCTCGATATCCATACCCTCTCGGATAAGGCAGCTGATTGAGGCCACCTACAAACGCAGGGCAAGTGAACCTGTTTCCTGGCAGCAGCTTTCCGACAACTGGTGCGGGCGGGATTCGGCAAGAAAAACGCTTGCCCTGTGGAACTGCAATCTCTGGCAGCCAGCACTGCAAGATGAAGAGGGGCAGCAGACCCGCATAAACGAAGTTTCCACTTGTGCCCTCGTACTCTGCACAAGTCTTTCAAAGCAGGAGGCGAAGTTCGTTGACGGGACAGTGCGCCGTCTTGAAAAAGGCCGGTATCGCCTTGATTTAGCACAAGCAGTCTACCTGAACCTGGTGAAAGTACCCGATTACTGCTTCGAACCGGGCATAGATTCTATCCGACTGAATTCTGCTTTTTCGGATTATCTGCATGGCATGCAGGCCGTCGGCATCGTTACCGAGAGCGGTGCAGTTGAGGTTAAGGGTCTGAAAGGGGGGATCAGACTTTCTTATTTCAATGATTTCGGGCTCCTCATCGAAAAAACGTCCAAACAGGGGGGGATATGAATGTTGCATTCGATCCGTGGATACCCGTAGTGACAAACTCGGGTGAACGCAGTCTGGTAAGCCTGTGCACGGCACTTACCGAAGGAGAAAAATATGTCGATCTTGCAGTGCGCACGCACGAACGGGTTTCGTTGCTGCGGCTGTTTCTCTGTATCACCCATGCCTCGCTCAACGGACCTGAAGACTTCTACGAATGGCATGGCGTACCTGAGAAAATGCCCGGCGCGGTAATGGACTATCTTAGCCGTTGGAAGGATAGCTTCGAACTATTCCATCCGAGAAAACCCTGGCTGCAGGTGGCGGAACTGAGGGGGACCGCCAAATCGTCGGGAAATTCGGGAGATACCTCACCAGTAGCGCTCCTTGATTTTGAGCTGGCGACCGGGAACAACTCGACCCTCCACGACCATGCCGGACAAATCAGATCGCGAAAAATCGAACCTGCACGGCTTGCTTTAAACCTGCTGACCTTTCAGAACTTTTCACCTGGAGGAGGGTCACCAGTCGCTCAGTGGAGTGAGACCAGAACTTCCCAGGTCGGCAATCCTGACGCTCCATGCCTGTCTCAATCCATGGCGCATTGTTTATTGCGGGGACGATCAATAAAAGAGACGGTGCATTATAATCTGCCGGCATTTGAAACTGTTCGCGCCATCTACAGGACAGAATCGATAGATAAGAAAAAAGGGAGGGCCTATTCTGATATTCCACTTGGCCGGCCCGTCTGGGAGTGCTTTCCTGATTCACCTGACAGGCAATCGCAGCGCGTGATCAATGCGACTGGTACTTATATGGGGCGTTTGGTTCCTATTTCGAGATGGATTCGTCTCATACCCGGTTCGGATGAGATGTACTGCTGCAATGGGTTCAAATATGGCACCTTCAAGGATGGTTTTCCTTCGGAACCAACGGCCGCAGTGCGATTGGTAAAGAAAAAAGACAGTAAAGGCGCCGGAACTACCGAACGCAGAGTGGTCAATGTGATACCAACAAAGGCGTTATGGCGGGAGCTGTCTTCTTTGCTAGTAAAACGCTCAGCGGACGGGCTTGGCGGCCCATTGGCGATGACCAATGCGCCTCACGACGCTCCCTTTGATTTTCATGTGTGCGCAATGACGCGGGACCAGGCATCCATGGACATAGCCGTCGAGTCCGTGTTCCACATTTCCCCGGCAGTACTGGACCATATCTCTGTCTATCATACCGAGATAGTCGGTTCCGACAAGCTCCTCGGTGCTGAAGGCTATTCGCGGAAACTTCGGTGGGCAATTGAGGAATACCGGCAAAGTGTTGACAGCGATTGGAAGCCGCGCGTCAAAAGGACCCAAGCCAAAGCGCAGAACACTCTGAAAGACAAGCTGGCCGAAACGGCTTTCCTCGGCTACTGGACAGCCGTCGAAAAGAACCTGTCACTGTTGATGCGCCACATCGAAGCCATCGACACCGACGCAGCGGAGCCCACCCGGGATGCATGGCGCAAGATGTTGTTCTCCGCGGCATGTGAAGCATACCGAACAGCATGCGGACAGGAGACCCCAAGGCAATTGCGAGCCTTTGCGAAGGGCTTCAAGAAATTGACGTACAAAGGAAGTGATGCCGAATCAAACACCCAAGAACCCAAGGAGGAGGAAGAATGAGCCGGCTTCTCGAAAGACTGCGCAAGCACCGGGAGGATCGGGGCATGATGGCCGATCTGCGCTGCGTGCTTGTGGGGAATAAGAAACATCGCGCCTGGCCGGCATTGAATCGTCTGGGGGTGGCCATCGATGACCGCATTTCAGCATATGTGGTCGGTCTGTTCGCCACGCATCCCGATGAGAGTTCTGCCGGAAATTTCGGCGATACCTGCAAGGCAATCGAAAAACGGCGGCATGACACGCAGAGCGACGATGGCAAGCTTACACCCACAGAAAGGCGATTCCAGCATCTGCTCACCGCAGAACGGGGAGATGAGTTGCAGGAGCGTGTCCTGCGTTTGGTCCTCATGGCAAAATCGCAGGGAATCTCGGTCAACTATGAAAAACTCGAGACAGACCTGAAGTTTTGGGGCGACCGCACCAGGCTGGAATGGGCAACCACCTTCTGGGCGCAAGGCGCACCTTCAACCGAGGAGGCCAAATGAGCTGGCTTGCACGCCTGGATGTGGACGCAGAGATCGCTTTTGCCGAGCGTATCTTCGACAGCTATGCCTGGCACAGAAAAGCATGGGAGTGCTACCCGGGTACCCCGGATGCCAAACGGGACTTCCTCAGCCGAATCGATCAGCTCGAAGGCAGATTCAGGTTTTGGCTTCTTTCCCGCCGCAAACCTTCGCTGCCGGCCTGGTGCCCTCCGGAAAGCTTTTCACTCAAAGAGATCTCTCCCTCCTTTCTTTCTCACAGATATTATGCATTCGACTTGCGGGCCAATCCCGTAAAGACTGTCGTGCAGAGGGGACCAAACGGAGAAACCCTTTTCCGGGCAAACGGGAAGCGGAAAAGCGGAAAACGAATTCCGCTGTTGGACCCGGGGGAGTTGAAGACCTGGCTCGTACGGAAAGGTGAAGTGAGATGCCGGGACAAGCAGACAGGTTTGGACATCCCCGGAGGCTTTCGCATCGTGGAAGATGAACCTCTCGAAATCAGCCGGATGACGGAAAGCCATTTTCGAAAAGGAAAGCACGCCGGATACCACGGAGGAATCCAGTTTCGTGGAATCCTGGAAGTAACGGATACCGATCGATTTCAAGATAGTTATTACTTCGGCATCGGGAGCGCAAAGGGCTTTGGATTCGGTCTTCTGCTCCTGGCTCCGGTAACCCGTTGACCCACCTAAGGAGAATCAGCCATGAAGCATCTGGAACTGCATATCATTCAATCCGTCCCCGTTGCCTGCCTCAACCGCGATGACCTCAACTCCCCCAAGACGGCAATCTTCGGAGGCGTTCAGCGCGCCAGGGTATCGAGCCAATCCTGGAAACGGGCGATTCGTGAAATGGCAAAAGAAATCTCGCCTGAGCATTTCCAGGGGGAACGGACACGGTTGTTTTTCGAACCCCTTGTTCAAAAGATGAAAGCTGCCGGGCTTTCCGATGCCGATTCCGAGGAAGGGGCGAAGAAGATCATAGACGCACTGGTGAACCTGGATCCCAAATCGACCGACAAGGTGAAATCGAAAACCCTCTATTTTCTGTCGCCGTTGGAACTGGAAACCCTTGCAAAGGTTTACGCGGATACGAAGGATGTCAAAAAAGTACTTAAAACGGTCAATGCCGGGGCGATAAAAGATGCGGCGGATATTGCCCTGTTTGGCAGAATGGTCGCCAATGATCACTCCCTGACGGTAGAGGCGGCCTCGATGTTTTCTCATGCTCTTTCCACACACAAGGTTGACAATGAGATTGATTTCTTCTCCGCGGTTGACGACCTGCAGTCCAGGGAAGAATCCGGAGCTGGCATGACCAGCACACTGGAGTTCAATTCGGCGACCTACTACCGATTCGCCGCTCTCAACCTGGACATGCTTGCCGATTCCGAGCACCTGGCATGTCTCACCAGGGAGGAACGGCAGCACGTAGTGCGCACGTTTGTCGAGGCAACGATCAAGGCTATTCCGGGAGCCCGAAAGAACACCATGAACGGCAATACGCTCCCAGTTCATGTATTTGGAATCGTAAGGGAAAAAGGGCATCCGATCCAGTTGGTCAATGCATACGAAAACCCGGTTCGCCCTTCGTCGGGATATGCGGCGAAATCCGTCGAGCTTCTTAAATCGGAGTATGCAAAGCTCAACGAAACCTGGGGCATTGAAGCCATTTTCGAAAAAGCTATCCCGGAAGTCAGCATGAAGGACTTTCTGGACGGGATGGTGGATCATGTCATCTGATGAGCGATGCTTGGCTTTAAGGCTGGAAGGGCCGCTTCAATCCTGGGGGTACGACAGCCAGTATAATCGTCGCAACACCGGTCTGATGCCGACGAAGAGCGCCATCGCCGGAATGTGCTGTGCGGCTCTGGGCCTCCCTCGCGGGAGTGGGGTCGAACGGGAGTTTCTTGCATCGTTTGCCGCATTGCGCATGATTGCCATTGCCATCCCCCGGAATCGAGCCGAAAAAGATCTGCCTGTCCGGCGCTTGCAGGATTATCACACCGTTCAAAATACCAGGCGGGCGGCCAGCGGTGCTCTCAACACGGATTGCGTGCTTACACGCCGTCAGTACCTGGCGGACGCGGCTTTTGGCGTCATCCTCGAAGGGAATTCGTCACTGCTGGAGAAAATAGCCGCTGCTTTTGTCGATCCGAGATGGGGGCTCTGGTTGGGGCGGAAGGCGTGTATTCCGTCCGCTCCTGTCCTTGCCGGCCTGGAGGAGAGCCGGGAAGACGCATTGCGTCTCCTTATCGGGGCCAGGTCACTCGAATTGTTTACACGGCAGGAGGATGCCGAGGGCTTCTCCGGGGGGCGCGATTCGATTCCCGATGTGGCGATTTCTTTTGCCTCGACCCGGAGACTGTTCTCTCCGAGGAGGGTGAGGATGGTTCATGGGACGGAGTGCCTTGATGTTCATTGATGCAATGTGAGGAAACCATGTCCCAGCAAATATTGCCTCCTTTGAAACCCATTGCTTTAAAGGAGCGGGTTTCGATTGTTTTCGTCGAACGCGGCCTGATCGACGTGCTTGACGGGGCGTTTGTAGTCATGGACAAAAACGGGGTGCGCACGCACATCCCGGTGGGAGGCGTCGCCTGCCTCATGCTCGAACCGGGAACCCGCGTGTCGCATTCCGCTGCTGCGCTTGCGTCGCGGGTGGGGTGCCTGCTTATCTGGGTCGGAGAGGCCGGAGTGCGCCTTTATGCCTCCGGCCAACCCGGAGGGGCCAGGTCGGACAGGCTGCTGTACCAGGCGAAACTTGCCCTGGACGGCGCCGCACGCCTGAAGGTGGTCCGGAAGATGTATGCTGTCCGGTTCGGGGAGGAACCGCCTGCCCACCGGAGCATAGAACAGCTTCGGGCGATCGAGGGCGCCAGAGTGAAAGAGATGTATAAGCTTTTCGCGAAGCGGCATGGCGTCGAATGGCGGGGGCGCAAGTACGACCCGACCGAGTGGGGAAGCGGAGACCTGGTCAACCGGTGTCTCAGTTCTGCCACCGCCTGCCTCTACGGGGTTACAGAGGCGGCCGTCCTTGCCGCCGGATATGCTCCGGCGATCGGTTTCATTCATACCGGAAAGCCCCTTTCCTTCGTTTATGACATTGCGGACATGTTCAAGTTCGAAACCGTCGTCCCTGCCGGCTTCAGCACCGCCGCGCACAGGCCGGCTCAGCCGGAACGCATGGTCCGGATTTCCTGCCGGGACATTTTCCGGAAAACCCGGTTACTTTCGCGGATAATCCCGATGATCGAGGAAGTGCTGGACGCCGGGGAACTGCCCCGACCGGAGCCTCCTCCGGAAGCGGTTCCTCCGGCAATTCCCGAAACGGAGCATCTTGGTGATGTTGGCCATCGTGGTTGAGAATGTTCCGCCCCGGCTGCGTGGGCGATTGGCGGTGTGGTTGCTCGAAGTGCGCGCCGGTGTATATGTCGGCGTTTACTCCAGGCGTGTTCGCGAGATGATCTGGGAGCAGGTCCGGGAAGGCCTTGAGGGCGGAAACGCCGTGCTGGTATGGAGTACCGATACGGAGAGCGGGTTCGATTTTCTGACGTTGGGTGAAAACCGACGGGTCCCCTGTGAAATGGACGGCCTGCGGCTTGTTTCTTTCAAAAGTGCTGAAGGGAACAACGGCGAGGAGGAAACGCCTTGAGGGTGGCTAATCGATATCGAATGAGTCCAGTTATTGTTGGAACACCATCATTAACCTTAGAAACGTAGCGATTACGCTGACTTGAAAGAAGTGTGTTCCCCACAGGCGTGGGGATGAACCGGACCACCGCATACCCGGTCCCGAGTTCCGGCCGTGTTCCCCACAGGCGTGGGGATGAACCGGTATTCGAGGCGGAAATGGGCCGGGTTTATCCGTGTTCCCCACAGGCGTGGGGATGAACCGTATGAAGCGCTTTCTGTCCAAAAGGCTCAACTGTGTTCCCCACAGGCGTGGGGATG
>JAEZXS010000119.1 GCA_023442755.1 Pseudomonadota bacterium | reverse complement strand
CCATGGACTGATGCGCATGAACGAAAAGATTCGAACCGACAGAAAGACGTTTTTCATCATCGACGGAAGTTCCTACATCTACAGGGCTTTCTATGCCATCCGGCGCCTGACCAATTCCAAGGGGATGGCGACCCAGGCCGTCTACGGGTTTCTGACCATGCTTTTGAAGGTCATCCGCGAACGTAAGCCGGAGTACGTTTGCGTCGTTTTCGATGCGCCCGGCCGGGGCTTCCGCCACGACATGATGGAGAGCTACAAGGCGACGCGCCAAGTCATGCCGGAAGAACTGGTTCCGCAAATCCCCTACATAAAGCAGGTGGTGCAGTACTGCGGGATTCCGCAAATGGAGCTGGAGGGTTACGAGGCGGACGACATCATCGCAACGCTTACCGACTGGGCCTCCGCGCACAGCCTGGACATCGTGATCGTCTCCGGGGACAAGGACCTGCACCAGCTTATTGTCGATCCCGTCATCCGCCAGTGGGACCCGCAGAACGACAGGCTCTTCACCGAGGAAGTGGTCCGGGAACGCTTCGGCGTGACGCCCGGCCAGATCAAAGACTACCTTTCGCTGGTGGGCGATACGACGGACAACATTCCCGGGGTCAAAGGCATCGGAGGCAAAACGGCCACTCAGTTGCTGCAGAAATACGGCTCGCTCGACAAGCTCTACGAGAACATTAATTCCGTGACCTCCGACTCGGTGAAAAAGAAACTTATCGAGGGGCGCGAGAGCGCCTACCTTTCGCGCGACCTGGTTTCTTTGAAAATGGATGTGCTCGTCGATAAGGAATTGGAAGGCTTTGTACCCCTGCCGCCGATGCGCCGGGAGATGCTCGGGCTTTGCGAAGAACTCGAGTTCAAAACCCTGCTCGACACCCTGAAAAAGGAGTGGGCGGACCTGGAAGAACTCACACCCGCTGCTCTGAAAAAGCCGGCGAGTACCAGGACCGACACCATTATCCGGACCCGGTCCGAGTTGGCCCTGCTCATGCGCCAGTTCGAAAACAAATCGCTCGTGGCGATCGAACTCGAGACCACTTCCCAGGATGCCTTCAGCGCCGATCTCGTCGCAATCGCCCTGAGCTGGGAAAACGATACGGCCTGCTACATCCCCGTCGGGCACTGCGGGCCGGAATGCGGCGATCAGCTCACGGCGGCCGAAGTCCTCCACGAACTCGAACCCTTCATGAGTTCCCGCACCCCTGCCAAAGCCGGACACAACCTCAAATTCCAGTGGGTGGTCCTGGGAAGGCACGGCGTCGAACTGAAAGGGATGGCCTTCGACACGATGATCGCGAGCTATCTGCTCGACCCGGGCTCCCAGACCCATGCGCTCGAACGGATAGCGGCCGAGCACCTCGGGGAGGGGATTTCGTCCTACGAGGAAATGACGGGCAGAGGCAAGGCGCAGATGAGCTTTGCCGACGTGGAGCTGATCAAGGCGGCCGATTACGGGTGCTGCGATGTCGAAACGGTCTGGCGGCTTGTGCCGGTCCTGCGGCAAAAACTCGAAGAAAGCGACCTGAAGGACCTCTACGAACTCGTGGAGCTGCCGCTGACGGAAGTTCTTGCGGAGATGGAGCTGCGCGGAATCCTGGTCGATTCCGAAAAGCTCGAAACCCTCTCGATCGAATTCCAGAAAGCACTGGATCAGAAAGCCCTGCTGATCTACCAGATGGCCGGTGAGGAGTTCAATATCCAGTCTCCCAAGCAACTGGCCTACATCCTGTTTGAGAAACTGGGCCTTCCGGTGATCAAGAAAACCAAGAGCGGGCCGTCCACGGACATCACGGTGCTCGAAGAGCTTGCGGATGCTCACGACATGGCCGCTCATATACTCAGCTACCGGACGCTTGCCAAGCTCAAGGGCACCTATGCCGATGCCCTGCCGAAGCTGGTCAATCCGGCAACGGGCCGCATCCACACCTCATTCAACCAGACGGTCACCGCCACGGGACGGCTCAGCAGTTCCAACCCCAACCTGCAAAACATTCCGATCCGCTCGGACGAGGGCAGGAAAATCCGGGAGGCTTTCATAGCTGCCCCGGGCAACGTGCTCATGTCGGCCGATTACTCCCAGATAGAACTCCGGGTGCTGGCCCATTACAGCGGGGACGAAAGCCTGATCGGCTCCTTCCGGAAGGAAGAGGACGTGCACAGCCGTACCGCGTCGGAAATTTTCGGGGTGGGGGTCGGAAGCGTCACCCCGGAGATGCGCCGACAGGCCAAGATGATCAACTTCGGCATAGCCTACGGTATGAGCCCGTTCGGACTGGCGCAACGGCTTCGGATCAGTACGAAAATCGCCAAGGCCGCAATCGACCGCTATTTCGAACGCTACAGCGGCGTGAGGCGTTTCATCGACGACGCAGTCAAGAAGGCGCGGGACCTGGGGTATGCGGAGACGCTGCTGGGGCGCAGGCGCGCCATCCCCGAACTGCAGAGCAGGAATCACACGATACGGCAGCTGGGCGAACGCCTGGCAATCAATACGCCGATCCAGGGCACGGCCGCCGATCTTATCAAGAAGGCCATGATCGATGTCTACCTCGAAATCCAGCGCCGGGAACTCCGCACGGAGATGCTGCTCCAGGTGCATGACGAACTTTTGTTCGAAGTGCCGAGGGATGAGATGGAAACAGCCCGGGAGCTTGTCAGGTCTGCAATGGAAGACGTCTGGAATATCGGGGTGCCGCTGAAGGTCGACTTCGGATGGGGGGCGAACTGGGCCGAGGCGCATTGAGGAAAGATGTACCGCAGTATCGTTGGCGAGGAAGGGCCGGTCCATGGTGCGTGCCCGGAGTGCTTGAAAGTCGAAATATCCGCAGATTTCGGGGATTCGCGCAGATTTTCGCAGATTTTTTGGGGATGGAAAAACAGGGGCCGACATCAGGGGGCATCCGGGTCGTCCATGGGAATACATAAAGTTTGGCGTTTTAAATACTTGGATTTCATCTGCGCCAATCTGCGTAAATCTGTGAAATCTGCGGATAAAATCCTATATGGCAGCAGCAGCGAATGGCCGGCAAGCCAATCCCCCGGGGGGGACGCCTCTTAGGGCGCCTCTTCCACGTTTTCGGGAATTTCCAAAGCCCCTATGAATTGCGACACAGCCTCGAAGCCGGGAGACAGTGTTTTCTTCCAGTAGACGATGTGATCGCTGCAAAGGGCCGCTCCGACGGAATCCCGGGAGACCGCCTTCTAATTCCTTTTAGTTTGTTCTCCCTCTGGCTTGGTGTCCTCAGCAGTGCGCTACTTCCTGGCGACAGGATGAGGCAGAACCACCCTGAAAGTGATTCCTGCTCCGGGGTTGCTGATAATCCGGATATGCCCTCCGTGTGCATCGACTATCTTTTTGACAATGGCGAGTCCCAGCCCGGTCCCTTCCTTTTTCGTGGTGAAGAACGGGAGGAATATTTCCCTGCGGTTTTCGAGCGGGATCCCGCATCCGCAATCCGCCACGTCGAGCAGCAGGTTATTGCCTTTCAGATAGTAGCTTACAATGATCGTCGCACCAGCGGGAGATGCCTGCGCGGCGTTTACGAGCAGATTTATCAAGACCTGCCGGATGCGCATCGGGTCGACAAAGACGCGGAGAGGGGGAGCACAGGGTATTTTGTGCAACCCGACGTTGCTTTTCCCGGCGGATTCTTCGACAATCGCGATGCATTCATCCACCAGTTGCCCGATATCGACTTCGGCCCGTTTAATTTCCAGCGGCCGGGAAAAATCCAGCATGTCTTTCACCAGTTTTTCCAGGCGCGCCGTCTCGCTTATGACAATGTCCAGCTTCGCGCGGTCGGGATTGGAGTTATCGAGGTGCCCTCGCACAAGGTTGGCAAATCCGCCGATTGCGGTAAGAGGCGTTTTCATCTCGTGGGCCACGGCCGACAACGACTTGCCTATGGTGGCGAGGTTTTCGGCCTGCTTTGCCCGTATGGCCTCCTGCTTTTGCATATCGACCACCTTCCCCAGCACCACGGCGATGACGAAATAAACCACGACCTGCATAGTGATGTTTATGTCCGTAGAAGACAGTCCGGTCCAATTCGAAACAAGAACGGGACCGACTGCGGCGATGACGGCGGTGCACGAGACGAGGCCGCCCGCGGTGCCGAACCAGAGGGAGCCAAGCACTATGGGCAGCAGGAACAGCCTCTGCACGACGAGTTCCAGGTGGTATTTCCCTCCCGCGACAAGTGGACTGAGATAGTGGAACAGGGTGAGAACGGCGACCAGGGAAAAGACTATGAGCCAGTAGGACTTTGTGGTCTTTCGGAACATGTGCGTTACGGTTGCCTCCTGCAATTGCGGTTGGGGAATGCCGGCCAATTTATTAATTATAAGTTTATATCGCGGCGGGATAAGTATCGCGGCGGCCGTATTTGCCCGGGAACGGCAATTTTTGCGGACGGAGGGAGGTCTCTTCTTTGGTGCGCAAGGGTGTTTCGGAAAGGCTGCCCGATACAAAAAA
>JAEZXS010000367.1 GCA_023442755.1 Pseudomonadota bacterium | reverse complement strand
GTAATAGGCGGCCTGATCGTTGCGACGGCTACGACCCTGTTCTTTGTGCCGGTAATTTTCAGCATCGTTCACCGGAAAATCCGGGTAAGTCCTCTCTCGGGGGAACTCGATAACCTGCAACAGCGATAAAGGGGGGGCATGAAATCAACAATAACTGCGGCGGCGGTTGTGCTGGGTATAGGGCTCGTCGCCGGAATGCTTCCACACTGGCGGGAGATGCCTGAACCGGGAGCCCAGACGGTCGATCGGAAAGCACCCGCTGTGGCAATTGTGCTGCCGAAAAAAACTCAGCCCGCTCCCTCCCTCGCTATTCCGGCCGAGATCAAGCCCAGGGGCGAAGCGCCCATATATGCCCGGGCAAACGGCTACCTGAAGCGCCGCCTCGTGGACATCGGCGATCATGTCAAGGCAGGGCAGTTGCTTGCCGAGATAGACACGCCCGAACTGGACCAAGAACTCGAACGCTCCCGGGCTCAACTCGCACAGGCCCAGGCAGTGCAGGAACTGGCAAAGATTACGGTCGAGCGCTGGAGCGATCTTGTGAAGACGGCCAGCGTCAGCGAGCAGGAAACCGCCGAAAAAATCGCTGATTTCAAGCTCAAGACTGCAGTGGTAGCCTCCGCCCGGGCCGACGTGAACCGGCTGGAAAAACTCAAGGCGTTTGCTTCCGTTACTGCTCCCTTCGACGGCACCATAACAGTTCGAAATGTCGATATGGGCGATCTCATCGTTGCCGCAGGGGCAAAGGAGATGTTCCACCTTGCGCAGACACGGGTCCTGCGGGTTTGCGTTCAGGTTCCGCAGAACATGGCCCGCAGCATAGCTGGCGGCCAGTGGGCTGAGATGAGCATTCCCGAACTGCCGGGCCGGTCCTTCCGGGCCAGGGTCGTTCGTACGGCCGGCGCCATTTCGGCCGATTCACGGACTTTGCCGGTCGAACTTGAGGTTGATAACCACAAAGAAGAAATATTTGCGGGAGGGTACGCCCAGGTGCGTTTTATCGAGTCCCAAATGGAACCGGTGCTGACTCTGCCGGCCAATACGGTCATGTTCCGGAGCGATGGCCCGAAGGTCGGCATCGTGCAGTCCGACGGCCGGGTCGATTTGAGGACGGTAAAACTGGGACGCGACTTCGGACAGACGCTGGAAATCCTGGATGGCCTGGGGTCGGAGGACCGGGCTGTCATCAACCCCCCAGAGTCGCTTGCGACCGGCGATGTCGTGACGGTTTCCGAACCTGCCAAACCGGAAAGATCGCAATGAAAGTATTGGGGCATTCTGCCAGCGTACTGCTGCTGGTTTTAGCGGGGCTTATCCTGTTGTCCGGGTGCAGCGTCGGGCCGGTTTACCAGCGGCCGGAAGCGACGACCATCCCGGATACCTATGCCGGGACGAAGGGGGAATGGAAGATTGCCGAACCACGCGCCGATCTGCCCAAGGGCAGATGGTGGGAAATATTCGGCGACGCGGAGCTGGATCGGCTGCAGGAAGAAGCCATGGCGTCCAATCAGGACATTCGGGCGGCCGTTGCGCGATTCGAGCAGGCCCGGGCGGTTGCGGATATTGTGCGGTCGGGCTTTTTCCCCCAGACAGGTTCTTCCTTCCTGCCCGCCAGGACCCGGGACTCGCTGAACCGTCCCTCGGGAGGCAAACCAGGACAAACGTACAACAATTTTATCCTGTCTTTCGATTTGAGCTACGAAGTGGACCTGTGGGGCCGCGTGAGGCATGCGGTTGAAGCATCCACCGCCCAGGTCCGGGCAGGGGCGGACGATATAGAGGCGCTGAAGCTCGCCATCCAGGCCGAGATAGCCTCTGATTACTTCTCGCTTCGGGCGCTCGATTCCGAAAAAGAACTGCTGGCCACCAGCATCGAAGCGTATCGCAAATCCCTGGAATTGACCCGAAACCGGCGCGCTCGCGGCATGGTCTCCGACCTGGATGTAGCCCAGGCTGAGACGGTTCTCCAGACGGCCGAAGCCCAATTGGCCGACACGACGCTCCAACGCTTGAAAATGCAGAATGCGCTCGCTGTGCTGGCCGGGAAGAATGCCTCCGTTTTCCTTCTCGCCGAGAAAACGTCAATGCCGGCCTCCATCATTATTCCAACCGGGCTGCCTTCAGAACTGCTCGAAAGACGGCCGGACATCGCTGCCGCCGAGCGGCGCATGGCAGCTGCAAACGCAAACGTCGGAGTCGCAACGGCGGCATTCTTTCCTGTTGTTCGGTTCCAGGGGTTGGCCGGGCTGCAAAGCGGGGATGTTGGTACCCTATTTGACTGGCCGAGCAGGTTCTGGGGAGTGGGGCCGTCTCTGTCACTCCCGTTGTTCGACGGCGGGCAGCGCCTGGCCGGGCTGCGCCAGTCGAAGGCATCCTACGAGGAAACCGTCGCAAAGTACAGGCAGACCGTGCTGACCGCTTTTGCGGAAGTGGAAAACAACATTGCGGCCGGGCACCTCCTTGCCCGGGAATACGAACGCGAAACGGCGGCGCTCCTGTCTGCGCGCCGCCAACTGGAGATTGCGGAGACCCGGTACAAATCCGGCCTTGTCACTTACCTCGAAGTGGCGACGGCCCAGAACACCTCACTCGGAATCGAACGTACCGCCGTGCGGCTGAAAGGCCAGCAGCTCATTGCCGCGGTGGCCCTCATTAAGGCGCTGGGGGGAGGGTGGGGCGACCGGAACGATACCGCACAGGGTGACGGCATTTCGACTCAGGCGCCGTAGAACCTCTGAAACCGTCCCTACTTGTGCTGCTCTCCATGGCCATGCGGAGCCGGCGGCATGCCGCCGGCCTGCCCCTGTTGTGCTCTTTTGGCCTTTCTCCTATCCCGGATCATTTTCGTATCGGCATACATGTCCTCGTACGCGGCATTCAGAGCTTGGTCGAATGTCGCAACCTGCGCACCGTGTTCCTTTGAATACTTTTCGCACTCGTTTCTATCTTCGAAGCTCCACTTGGCCCGAGCGGTCATGACCCCGGGCTGATCCCCGCCGATTGTCCAGCAGGCTTTCTCCGCATTTATCGGCTTTTTCGACAGGTAATCGCCGACCAGGATTTTGGTGGGAGTCTTGTCTAAGTTGAGCGCCAGTTCCAGCGCCGCGCAATGTATGCTGCACGAGCCTGCCGTGCTCCCGTCTTCGTACTCGATAAGCATTGCGGAGTGGGCGAATTTCTGCCTGTCCATGCCGCAAAAACCGCAGGACTGTTTCGCGTCCTGGGCCTGAGTTGCAACCGGTGATGCCGTCGAAAGGAGAAGAAGTGCAAAAAATGCCGCGATGATTCGATTCATTGGTTTCTCCTTGTAGGACCGGTCAAAACACGAGTTTCCACCCGGCGGTCAGAAGCCAAGTCGTTGCCGTCTGGGGCCCGTCCAGCCACTGGTACACCGGAACGCCTCCCTCCAGGAACAGGCGGTTTCCTTTGAGCGGTCCTTTATCGAGGTACCATGCCACACCCGGTAGAATATCCAGGCGGTCTCCGCCCCTGAAGTTCGGATCCTTTCCCGGTGTGCTTGCCGGGTTGAGTTCGGGGTCGGCCCCATGGATATGGTCCCATGACTGCCAGTCCAGCCGGAGGGAACCGATCACCCCGTTAAAGAGTTGATAGCCTGCCCAGCCGGTGATCCGATACCTGTCTCCCAGCCGGTAGTCGTATTCATTCTCATCGATTCGAAGCACCCCGGAGACCTGAGCCCCCCAGTGCACCCTGCCCAATTTCCCCATGTAAGTCAGAGCCGGGTTGAGGTCGACCGTCCCGGAGCCGAGTTGCATCGTGTAGCCCAGCTTTGAATCGCGTGCTGTTGGGGTGTCATCCCTCGCATCTAATGAACCTGTCGGTACGCTCAATCCTCCATAGAAAACAACCTGGTTCATATCGCCGCGGTAGAGTGAATAGAGGCCGGCCAGCTGCAGATCGCCAATCCCGTCGGAGTGGGTGGTGAAGCGTGTCCCGTTGCGCATGACCATTGTCATTGACTTGAAAGAATAGGGAACCATGACCATTGCGGTGAAATCATCCGTGATTCCGTACATACCACAGACCATGTGCATATCGACGTCCATGCTTTCGGGCACGACGGGGTACCTGCGCAGAAGCTCGGCGTTGCTCACGTCCGCCGTTCCGTTCAGGTTGCCGTCCATTCCCATATGTCCGTAGGTGTAGGACAGCATCCATTTGCCCTGCTTGAGCACATGGGCGCCGGGTACCCCGACTGGAGCGAATGGATGGCGCAGAAGCCCCTCGGGTACCGGCATTTCGGTGGGCGAGGTATCCTGGTTCGAAAACTCGAACGGCGTGCCCGACTCGTGTGTCGGTACGGCCTCGATGGGCCGGACAGTTGCGGTTAGCAGGACTGGAAGGACAAGGACAAAAAGGTACAGGGTTTTTCGCATCTGCTGTGTCTCCCGTCTGGATTGGTACTCCGTGGCACGGCTCGAGCCGACGATGTGGCATGAGGCCCGAAGGAAGACCGAGTAGTGTCATGTGTCTTCCTGGGACGATCTGCCGGCAGAATCCGGTGCCTGCGAGAATACCCGATCCCGGACGGGCGAATAATAAGGGGTATCCTGATATTGGCGGTCGATTTTCCTTATTTTTTCCTGCCCCCTGCGCAACCGGCGGACGGCGGAATTGGCCAAGCGTATGGAATTGCTAGATTTAAAGATCACGGACTCGACAATCCGGATTTAAAACTTAGCTTCTCCGCCAGGATTGCATCTCCGGGGCGACCGATCCGTTCCCACCGCTGTATGGCACGATCGAGGTTGGATCCGGAGTCTTACCGTTCCCGTCTCAGCCCTCAGAGTTGTTGGAAAGGGGGGTGCATCTGTGTCCCGCAGAAAAACTGCCGTCCTGGTGTTGTTCCTTGTAAGCGTTCTCGCCTCGCCATCCGGCGCCGGACCAGTCAAAGTCAAACCTAGTCCGGGTTTTGCCGAGTATCTGCTCGAAAACACCGCCATCGGCCTGAAACTTCTCTCCCCGGAGAGGAGCCATTTCGGAGGGCTTATTCCTTCGCACCACGATTTTCCGGCCAAATCGAAGCAGGAATTGCTCGAGAAGATTGACACGCACAAGTACCCCGCCTCATACGATTTGAGGACTCTTGGCCGTGTCAGTCCCGTCGGCAATCAGGGTACGTGTGGAGTGTGCTGGGCCTTCAGCGCGTGCGAGGCGCTTGAAACAGTCAATATGCCCAGGAAAGCCCAGGTTTTCTCAAAGCTTCACATGGTCTTGAAGAGTGATTTCGATATCACGCATGGCCGCTGTCAGGATGGTGGGAATATAGATATGGCGACCGCATATGTCGCCAGGTGGACCGGGCCGGTGCTGGAGTCGCAAATGCCCTACCATCAGGACCTTACGGTGACCAATTCGGGGGAAATCGTGCCGGCGGGGCACGTACTGAATGCGGACTATTTCGATTTCGATATGGACAGGATAAAAACGGCCCTCATGAACGTGGGGGCAGTATATACGACGATGCAGTATCACAAGCGGTTCTATGACGCCGATACCCACTCTTTTTATAACGACGGAAGCCTTGCCGCGCTCGATTCATCAGACGCGGACTACGATCCCCATCCGAATCATGCAGTCCTCCTGGTCGGCTGGGATGACAACTATCCGGCGGATAAGTTCGGTTCCGGCGCAGCGCCGCCGAAAAACGGGGCTTTTATAGTGCAGAACAGCTGGGGCAGTAACTGGGGAGACGGTGGATTCTTCTATATATCCTACAACGACTATTTTATTGGACAGAATAATGCGAGCTTCAGCCGGGTATATCCGCCGACCTCTTTCGATATCGTCTACAGTTACGATCCGCTGGGTTGGATGGGATCGTGGCAGTGCACGGAAAAGACCGGTACGTGGGGCGCCAATGTGTTCATCGTCGATGAGCCGAAGGGTGAAAACCTCGGAGCAATCGGTTTCTATACGGCTGAACCCGATGTGACCGTCGAGTACTTTATCAACACCGCACTTTCCGATCAGAGCCGGCCGACCAGCGGCAAAACCGTCAAGACGGCCAGGCAGAAATTCACTGACTCGGGGTATCACACCATCCTTCTTTCGGATCCGATTCCCATCCCTTATAAGATGAGTTTTTCGGTTGTAATTCGTTTCTACAAACCCTCCGCTAAATCCGGCGACATAGAAGGCGCTTCACTGGCCGTCGAATCCATCATTGCGGGTCTTACCTCGAAGGCAACCCCATCGGGACACAGCTTCGGAAGCTGTGACGGTGTCTCGTGGGAACCCCTCACCAGTTGGGATGCTTCGAGCACCAACGCCTGTATAAAGGCTTACTCGAGCCGGAAATGAGGCTTCGCTCCGCAATTCCCCCTATTGTAGTAGGACTCTATCCGACAGGAAAATAAGCCTGTAACCGACAAATAATTCAGCGGGCTGCCGACAGACAGTCTCCGGAAGTCTGCTATTATGCGGCCTTACAACGGAGGGATTCAGGCTATACACATTCAAATCTTTATACCTGAAAGGAATCACCATATGAGCGAAGCACCAAAAGGAAGCACCCCCACCAGTCTGGACGGTGTGACGGTGGTGTCTCCGAAAGAGGCCCGGCAGGTCCAGGCCAACGGTGGACTCATGATCGCCTGCTACACCCATATGACTGACTGGGTTCAGGCAAGGCCTGTCGGAGCCGCCCATATCACCATGGACGTTCCCAAAGATCACAAAAGGACGGACTTTGACCTGAAAGACGCCCAGTTTGACGTATCCGCTCTGCCGCAGGACAAAGCACAGCCCATCGTGCTGTTCTGCGCGGACGATATGTGATGGAAGTCCTATCACGCTGCCAGGATGGCAGTTGCAGCAGGATATAAGAATATTTACTGGATGAGGGTAGGCATAAAGGGCTGGCAAAAAGCACTTTATGCAACGGAAACGGATTCCAAGGTATTCATGGCACTGATGGACCTTAACAAGGACGATCCCGCAAAATGGGTCATCGGCGAAGCCCAGACCCAATCCTTGAAGAACCCGACATTCCTGGACCTGCGCACTCCCGATCAGTTCGAAAAGGGACATGTTGCAGGAGCTATCAATATCCCTTATGCAGATATGTGGACGTTTGACAATCTTGAGAAGCTCAACAAGAGCCGCGACATCGTTATCATTTACGACAACGCTGTATCTGCCGGTGCACTTGCCATTACCCTGAGGCTTCTCGAGTACAAGGCGTTCATTCTGAAATAGGGATGCACAGTCTTCCGGGATCGTTTCGAACGAAATCAGGGGTCCGGTAAGCGACCATTTTGGTTTGAATCTCCTCCGTTTTGCTTACCATATTTGTTCCACCTCCTCCACCTCAGCCGGTGGGGGAGGAACACCACGCTCGATCCCCCGTGCACGTCGGCGGGTTGGACTGTAAATATAAAGGGCCGGCTCCACCTGGAGTCGGCCCCCTCGCATTTATGGCGCAACTTCGCCTGGCTCGAACTAGTAAGCCTTGAGCAGCATGTTGAGCAACTGAAGCCTGGTGGCCATGAGGCGCTCGGCCATTACTTCCGAACAACACACCATCACCTGGTACCCGAATTCGTGATCGGCTCTGCATTTTGCGGCAAGGCATTCCGCATCCAGGACGACGACGCGGGTCTTCTTGACGGCCCTGCAGGAGTAATAATAACGATGAGGCGGGTAGGCCCATGCGAACCCGGCAATACCTCCGTCGCAAACGGTCATGACGGTCCAGGGGTCCTGGCCCGGTGCCTGAACTTCAAGAGCAACGCGGCCCTCGATTATCAGGTACTGCATGTTGGCCCTTTGCCTTTCGTTGAACAGATAGCTGCCCTCTTCGAATTCTTCCAGCGCAGCGCAATCTTCGAAAGCAGAGAAGTACTCGGGCTTGAATCTCTTGAAGAACGGATGCATCTCCGCGGTTACGGTTATCGGGGACTCAGACATGGCGGATCTCCTTGATCGACTGGGGGGTTGCAGGAATTCAGGGCGACACGGACACTTCAGCTGCACTCTTACTCGTTCCAGCCCCTGGTCCTGTCTTCTTATGACGTTTCGAGCGGTAAACGAGATACCCGAAACTCTTTTGAAGAGCTGTTCGCTTACCTTTGTTGGCGGCCGTTACAGGGCTCAAGCGCATAAGCAAAGCTCGGAGAAAGTGCCGTCCTTCACTTGCTACCCGCTGAGTCCCGCTATCTTCACCGCTCCTCGATGATACCCATCCGGGAATAGCATCCCCAATTCCTCTATGTCAATATTATTTTCCCTGCGCGTATCATACACGGTAGGGAGCTTGCCCGTGTGCTTATATTGCGCACGCGTACTTGACCAGGAAGTCATTCTCTCTGCCGTCAATTTCACGCAGGATGTTCTCGACTACGGTGTCTGACTGGTAATGTGCAACCGCTTATGAGAGGCTGCAGGGCCGGCGCCAGGCCCTTCTTGGAAAGGAAAGGTTGCTTTAGATAGAGGCTGCGGGCAGACGGATCTTGAAAGTTACTCCGCCGCTGTCGTTTTCGGTTACGTCTATTCTGCCGCCGTGTTCCTTGACTATGTTGTAGCTTATTGCAAGGCCGATACCCGTGCCCTTGCCCACTTCCTTCGTAGTGAAATAAGGCTCAAAGACTTTATCCCTGTAACGTGGTGGAATGCCGACGCCGGTATCGGAGAATTCTACAACCACCTCGCCGTTTTCCAGGAAAGAGCGAATTGTGATTCGCTTCTCGGTGGCGCTCTTATTCCGGGTCGCGCGTTCCTCGATTGCGTCACGAGCATTGGTAAAAAGGTTTATTATGATTTGCTCCAGGCGGTTAGGTTTGCCGTTGACGAGGAGTTGATTCTCATCCAGATGCCATTCCACCTCGATGTTGCGAATGGCAAGCTGCTGGTCGAAAAATGCAAACGCCCTGCGCAAAATTTCGTTTACTGAGACCAGGACAGGGTCCACCCCGGACTTGCGGCCGAAAGAGCGCATGTGGTCAATGATATTGATTGCACGGTCGATGCATCTGGCCATGAGTTCATTGACGCGCTCGAGCTCATCGCCGGCAGGGGTTTCGTGCCTCTGGATTTTTCGTGAGAGAAGATCGATGCTGGTTTGTATGACTGCCAGGGGCTGATTCAGTTCATGAGCTACGGCGGTGGCCATCTCGCCGAGGGTTGCCATTTTGCCGGCTTGGATGAGTTGCTGCTCCGCTTTCAACCGTTCAGTGATATCTACCGTGGAAACGAGGAGCACCCCGCGCTCGTCGAATTGCATCGGTGTGGCTTGCAGGCTTACGAAGAACTCCCTGCCCCCAATGGTTACATGCTTTGTCTGGTCCAGACCGCCGGCAGCCAGGACGGCCTGAATGGCCCCCGGCTTTCGATTTCCCGTCTGCCCATCATCGGCGAAGAGCTGGTTGAGGGGGCGCCCAAGCAACTCTTCTTTATTCGTGCCATAGAGTTTTAAAGCGCTGGCGTTGCAGTCTATTATTGTAAGGTCTTCCTTGTCGATCACGAACACGGCGCTTTTGATGTGGTTAAAAATGTCAAGGTACATCTGCCGCGATGTGCGAAGCATTTCTTCGAGGACCTTGCGCGAGGTGATGTCCAGGCACATCTCCATGGCCGCCACGGCTTCCCCCTTATCGTTGTATATAGGCGCCGTAGTAACGATCCATTGGGCTTTGGTGCCGTCTTTGTAATATCCGGTTTCTTCGGTAGTGCGGGAACGGCCGTCGGCTAGAGTGTCTTTTACAGGGCAGTTCTCACAGGGTTCCGAGCGGCTCTTGTAAGCTACATAGCAGAAATCACCGATGTTGGCGTTGAAGTGTTCGGCGAAGGTACGGTTGAACCGCAGGAGCTTGTAGTTCCTGTCCTGGACGGTCACCAGGCATGGCACTCCCTCGAAGAGGTCCTGATAGAGGTTCTTCTGCAGTATAAGCTCGGTCTGCTTCCCGATAAGGTCATGGCCCATCTTATGGACAGCTTCGGACAGTTGACCGATTTCATCTGTCAGGCCTGCATTGGAATTGCGGGTTGCGTGCCCTTCAGCAAGGGTGCTGGCATCGTTTCTTATTTTTCCGATGGGTTTTTTAATCAGGACAAAGA
The DNA here is from genome assembly GCA_023442755.1 of Pseudomonadota bacterium. Taxonomy (GTDB): domain Bacteria; phylum Desulfobacterota; class Syntrophobacteria; order Syntrophobacterales; family Syntrophobacteraceae; genus SbD1. The sequence goes on along the minus strand of JAEZXS010000367.1, from coordinate 1,978 downwards.
AGAGGATGAAAATGGTAATGAAGGTGGCAATGAAAAGGGTCACTGCCTGGAACACTGCATTCCTGCGGATATCCCGGGCCAACTCGTCATCGCCCTGGCGCGAGAAAGACAGGTCGATAAAGCCGAGCAGCTTTTCCTGGGAAAGATGATGATGGCAGGGCGCGGTCGCACATCGAGGTTCGCTTCTGACCGGTGTTACCAGATGAATAATGTGCTCACCGCCCTTAATGTCCTCCTGGTAAACCCGTTGCTCTGAAGTAGGATTGGCTATGGGCTCCGGCTGAGAATGGCACACCTGGCAGATCGTGTCCGTGAGTTGAACGGAGTCGCCGACCTGCGGGGTATCGCTGGCATACTTGATATCTCCAATTTTGTTGAGGATGCGAATGGAGCGAATATCCCGCGAAGTTGCGTATTCCGAAACGATGTTCTTTATGTCCTCACGGGCATCGGTCATCATAAAGTGGTTGAGATTGAAGCGAATGGAATTGCACATCAGTTCGGATTTGGAGATGATGTTCCGGGTCTGCATCCTGCCCTGGAAATCGATGTGAAAATAGGACCATACGCTGATGCCGATAGACAGGACTACGGCAATGGGAATATTGATTTTAAATAACAGCCTATCGCGGATATAACTGATTTTCCGGACTTTTCCGGTATTGTTCAGCCATCTTGAGGAATTCTTACGCCTCCAAAAACTCATAATTTTCCCCATCACGGTCCTGCCAAACAGAGGATGCGACACATCATCCGGTGCCGGACATGTTCCGAAATGCAACCCGATCGGGGGAACTGAACGGGCGAAAAACAGGCTTACTCATCCTGTAACTTTTCCGGCTCCAACGCCTCAACATCTCGACCGTTGTCGTCAACAAGAACTGATGAGGATTCGCCAGGGGACTCACCATCCTCGTTGGCGGCTCCCGCTGGGGGTCCGGACCGCGGCAAGGTCACGGTAATCGTCGTCCCCGTGCCGAATTCGGATTCTACACCAATATGGCCGCCGTGCTGTTGTACCACCTGGTTCGATATGTACAGTCCGAGACCCGTACCTTTGGTCCCCTTGGAGGAGAAAAAGAGGGTGAACATTTTCTCCCGGGTCTCCTGCTCCATGCCAATGCCGTTGTCACTGATCCGATAGATGATGTCCTCGCCTTCGCCCAGCACCCGGAACGTGATCTCGTGCCCCTCCTTATCGCTGCCATCGGAACAGGCGTCAACGGCGTTTTCCAGCAAGTTGACCAGGGCTGCGGACATGGCTGTATCATCTATCTCCATGCTTCCCAGGTCGGGGTCGATATCGACATGAAAGGCCACCCCTCGTGCCTCTGCTTTGGGCCTGGCGATGGCAGCTATCTCTGCAGCGAAGTTGCCAATATCCAGACTTGCAAATGTCACCTCGCGGGTCTTTGCGTAGTAAAGAATGTCAAGGACTGTCTTCCTGATCCTCGCGGCCTTGTCACGAACGATGGTCCAGCCCTCTCTCAGGCGTTGGCGGTCCCTTTTGGCCAGGCCTGTTTCCACCTTGTAGACCCCGCCATCGAGCGCCATGAGCATGCCTTTGACGCTATGCGACATCGTGCCGATCATGAGGCCCAGGCGCGACAGGTGGTCCTGGAGATTGCGAAGCCGGGTGATGTCGGTGGCTATCTCCATAACTTGATCGACCTGTCCGGCATCGTTCAGAAGAGGGGCGGAAAATATGAGCATGTTGCGTTGCACGCCGCTCAGATCCGTCACCACGGTCTCGGATTCGTGCGGTTTAGCATCCATAAATGTGAGGTTGACCGGGCAATCCCGGCAGATATCGTTCCGGTGCATGAGCACTTTATAGCAGGAACTATTTCGGCATTCTCCGAAGTCGCGGCGGTAATGGTCGTTGCACTCGATTATCTGGAAGTCGCGATCCACTACCGAAATGTAACAGGGTACCGCATCGAAAAGCCGCTGATAACGCTCTCGCGCTGCGCGAAGA
>JAEZXS010000357.1 GCA_023442755.1 Pseudomonadota bacterium | reverse complement strand
ATGCAAATGTCTGCTGGCCGTGCTCCCCTTGCCGCCTCGATCAGGGCGGCAAAACGCGCTGAATCCAGTTTCATATTCCTCCCCCATTCCATCTGTGGTTGGAAGTGCGCATTCCTGTGCACTCGTCTTCGATTCCACCGGACGTTTCCGGCCGCGACAGAATAGCACAGGAATTTCCCATTTTCTAATTGTGCGGGTGAAAGCGGGAACGGAATACCGCAAAGAGATACCCGGGAAGAGGAAGGCTTTCGAAGTCGATCGACGGCTCACTCCCCCGGCTTTCTCGCGCCGGCAGGACCGGGCAGCGAAGGAACAGGGAAAGCGTCGATCAATTGCAGGGTTGAAGCGGTTCGAGGAAAGATTACATCTTGTATTTGCTGAATTCAGCCGGGTCCAGCTTTTCGAGCATGTCGGCCCACTGTTCCCTGTTTTTCGAATCGAAAGAGGACTTTGCTTCATCCGATTTCAGATACTTCGAGATGACCTCGTCGTTCACGAAGATCGGGGCATTGGTGCGAAGCGCGATGGCAATGGCGTCACTCGGCCTCGAGTCGATGCAGGTGACCGTCTCGCCGTTCCGGATATGGATCAGGGCATAGTAGGTGTTATTCTTCAAATCGCAGACTTCGATGCGCTCGACCGTAACATTGAGATGATCGAAAAAGCTCCGGATGAGGTCGTGCGTCATCGGACGGGGAAACTGAATATTCTCTAGTTCGGTGGCGATAGCGGTAGCTTCGAGAAGGCCGATCCAGATGGGAAGGGTGGTTTCGTCCTTTACGTCTTTCAGGACCAGGATCGGGGTATTGGATTGCGGATCCATCACCAGGCCGGTAACTTTCATCTGCTTGAACATATCTTTCCTCCACTGGTCTGTAGCAGGCCTATCTTTTGAGAACCGCATGAGTGGAAATCCAGGAATATTCCAGAAAGATCAGGGCGAGCCGGACTGTCTGCCCCCCAATATAATGTTTCCCTTCAATGAATGGGAATAGGCTCCCTCGATTTTAACCTGCACCGTTTTCCCGATCACGCTTGAGGGCGCTTCAAAATTCACGATGCGGTTCTGGGTGGTGCGTCCTGTAATCTGTCCGTTCGACGCCTTGCTCGGCCCCTCCGCAAGCACTTCCCGAACCCGCCCCACCTCGTCCAGATTTTTCTGAAGAGTTAAGCCGGCCTGGACTTCCTGGAGTTCGACGAGGCGGCGCAATCCCGTCTCCGGCTCCACCTTGCCCGAAAAGGCGACGGCTGCCGCATTGGGCCGGTCCGAATACCGGAAAGAAAAAAGATTATCAAACCGCACTTTGTCGAGCAAGTCCATCGTCTGCCGGAAATCCTCTTCCGTCTCGCCGGGAAAGCCCACGATGACATCGGAGGTGATAGCGATTTCGGGACAGATTTCCCGCAGCCGGTAGATCTTTTCCATGTAATGGGCGGCGGTATACCCCCGGTTCATCCTGGCCAGTATGCGGTCGGACCCGGACTGGACCGGAAGGTGCAGGTGCTTGCACAGGCGATCCACCTCGCCGAAGCATCGTATCAGGCCCTCGGTAAGGTCTTTCGGATGCGAAGTCGTGAAGCGAATTCGCAAAACGCCGGTGTCATCGGCAATCCGGCGAATCAGATCGACGAAGGTTATTTGCTCATCGAGCCCTCTTCCATAGGAATTCACGTTCTGCCCGAGGAGCAGTACTTCGCGAACCCCGGCTTCCTCCAGGCACCTGATTTCGCGGATGATCTCGGCCGCGGGACGGCTTCGCTCCCGGCCCCTGACATAAGGAACGATGCAGTAGGTGCAGAAATTATTGCACCCCTGCATTATGGTGACCGGGGCAATCAGGCTCCCCTCGGAAAAGATCTCCCTTCCTGCCTCCGCCTCATCCGGTCCGTCCTCGTCCGGAACCCAGGCAATCCGCACGCCCTCTTCCCGCACGCGATCGAGCACCTCGGCAACCGAGGCGACCCCGCGCGTGCCGAGAACCATATCCAGGTGCTCGAACCTGTCGAGAAGCTTCCTGCCGAGCTGCTGGGCAACACACCCTCCCGCGATGATCTTGAGGTGGGGCTTGTTTCTTTTCAGCTTGCGCAGTCTTCCGATAAAAGAAAAGACCTTTTGCTCCGCCTTCTCCCGCACTGCGCACGTGTTCAGAAAGATCACGTCCGCATTCTCGATTTCCTGAACAGGCACGTATCCCAGGGGGGCGAGGAGCCGCTCGACCCGGAGCGAGTCATACTCGTTCATCTGGCAACCGAAGGTGCGAATGTAGAGATATCGCGGTTCGGCCGCGGTATCGCGAAGGGTTTGCAGCATCTGTCTCACAGATCCGGATTTGCAGGTTGTGTTCCGGCCGACGTGCGTTCGACTTCGGCAAGACGTTTCACCATGGCTCTCATTATCTGTCCCGCTGCTTCGGGATAGTCCCTGATGAGAACGTCCAGGTCTTCCAATGAGTAGGTTTCGATTACACTTTCACCGATACTGGTGATATGAGCCCGACTTGGAAGGTTGTGCAGTCCGGCCACTCCGCCGAAAAATTCACCCGGTCTGTCGATCCGGGCAACTTCTTTTCGGCCAATGGTAACCCGTAATCCTCCCTGAGTCGATACCAGACGATAAAAATCGGTAACTACCCGCTTCCCGTCACGCAACGTTTCGCCGTCATTCAGGAATTTCACCCGTCCTTCGTCGATCGGCAGATGCGCCGAGTCTTCGGCGAGCACATGGGGAGTCTGCGTGAGTTGGTGCAGGGTGGACATCAGAAGGCTTTTGACCATTCTGGGGCTTTCATGGATCAGGTATTCCAGCGTATCGGGGCCGTACTTGGCTATCCTGCATGTTCTCAGGGCTTCGGCGCTGTAAGAGGACAGTTTCTGCAAAACGAGGCTCTCCAGACCGAAGATATCCTGTTCCCCGAGCACCCTCAGCTTCGTCCCCCTGCAACTGATCCTCACGTTACCGCTCAGGATGACGAAGAAGAAGGGGTTTTTCTCCCCTTCGAGCAATATCTTTTCCCCGTGGCGATACAAAGTAATTTCCTGTGCCCGGGCACGGTTCGGTTCCGGGCCCATTCCTTCTTCCCCGAATAATTCTTCCATCGCCCCCACTTTCCTGTGAAATATCAGCTTAAAACCAGGTCGGTGCCCCCTAAGACACTCCGCCCCGCCACGGCCGTGCTACCTGCCTGGATGTATATCCCATAAGCCTTCCATGGTGCCATCTTTAGCCAATAAGCCCTGCCAATGCAAGCAAATTGGACCCGCCCGGCCAGGGCTGACAAGGTCGGGGGACGTGGTGTATCTGCGCATTTTTCGTTCCAGCCGGAACCGGCAGGGCCGGCCGGTGACCGCGGAAAGGTTTCGGCTGACGCCGTGGGGAGGAGGGGGTTCAGTCCCGGCAGGATGCTGCGCCTTCCGGAACTGGAGAGGCCTCGCGCAGTTTCAGCGCCTCCCGCTCCGCATCGAGCACCAGCGCCAGATCGGCCTCACAACCGGGTGCGACGGCTATTTTGACAAGCCCGAGCCTGGAGTCGATGGTCGACACCACGCCCAGGCCTTCGTAGGCTTCCACGATGAACCGCAGGTAATGGATTTCGTACGGGTCTATAATGTAGTAGTAGACGGGGCACTCGCCCGGAGGATTTTGCACTTTTTTTCTCCTTTTGTTTCCGGCCCTGCTATGATACCAAATAATACGAAAATACGAGCAAAAACATTATGCTCCATCCCAGGGGATTCTCGACGATGCGGAAGAGCAGTTCATATTTCTTATTGTTCATAACATTGATACTTCTCCCCCTTGCGCTTGTTTCGACTGCGGCGGCAGCCGGTGACCAGGCCGCGGGCCGTTCCTCCTTCTTCTGCCAGGGGCAGGCGCCCGTCAATGCGCAGGACCAGGCGGCAGGCAAGCAGCAGGCGATCCAGAATTTTCTCAGCCAGGGGATCATCCAGGCAGTCGGGAAATTCCTGAGCCCGACCCAGATGAGTACGCAATACGCGCAGATCCAGAAACAGGTGTTCGCTCAACCCTCGAAATACATCGACTCCTATCAGGTTTTTTCCGAGAACGAGAACGGTGGATCGTACCAGGT
>JAEZXS010000299.1 GCA_023442755.1 Pseudomonadota bacterium | reverse complement strand
GGCAAGGGAAGCGGGGCGACAGTCGCCATAATGGACCAGGGAAAAATCGTTTACTCGGAAGGCATCGGGGTCGCGAACCGCTCGGAAAACAGGCCGGTCGACAGGAACACGCGCTACAACATCGGTTCGACGAGTAAGATGTTCGTTGCCGCAGCCATACTGATGCTGGTCGATGAAGGAAAGGTCGGCCTGGACGAGAGCATCGTGAAATACATCCCCGAATTCACGATGAAAGACAAAAGATACAAGAACATAACGGTAAGAATGCTCTTCAATCATTCTTCCGGCCTTCCCGGCACCTCGTTTTTTCCCGAATACAAGCCTTCCATCAACGCGCATGCAGTCCTGCTCGACACCTTGAAAGGCACGTATTTGAAACACGATCCCGGGGCCATGTCCATCTACTGCAATGACGGGTTCACGCTTTCCGAAATCATTGTCGAAAAGGTGTCGGGGAAGAAATTCCTAGATTTCCTGGCAGAGAGAATCTTCAAGCCGCTCGATATGCAAGATACCTCGGCAAGCGTTGGAGAAGCGGGAGAACCGAACATCGCCGAATGTTACGATTCGAAGACCTGCAGGCAATACCCGCACGAAACCTACACGGTCTATGCGGCCGGCGGCCTGTCGTCGACGGCCGAGGACCTGTGTCGCTTCGGCGACAGTTTTACGGCCGGAGGCAAAAGAATAATTTCCGCGAATTCGATCGCGGAAATTCTAAAACCCCAGCCGACCCGGATTTCCGAAAAGCTCAGGGATATGCCGCTGCTGAACGCGTTCGGCTGGGAATATTCGAACCTTCCCGACTACCTAAAGAACGGCATCCAGGTTGTCGGCAAGGGGGGTAATACGTCCTTTTATTCTACAGACCTGCTGATCGTTCCCGAAAAACGGGTTGTTGTAGCCGTCAGCATATCTGGAAATGTATCGGGCGAGGAGCTGGCGCGCCCCATTCTCGATGCGGTAATGAAGGACAAAGGGTTGATGGTGCAGCCCGGAACGGTCGAAAAACCCGTCAAGCCGCAGCCGATCCCTGCCGGGACGGCGAAATATGCAGGCTGGTACATGAACGGGACCGGAGCTGCGAAGGTCGTCTTCAATAAAGACGGAAAAGGGTTGACCATCCAGCCGCCGGCAGACCCCAAATCGGCAAAAGCCAAATCCGCACAGCCATTGGCCTTTGTCTATAACGACGGCTATTTCCATAATGGCGAAAAGAACCTGAAATGCTACTTCACGACCATAGACGGCCAATCCCACGTTGCCTGCAGGGTACCGCCCTATGGCCTTGACACCATCGTCTTCCAGAAAATCGATGCTCTCAGGAAACCGGCGCAGCTCGGCACGAACGTGAACGGAAAAACCTGGCTGCTGAGAAATGTCACGCCCTCGATCCAGTTAACCAGGGACCCCGCACTGGTGGTCGTCTCATCCGTTTATAAGGAACTGCCCGGTTACGTGGATTTCGGAGGCATCAAGAAAATAGAGAATGCCGGATACGCAAGCATCGCGGCGACCGCGCTGCGGGATCAGACCGACCTTACCCTTTTCGCCAAAGACGGCATAACCTGGGCGAAATCGGGGAATGTGGTGTTTTCCATGGCAGATGGCGTCGGGAAAGTGAAAGCGGGTGAAAATACCCTCACGATCGGTTCAGAAAACTACACGGAATGCCTCAAGGTCGAAAAAGGGGCGATGGTCAGCTTCGACAAGCCCCAAAACGGCAGGGTGATAATCGCAAACACCGACGCCACCCTGTTCGACAGTGTAGTCGACCCGGATGCCGCTTATGCTCCGCCGGGAAGCTATATCTGCTGCATCGGGGTTGCAGGCGATGTTTTCCGTATCAAAGCGGAGTGAGTGCGCACACTTATGCCCGGAGAGCTGGAACGGGCGTGGGAGCGGCTTGTAGTCGCGATCGAGGTAGTTATCGCTCCCATGCCCTCGCATATCAGTCAATTTAAAGCCTTAGAAATGATACCCGACAACGGTGCCGAACGTCGCAGACGTGCCCGACTCTGTTATCGGACTCCTATCCGCATCCCCTTCCAACTGCTTCACACCGGCATCCGACGAAACGAACCAGTGCCGGTCAACCAGGTAAGTGGCATTCAGGCCCAGCGTCACATCCTTTATCCCGGACTCCGCGTTGAAGGCGGCCAGGCCCGAGCGTGAGGACTGGAATTGCGTCACTCCGAAAAAGGTCTGCATGTATTTGTCGTCCGCCCAGGTAGCCACGATGTTCGGCGTCAGGGTGAGTTTATTCATGGGATGCCAGGGAAGCGACACGCCGAAGTTGACCAGAACACCGTCATTCTGATCGCCGATATATTTCGTGATTGATGCGTTCAGGGCAAGCGGGCCCAGCATGTAAGCGCCGAAGGCGCGGAACCCCAGGGCAGGGTCGATGTCGCCGAGGCCCCGCAGCCTCTCGTCCGTGCCTGAGAGGCTGGTGCCAAAGAAGCTGCTGCCCTTTTCATCGCGCCCGGGGTTATAGGTAATCCCGGCTCCGAACTTGTAGTCCCGGCCACGCAGCAGGTTCAAGTTCAACCCGCCAAGTCCGAGATTTACGATATCCCGCCACGCTATGTTGAAATAGGGAACGGGAGACAGAGTATATTCGCCTCCGCCTTCATACCTTGGCCCCACACGCATTCCCAGCCCGACCTTCACGTCCCACTCTTTTTGCCGGGCCGAATTCTCGAAGCCCTGAGGATTCCCGGGTGAGCCGGCGGCATCCGGTGTTCCATCTGCCATACAGATGGTTGCAGAAAACAACGTTATAAGCAGGAATACGAATAGGATACCCAACTGTCGCGGGAAGCGGAGAGCGTGCATAAAGAATGTCCTTGAGAGTATCGGATACGGCGCCCGCGACGAACGCGGTGCCGGACTGCCACCTGGCCCTATTTTGAATGAAACCGGGCGTCCCACTGTCGCAGCGCATACTGGAAAAAGCGGCAGGTATTGTCAATAAAGAACGTTCACGAGAAATTGCCTGAACTCGATGGCTGATTGACAGCACATGATGTGGGAGCAACCGAGAAAGCAGGTACTGATGTAGGAGCAGCCTTCAGTCCCGCCGAGTCGCATGCGCGTCAACTTTAGCATTCGTAACCGCCGCGAAGTCTGAACTGTTTGGGAAAGGCTTCCAGCCTCGATCCTTTAGAAACTTTTCAGGGAGCCTGAACTCATTTTCCCCAGGCTTTTCTTCGCGTCTTCGCGGCTTCGCGAGAGAAAAGAAGAATATATGGCTATCCTAATTCAATGTGCTCCGCATGATCGCGGCTGCAAGCTACTCCCACAAGTACTGAAATTATTCCGTAACTCTTAACCGTCGGTGCTTCTTCGCGGCTTGGTCCTTTAAATGACGGCAATGGTCCTTGCGCGGGACTCAATCCCGTCCGCGTTCCCACGCGGAGCACGCACAGCATGGGAACGAGAAAAAAACTTAATCCAGCCTGATGCTGGTATGCTCCGGGCGCCTCGATCGCGGCTGCAAGCCGCTCCCACAAGTGCTGAAATATTCCGTATCTCTTTACAGTTGGTTCTTCTTCGCGGCTTTTCATAAGAGCGCGATGCCCATGCTCCGGTGGGTGCGTAATGCACTCCGCGCGATGTTTCCCGCAGAGAAAAGGAAGAGTTGAAGTAAAACAAGAGCGCCTGTAAAATGGCTTGCCTTCGATGCTCTGCCGGTGAAGACCGGGGAGGCAAGTCATCGCAAACAGGAGACGCAACCGGTGGGAAAACACGAAGGAGAACCAAACCCCAGGCGAAAACCCGCAGATCTGATCTATGGGGTCGACGATCCCGTCCCGCTGCCCACCCTGCTCATACTCAGCATACAACACGCCGCCCTTTTGATTTCCGGCCTCGTCGCCACGATATTTATCGCCAACGCGATCGGTGCCGACGAATTGCAGACGCAATCGCTGGTGAACGTCGGCCTGATCGCAGGCGGGCTCGCATGCATCCTGCAAGCCGTTCCGAGATGGGGCGTAGGCTCGGGCTACTTCTGCCTGCACACGAGTTCCTTCATATATTTCCAGGCATCGGTACTGGCGGCAAAGGCCGGCGGCCTTCCCCTGCTCTTCGGAATGACCGCTCTCGCCGGCCTCGCGGAGGCCGCCCTGTCGAGGATCATGCCGCGCCTGCGCATTCTCCTGCCTCCCGAAATATCCGGGCTCGCCGTGGTCAACCTGGGGTTGGCCATAGCTCCCTACGCTCTCCGGTCCATGTCGGGAATCGGGCGGCAGGGCGGCGCGATCAGCACTCCCGAACTCGTAACGGGCCTGGTCACCCTCGGGGTTATTGTCGGGCTGAACGTGTGGGGCAAGGGGAAGTTCAGGCTCTACTCCATCCTGCTTGCCATCCTGGCCGGTTATATCACCTCATACATCGCCGGGGCTGGTACCTTCAGCCAACCGGCCGGTTCCATGCCGGAGTCTTTTGTGGCATGGCCGCGCCTGGAACATCCCGCATTTTCGCTGGACATGGCTTTCCTGGCGCCTTTTCTCGTTGCGGCCCTCTGTGCGTCCCTGAAGCTGACCGGAGATATAATAAGCTGCCAGAAGATAAACGATGCCGACTGGAAACGGGTGGACATGCACTCGGTGGGAAGAGGCCTTTTCGCCGACGGACTTGGAACGATGGTTGCCGGACTTTTGGGCGGCTCGGGGCTTGCGTCCTCCTCTTCCAATATCGGCATGTCCTATGCCACAGGCGCCACCAGCAGGTTCCTCGGCTATTCGACAGGCGCGACCTGCATCGCCCTTGCTTTTCTTCCCCGCATATCCGCCGCCATGACCACGATGCCTAAGCCGATCATCGGAGCCATCGTGCTCTACGCTGCCTGTTTCATGCTGGTCACCGGCTGGAACATCATTATGACCAGGATGCTTGATGCACGGCGCATATTCGTCATAGGCCTCTCCCTGATCCTCGGCATGAGCGTGGAGAGCCTCCCCGAGCTGTATACGAACGTTCCAAACGAACTGAAGCCGATCTTCAGCTCTTCCCTGGCCCTGTCCACCATCACGGCCATCCTGCTGAACCTGCTCTTCCGGATCGGGATCTCGTTGAAAGCGTCCCTGGAACTGGAGCCGGGCAGGGATGAGCAGAGAAAGATTTACGAATTTTTCGAAAACAAAGGAACCGAGTGGAGCGCCAGAAAGGATGTAATACAAAGGGCAACAGCCGCAATGAACGAACTCTACGAGTCTCTTTCGATGCTTGACCTGGCCAGGGGTCCCGTCACGGCATGCCTTTCGTTCGACGAATTCCACATAGACCTTGAAGTGTCCTACGATGGGGATGCAATGTGCTTCCCGCAGATACAGCCCGATCCCGAAACCATCGCCTCCGACCCAGCGGCCCTGGCGAAGATGTCCGGATTTCTTATCACCAGGTACGCCGATAAGATCAGGACAAAAGCCGAAGGCCGCCGCAACGCCGTATTTCTGCGTTTCGTGCACTGACCCCCTGCGCAGTCGCATTACCGGAGTGGATATTTTTCACCGGAGTGTTATCATGATAGTCAAAATGATAACATAATGGAGATTCACCCATGATCCGGACACAAATACAGTTGACGGAGAAGCAGGGCGAACGCCTCAAAGAACTTGCCCGGACACGCAACAAGTCAATAGCCGGGCTGATACGCGACGCACTGGACCAGTTTCTCGAAGATCAGGAACCCGGCGGCCGGGCCTTGTACATGCAGGCCCTCAAGGTTGTAGGCAAGCATCGGTGCGGGGCGGGCAACATGTCAATCGACCACGATGCATACCTGGAGGAGGACTTCGGTTCGTGAAGGTATTTGCCGATACCTCAGCGTTGTTCGCACTGCTGGTGCGCGACGATTCGATGCATACACGCGCAAAACTCAATTTCGAGTATTTCGCACAGCACAACATCCAGCTCCTCACCAGTTCTTACGTCCTTCTCGAAACACTGACACTGCTTCAACGGCGGGCAGGAATCGATGCGACAACGGATTTCGACCGCAAGATCGCTCCCCTGCTCGATGTGGTCTGGGTGGATAAGGCATGGCACAACTTGGCGATCCGACGGTTGCTGGTAGAAAACAGCCGAAGCGTAAGCCTTACCGATTGCCTCAGCTTCGAGATCATGGAGAAGCGCAACATCACCTGCGCATTTGCCTTTGACAACCACTTTGCGGATCGCGGGTTCGAATTGGCCGATTTTCGGCCCTATTGACCTGGCTTCAGGTGATTATCCTTCGCAGGTGGCACTTCGGAATCGGACAACCGAAACGTCATTGCACGTGTTATTATATGAGCCATGGAGAACCGTCACTCTGCCCTTAACCTTTTCCACCCGCTTGTAGCCGGCTGGTTTTCCGAAGCCGTCGGCACCCCGACAGACCTGCAGGCACTCGCCTGGCCCCGGATTGCCGCGGGTGAACACGTTCTCATGGCTGCTCCGACCGGCAGCGGGAAGACCATGGCCGCTTTCCTGTGGGCCATAAACGAGCTGATCACGGGGAAATGGCCGCTCGGCCGCACCGGCGTACTCTACGTCTCCCCTCTCAAGGCGCTCAATAACGATATCCGCAGAAACCTCGCGAGGCCGCTCTTCGAACTCAAATCCGTCTTTGCGCGAGCGGGAGAACGTCTGCCTTCCATCGGGGTCGCAGTGCGAAGCGGCGACACGTCCCAGGCGGAGCGCCGCCGCATGCTGCGCGAGCCCCCGGAAATTTTGATCACGACACCGGAAAGCCTCAACCTCCTGTTGAACTCCCATGGGGGGCGATCCATCCTGACGAATATCCGAACCGTGATCCTGGATGAAATTCACGAGGTGGTGGGCGGAAAGCGCGGCGTGCACCTCATCACCGCGGTCGAACGGCTGGCGCCGCTTTCAGGAGAGTTCCAGCGAATCGCTCTGTCGGCTACCGTTCGGCCGCTCGATACTGTGGCCCGATTCGTCGGCGGCTACAGGATGTCGGGAGATCCTCGAAACCCGGAATACTCCGCACGACCCGTCCGCATCGTCTCCTCCACTCAAAAGAAGAACTATGAACTAACGGTTCGATCCCCGCAGGCAGCCGCAAATTGGGGTGTGGTCAATTCCTTCTGGCAGCCGTTCGTGCGTGAAATCAAGGAACTGGTCACCGGAAACCGCTCGACCCTGATATTTGCCAACAGCAGGCGGCTTTGTGAAAAGCTCACCCATATGATCAACGAGGAGGAAGACTCTCCCCTCGCCTATGCCCATCATGGCTCGCTCGCCCGCGAAATCCGCGCGGCCGTGGAAAAGAAGCTCAAAGCCGGACAACTGAAGGCCATCGTTGCCACGAACTCGCTCGAACTGGGGATAGACATCGGAGCGCTGGACGAGGTGGTCCTGCTGCAGGCGCCTCTATCCCTGTCTTCCGCCATTCAACGGATCGGCAGGGCGGGCCATGGCGTGGGGGAGGTCAGCCGCGGAACGCTCTTTCCCACCGACCCGCAGGACATTTTGCAGTCCGCCGTCCTGGCGGGGGGAGTTCTGCGCCAGGACATCGAAGCCGTCCACCCCGTCGTCTCTCCGCTGGACGTACTCGCCCAGATCGTCATCGCCATGACCGGAACCGAGACGTGGAACCTCGATGAACTCTATGCCCTGCTCAGGACCAGCTATCCTTACCACGCGCTCAGCCGCCGCCAGTTCGATCTCGTCATCGAAATGCTGGCGGGCAGGTACGCCGGAAGCCGGCTGCGCGAACTGAAACCGCGCCTGGCGGTCGACAGAATCGACAATACGGCGACTGCCGGAAAAGGCGCGCTCCAGGCGGTCTACTTTTCCGGCGGCACCATCCCCGACCGTGGCTACTTCCACCTGCGCCATAATGAAAACGGTGCGCGCATCGGCGACCTCGACGAAGAATTCGTCTGGGAGGCCAAGATCGGGCAAGTGTTTACCCTCAGCACCCAGAACTGGAAAATCGAACGCATCACGCACAACGACGTATTCGTCACCCCCGCACGCCCCGGCGCAGCGGCGCCGCCCTTCTGGAAAGCGGAAGAAAACCTGCGCGATTCTCACTTTTCCAGGCGGATCGCAGACTTTCTCGAAGCGGCCGACAACCTTTTGGAAGAACCCGAATTACAAAAAACCATCCAAAATGCATCCCTTGCGGAAGGTGCGGAATCGGACCGGCTGGCGGATTTTCTCGGCTCCCGGTTTTCCCGTCTCGAATCCGGGGATGTCCTATTCCCTATTCGCAGTCTCGACCGCGGCGCCATGGTGCGGCTCCTTGCCTTTCTGGCCCGGCAGAAGGAAGCGACGGGACGCCCGCTTCCGCACCGGCGCCACCTGCTGGTGGAACACGTCGCCTCGGGCCCGGGAGGATATCCCGGCAATCAGGTCGTGCTGCACACCATCTGGGGAGGCCGCATCAACCGGCCGTTTGCAATGGCCCTCGAAGCGGCCTGGGAGGATCGCTTCGGGTACAGGCCGGAACTGTATCCGGGAAATGACAGCATCATGCTGCAACTTCCCCATGACGCCGACGGCGACGAGATCCTGTCGCTCGTTACCAGGCTCAACTTTTCCGGGCTTATTCGAAAAAGACTCGAAGGCTCCGGCTTTTTCGGCGCCCGGTTCCGGGAATGTGCCGGACGCGCGCTGCTCCTGCCCGCAAGCCGGATAAACGAGCGGATGCCGCTCTGGCTTAGCCGGCTCCGTTCGCAAAGGCTTCTGGAATCCGTGCTCCAGTACGAGGACTTTCCGATCCTGCTCGAGGCCTGGCGTTCCTGTCTTCAGGACGATCTCGACCTGGAAGGGCTCGCAGAGGTCCTCGCCGACCTGGAATCCGGGATCATCACCCGGTCGGAAGCGCATACCGCCCACCCCAGCCCCATGGCTCAGTCGGTAAGCTGGCCCCAGATCAACCGGTACATGTACATGGACGATCAACCGGCAACGGGAAAGGGTTCAAAGCTCCGATCGGATCTCCTGCACGAAATCGTCTCAATGCCGGAACTGCGCCCGGCGATTTCGATCGAATCCGCCCGGAGCTTCGAGTCGAAGCGCCTGCGGCTGAGCCCCGGGTATTCTCCTGACAGCGCCGGAGACCTTATCGAATGGATAAAGGAACGGCTCCTCGTGCCGGATTCCGAGTGGGAGAGTCTTTTGGGAGCAATGCGGCGCGATCACGGCCTGGAGTCCGTCGCCCTGCTTGCGTCCACCGCGGACAGGCTGGTCCGAATCTACCCGCCGGCGGCTGCCGAACCGCTCGTCGCCGCGATCGAAAACCTTCCGCGGCTGGGCCGCGGCCTTCACTGGGATTTCGACACGGTGTCGCCTTCAAAGCTGGATTCGGGCACAGAGTTTCCTGCCTCGGAGTTGCGGGCGATCCTTTCTCTGATCGACACTGGTGAGCCGGAAGACACCGACGAGCTTTTCACCGAAACTCTCGCGCAATGGCTCCAGTACTACGGGCCTGTGCAAATGGAATCCGTCGGGGCGACCCTCGGCCTCGATGCCGGCCGGCTGGCCGAGGCAGTCGAGGCGCTCGTCGATGCGGAAAGGCTCGTTTCAGGCCCTCTCGTGGAAAACGATGCGGAAGACGCCATCTGCGACAGCCGGAACTACGAAACGATACTCCGGCTTTCGCGGGCGGCGGCGAGGCCCGTTTTCTCCGCGCTTCCAATCGACGGGCTCCAGCCTTTCCTTGCGCTATGGCAGGGGCTTGCCGCCCCGGAAGCCGAATCGGGGCCGGACGGACTTTTCCGGAGAATAGAACAACTCGTCTGCCACCCCGCTCCGGCCGAACTCTGGGAATCGGAAATCTTCCCGGCCCGGCTCAAACCCTACGACCCTTCCTGGCTCGATTCCATCATGCAGCAAAGCGACCTGCGCTGGATCGGAATGCCCGGACGGCGGGTTGCTTTCAGCTTCGAACAGGATCTCGATCTTTTACAGGATGAAAACGGGAGTGAAGAAAGCCCGGTGAGGGGGAGCGCCGGAAATTCGCAGGCTCCGTCAGCTTTGCGAAAGAGCGCCGGAGAAAGGCCTCTCCGCCTGGTTCCGCCCACCGCAAAGATGCTGGAAGAAGCCGAGAGGCATCCCATCCTCAAAATGAGAAGCAAACCGGATGAAAAAGCAAACGATGCCGAGTTCGACCGGCTATTCCCGTCCCCCGCGGCCCGCTTCAATTTCTCGACACTGGCGGGTTTGACCAAAATCGATCCGGCGGAACTCGCCGCGTTTATCTGGGAAAACGTCTGGAAGGGGAAGCTCACCAACGACACCTTCGCATCTCTTCGCCACGGGATAGATAACAACTTCAGGGTGACCGACCCCGCGGCGCTGATAGCCCGAAGGAGCCGCAGGCGACGCGGCGGCAAAAGGACGGCCTTTTCCATGTGGAAAGGCTCGCTACCGATGGCCGGAAACTGGATGCGCATACCATGGCCCCCACGCGACGAGGACCTCCTGGAAAAAGCGGAGCGGGGAAAGGAACGCGTACGGGTGCTCCTGGACCGCTACGGTATCCTGTTTCGCGAGCTTTTGCAGAACGAACTACCCGAGTTCGGCTGGCGCGGCATATTCCGGGCCCTGCGGCTTATGGAACTGTCCGGGGAAGTCCTTACCGGGTATTTCTTCGAAGGGGTGCCCGGCCCACAGTTCATTTCACCCGAGGCTTTCCGGATGTTGCAGAAGAAATTCCCGGAGGACGCCGTGTACTGGATCGGCGCAACCGATCCGGCATCCGTCTGTGGCCTGAAGCTGGACGCGCTGAAAGGAGCGCTTCCCCGACGGGTTCCCGGCACGCACCTCGTCTATCGCGGCGAAAAGCTGATTCTGGAATCGCGCCGCAGCGGAAAAGATCTTGTATTCCATGTGCCCGAAACCGACCCTCACCTGCAATCCTGCCTCGGCCTGTTCCATCACCTGCTCACGCGGCGCTTCCAGCCGATGCGCCGCATCGTGATCGAAAGCTCTGCCGGCATTTCCAGTACCGACCTGGAACGGCATCTTGGCAAAGAGTTTGAGGTGGTTAAAGAGGGATCGAAATTGAACATCTACTTGAAATACATCTCTAAACCGGTCCCGGGGTATGGAGGAGAATGAGCTGCATCAGAAACTGACGTTCAGGCCCAGTTCGCCGCCGTAGCTTATCTCCTGCGGATTGAAGAAGAACGCGGAGGTTGAGGCTCGCAGCAACATCCGCGGGTTCAGCCTGTAGGATGTGCCGAGCGTCGTGGTGGCCCAGTCGGATGCCACCGGAGCGGCGTCCATGGAATAAGACGGCCCCGCAACCGAGGTGAGCGAGGCGGTCACCGTACGGTTCCTGTCGGCCCACTCGTGGTTCCATTTCGCTTCCGCAAACGGCTGCCATTTGCCCACGTCCGCCAGGACGCGCCAGCCGAGCTGGCTGACTGCCGAGTCGCGTGTCTGGCTGCCGAACGACAGTGCCGTGACGCCGGTGGCGCCGTTTTCTCTAAAATCGTCGACATGCACCCGCTGCAGCACCAGGCCGGCCACAGGGCCGGTCGTGACCTGTCCCAGCTTGAAATCGCCGCCGCCGCGCAACGCGAGCGCCAGGGATTGTCCGGAAGTGTCCGCGTGGTTCTGGTCGGTAAAGATACCGAGCGGCACCTGCCGCGAGACATCGTCCTGAAACAGGCCATAGCTCGCCACCAGGTTGCCCCAAACCGGCCCGGCCCTGTAAGCGGCATAGATGCTCATGGCTTGGTCCGTCTGAGTAAAGTCGCCGCCGGTCGAAAATCCCTGCGTCCGGCTCCCCGCCGTGAATGCGACGCCAAGGATAACCCCGCTCGACGTCAGGTAATCCACGCCCACGCTGCCTCCGAAAGGTATTCCGGAATCGTTCGGAAAACCGGAGTCGTTTGTGTATCTCATGGTGCCCGCACCGGCGCTGGCCCACACGTTGATGCCGCCGGGTCCGCGATGCTGCGAGGAAAGATCGATCTGCCCCTGGATGGTAGCGGCGCGCGACAGGCCGTCCTGTACGACGCTTTCCGCCAGCAGGGAAATCTGGCTCGGCGCGATGAGCAGGCTGTATTCGTAATCCGCTTCGAGTGTCTGGCCGGCTGTGGTCATGTGCACGCCGTCGATAAACAGAAAGGTTTGCTGCTGGACTGGGGTAAGAAGAGCAAAAAGGGCGCTGTTGGGCGGATTGGGGTAATAAGGGGCGTTGGACGCCAGCACCGAAGAGGCCGTGAACCCGAAACTGGCGGGATTGTGCACCACATACCTGAACAGGCTGTCGAGGTCGGCCGGGATGAAACGCACGCCCGCCGCTGTCAGGGCCGCCCATCTAGCCGACATGTACGACTCCGAATTCGCGTACTTGACGGCGTTGCCCGGGGCGATGTCACCCCCCAAACCGGCGTAAACGGCAGAGTTATAGGAATTCGGGGCCATGATGGTGCGTGCGCCGGCCGACTGCAGAGCCGAAACGCTTGTTGCCAGTGCCGCGGCCTGTTGGCTCAGGAAATCGGGGTTCGGCGGATTCGGAACGAAGTTCAGATCGTTGTCGCCCGACTTGACTATGTAGAGCGCGTTGGGATTGGCTGCGCCGTTGACGGAGGTGAGATAATTCTGAATCTGCACGGTAACGGGAACGGTCGGCGGCTTGTCGGTCGCCGTTAAGGAACCACCGACGGCATAGTTCGTCCCGCCCCCGCCGATCGGAGCGGCACTCAAC
>JAEZXS010000292.1 GCA_023442755.1 Pseudomonadota bacterium | reverse complement strand
CTCGTATTCGTCTGCGAAATCTGCGGATAGAATGCCTTTGTAACGTTTCTTCTGGCAGGGAAAATTTGGGGGGCATGCCCGATCAGGATGTATCAGGCGATGCAGGATGGAAACGGGCAATACCGGGGGGCGGCACCTGGTTGCCAGGGGTGGAAAAAAGGCAGCGACGGCTGCGCAACTTCAGGAGGATGGCTTTACTATCGAGGACATCAAAGCAGCCAGTCACATCAGTACGAACAAGGCGTTCATGAGGTATTTTCGCCCAAGCCCGCAGCTACCAACGCATCTATACTTCTGCGGGTGGCTTACGGGGTGGACACCAAGGGTGAGGAAGTGGACACCGAAAAGAAAAGGCGCTCGGTCTTTAAACCGGCGCCCGGCAGGGGATTAAATGGAGCTACGGGGAGTCGAACCCCGGACCTCTTGAATGCCATTCAAGCGCTCTCCCAACTGAGCTACAGCCCCGTATTGTCATCAGCATGCGCACCTTGTCGGTGTGGTGCAGGCTAACCCATCTTGTTTAGCCAATTTGAAAAAAACTGTCAAGTCAATTTGTTTCGGTAATTGAAATGGGCAGCGAAAGCGCAGGATTTTTTGAGATGGGTAAATGGCTTCGGATCGAAGCCGGTTCAGCAGCGGGATGCGCATTTCCCTTGACACTCGTCAAACCCTCTGATTAGAATCCGGGAGAAATCGCCGGAGTGGTGGAACTGGTAGACGCGCTGGACTCAAAATCCAGTGGGGGCAACTCCGTGAGAGTTCGATTCTCTCCTCCGGCACTTACCTTGCGGGCTTTGCCTTTTTTGTTCTCCATGATTGTGCCCGGAAAACGGATTCGCCCGGGCTTTCCGGTGGATTTCAGCGAGTTCCAAATCTTCACACTTTCCACGCTATTTTCTCTTCTTCATTTCCCAGTCGCTTCTCAGCAACCCATAGATGATTTCATCATGGTATCGGCCTTCGATGAAGTGAACCTGCCGGCGGATTCCCTCTTCCTCGAATCCGAGTCTCTTGAGAATTTTTTGACTGGGCTGGAAGGATGAAATGACGGAAGAATTCAGGCGGAAAAGGTTGAGCTGATTGAAAGCGTAGTCAGTCAACAATTCAAAGACTTCAGTGCCGAGCCCCTTTCCCAAAAACTCCCTTTCTACGATTTCGGCTGCCAAATCGGCATTACGGTCGCGGCCGTTGATATTGAAAATCCCCGCCCGACCGATAACATGCATATTCTCCGGCACCAGGATCATAAACGCGGCATGTTCGTTTGAGCGCAAAGTCTTTTCGAACCATTCCGATTCCCGAAATTCATTTCCGGGCAGATAATTGCCCAGGAACCCGCCATTGAGATGAGTGATTTCCTTATTTCGGAGCCACTCGATAATTTTACCGAAATCTTCGCGTTGCGCGGAGCTTAAAAGAACCCTTTCCCCCCTGATTATTTTTATTCCCGCGAAAGGCATACCCTCTCCTTATTGATTGAAATCTGTGCTTTCAATCCTGATTGCTGTCGCTATTGGACAGGAATATAAATCCTATATTCAAAAGGTCGAGCAAAGCCTTCGGCTAATGCACTCATTCATAAAGGATTTGAGTTAGGGGAGGAGGCCGGCTTTCAATCCTAAGATGTGCAAAAAGAAGAAGGATCGGGCAAGCCCCCCGATCCTTCCTGGCGAAATGCACCACTGCTAGAATTTCGATGCTTCGCTTTCCCCGCGCGGAATCAGTTGCTCCGGGGGCATTACATGCTTCGCGTGGTGGGATATATCCTTCCCGTTGGTTTTTACGGCAGGTTTCCCGATCCCCTCTGCCGAAATCGCATGAACGGTGAAGTCCGCGGCACGCATCCCGGGGGATTCTACGGTCTCACTTCGGACAGTTCCATTCTTCCGGGTTTCCGAGCCGTCCACGAGGACTTTTATTTCCCCGACGAAGTCCTTCATCTGCTCGGCCTGTGCATTCATCTCCTCTGAAGCCGATGCCGATTCCTCGGCATTGGCCGCATTCTGCTGGACCACCTTGTCCATTTCGGTCACGGCCTTGTTGATCTGCTCTATACCCTGGGATTGCTCGTTGGAAGCCGCGGCTATTTCTCCTATCAGTTCGCCCACTTTACGGGTGCCTGCGGCAACCTGGGTGAATTCGGCGCTCGTCTTTTCGACTATCTCCGAACCTTCCCGGATCTTCGTGACCGTGCCTTCGATAAGGCTTGCCGTATTCTTCGCCGCATCGGCCGCCCTCATGGCAAGATTCCTGACCTCGTCCGCCACGACGGCGAAACCTGCCCCTGCTTCACCGGCCCTTGCCGCTTCCACTGCGGCGTTGAGCGCGAGCAGGTTCGTCTGGAACGCTATCTCGTCTATCGTTTTGATTATCTTGGAAGTTTCCTCGCTTGCCCTGGATATTTCCGTCATGGAAGAAGTGAGTTCGGCCATGGATGCGTTTGCCCGGCTCACCACCCGGCCGGTTTCCGCCATAAGGTGGTTTGCCTGGTTCGCATGTTCGGAGTTCTGCTTGGTCATCGACGCCATTTCTTCCAGCGACGACGACGTCTCCTCGATCGACGCCGCCTGTTCGGAGGCGCCTTCGGCCAGTTGCCGGCTGGCGCCCGATACCTGGCCGGAAGCCGTCGCGACCTGTCCGGACGCTTCCTCTATTCCTCCTATCGCGCGCTTTATGGGCCGTACGATAGTCCTGGTGAGAAGGATTGCGAATGCGAAACCGAGAACGGCGCCGGCAAGGATGAATCCGATGATGAACTGCTTGCCCGAAGAGGCGTTGTCCGCAAAAGCTGCGGTCGATGTTTTCTCGATGGTCTCCGCAATCCCTATGGTATTGGCGGCAGCCGTTCCGATTTGAGCGGTAACCTTCTGCCTGGCGCCGCTGTTGGCAATGGTCCTGTTGAACTTTTCCTGGTAAGCATCCGCCTTCTTTTCCAATGCGTCGTCGGAGGCAAGGGCTTTCAACTGCGACAGGTCCTGTGCAACTTTGTCCGCAAATTTTCCGAGGGCCAGATAGTAGACTGCGTGAAGCCTGGCCCCGAGCATCAGTGCCTTGATATCGTTGGCCCGCTGCAGCTTGTTCAGCCCCGCTTCGATCGTTTCTCCCGTTTTGGCCACCTGCTTTTCAATGTCATCCACATACACTCCGGAGCAAATGACCAGATCCCATGGTTTGAAATACTTCGCATAGGTCAGCTTCGGGAAAACCGCGTCGCCCATGCCCGGCTTGTTCCAGAAATACTCGGTGAAGGATTCTCCGGTTCGGACCGCATCTTCGACGACTTCCTTCATGAAATACTTGCCCGTCTTCTTATCCTGGATCCGGCCGAAATCTTTCCCTTCGAGGCCCCGGTCGCTCCCGTGGGCAACAAGGATGAGGTCCTGCTGAACGACGAAAAAATAGTTGGCGCCGGCAAAGTGCAGGTTGCGGACCGCATCGAGGGCTGCCTCCCGGGGCATGCCACGGTCGTGGTAGAACTTGAGCACATCGTAGCCAACGGAAATGACGTCCCCGATCTCGTTTCGCGAATACTCTTTGAGGGTCTTCTCATTACCCTGGAGTATCTCCTGCTTTGTCGCAGCTACTGCCTTCGCCGCATCTTCTTCGGCATGCCTGGCGACATCCTCCCCTGTGCGCTGGAGTTCCGCCAGGGTATTCGCATCGTCTTCTTCAAGACGTTTGATTTCGTCCATTGCCTGTTTATAGACCCGCTGTGCTTCTGCAATGTTGCCCGCCGAAGCGTTGGCGCCCATGCGGGCCTGGAGTCCTGCGGTGAGGGAGGCCAGTTCGCCGAGAGACTGCGAAAGCTTTGCGAAGCTGTTGTTGTCTTTTTTGATTAGGTAGTCTTTCTCGAGTATCCTTGCTTCGAGAAGCTTCGCCCGCACATCCCTGGATGCCTGGTTGACATCGCCCGCATCGGTCACCCTGTTCAAACTCAGGTAACCGGCGGCACCTATGGCGGCGCCCACGCAGACCAGGGCAATAAATCCGGCAAAAATCTTGGTCCCGACAGCCATTTTGAATGCTTTCATCTTTTCCTCCCGAATTTAGAAACCGGTACCCTGGAATGACCACTTCGGTTCTCAGGCTATGAAACGGGACGGGGAAAATCGCGTCTGTTGCCCGGTCCGGGCGTGGTCAAATCACTTCCGAGTTTTCCTGGGTACTATCCGGCGGCCCAGCAACTGTATGGATTTCGGATGTCGGATCGTGAACGGGGATAGAATGGAATATGCCGCATCTTATGTTGATTAGCTAATCGGAACAGGATGTTTCTTCCATGAAACCTTTTTGCCTTCCAATCCGGAAAATATCGATAACAGAAGCGCTGCTCAATGATACTGATTGCCAAACTTCTTTCATAGCGCTGGATGTGAAAGATGGTATATTGAGGTCTTCCTGATTTGGACAATCATTCTTCTATGTGAGCGCATTCGAAATGGATGACATTCTGCTGGAGAAACGCACGGTCCGGAAAGTCTTCCGGAGATTGCTGCCTTTCCTGGGTCTGTTGTACATCGTCGCTTTCCTGGACAGGGTCAACGTGGGCTTTGCCGCCCTGTCCATGAACAAGGACCTCGGCTTCAGCAATGCAATATACGGGTTTGGCGCCGGCATATTCTTCATCGGCTATTTTCTCATGGAAGTGCCCGGGAACCTGATAATGGCGAAAGTTGGCGCCAGGCTCTGGATCGCCCGCATCCTCATCACCTGGGGCATCATTTCCGGCCTGACGGCCTGGGTCTCGACGCCGATGCAGTTCTATGTGCTGCGTTTTTTGCTCGGCGTCGCGGAAGCCAGCTTTTTCCCCGGGATAATCTACTATCTCAGCACCTGGTCCCGTTCCCGGGACCAGGCGAAATCCGTTGCATTCTTCATGATGTCTCTTCCGGTCTGCAACATGCTCGCCGCCCCGCTTTCCGCATACCTTTTGGGCATTACCTGGCTGGGCTGGGCCGGATGGAAGTGGCTGTTCATACTGGAGGCGATTCCATCGCTGATCCTGGGCATAGTCACGCCCTTCTACCTGACGAACAGGCCGGAGGATGCCAGGTGGCTGAGCGACGAGGAACGGAACTGGCTCTCCGGAAAGCTTGCCGAGGAGAGGGCCGCCAAGCGGCAGCGCAATCACTATACCCTGCTGCAGGCGCTTTCCGACCGGGATGTGCTGATCCTCTCCGGCATTTACTTTGCCTGGGTGTGCGGGTTTTATGGGGTTACCCTCTTCTTGCCTATCCTCGTGAAAGCCTTATCCTCCGGCCTGAGCAACCAGATGGTGGGATTCCTGGTGATGGTGCCCTACATATTCGGCTTCTTCGCGATGTACTTTATTGGCAGGCACTCGGACAAAACGGGCGAACGCCGCTACCACACGGTCGCAGGCATGTTGACCGGTGCAATAGGGCTTGCCGGAAGCGTAGTCCTGGCAGAAACCAGCATCCCGGTTTCCATGTTCTTCTTTACTGTGGCGGTAATGGGAATTTACGGGTCCTTCGGCCCCTTCTGGTCGATACCCGCATCTTTTCTCACGACGACAGCGGCCGCCGGGGCCATTGCCATGATAAACAGCATCGGCAACCTGGGCGGCTTCGCAGGACCCTACGTCCTGGGGTTCATTCGTGACCTTACCGGTTCTTTCAACGGGGGGATCGTCTTCCTGGTCGCCTGCCTGCTGGCGGCGGCCATCCTTATAATGCTCCTGCACAAGGCAGGAGAACGGACAGCGCATTGAGCCGGACATTTCCCGGTTTTTCAAGAACGTCATTCCTTCAGACTTACCACCTGCCGAAAAGGAGGTTCGAATGATGCGACAGAGGGCGAAAGTCCTGTTTCTTGCGGTGATCCTGGCTCTGAGCGCCCCCCAGGCGATTCCTGCAGCGGAACGTTCCTCTTCTCCCGAGCAGGTGAACCTGATCGTGCTGCTCCCTCCGCCGCCCCCGGTCGGTTCCGTACAAGCCGATGCCGAGGTAGCCGAGATCGTCGAGATTCAGAAGAACCTGACCCCTGCGGAGGCCGCCTCGGCGGTTTCCGATAATCGCCTGAGCGTCTTCCAGTTTGCCTCCGGGGTATTCGGCCCCAAGTTCACTCCGGAAAACTGTCCTCTGGCCGGCGCGTTTTTCGAAAGACTGGGGAAGAGCGGCGCTCCACCCATCAGGGCGGTGAAATCGTTCTGGGGCAAGCCGCGTCCTTTCCTGGCCAGCCGGGAGGTCAAGGCCTGCGTCGATGATGCAACGGGAGGTTCCTATCCGAGCGGTCACTCCACGTTCAGCTATTTCACTGCCATCGTTCTGGCCGACATGGTCCCGGAGAAAAAGGCCGAGTTATTCGACAGGGCGGCACAGTATGCCCGAAACCGCATGGTTTGTGGGGTCCATTACCGAAGTGACGTGGAGGCGGGGCGGGCGGCGGGAACGGTCTTCGCCGCCTTCGCAATGCAGAACCCGGATTTTGAAAGAGAGTTTTCCGAAGTGAGAAAAGAGGTTCGGAAGGTGCTCGGGTACGAGTAGAAAAACTACAATCGGACAGAGGACATTTCTCAAAATCGCCGCTTTCTATGGGTGTACGCATCTGCCTGAAAATGTTACCCGGCGAACCACGCGCCGGGCGTAACATAGCTGTTCAATCGCGGCTGGAAGCCGCTCCCACAGAAAAGAAGGGTTCTTCTTCGCGGCCTTACTGCAGCCTGGCTGCTCGTGTATTGTCTGATTACACAAACCGTATTGCAAACATCTCGCAGTGGGGGGCGCAGTACCCGCACAGGATGCAGCGTTCGCGATCGACTTTTGCCTTCCCGTCCACCACCGACAGGGCCTGGTTCTCGCAGTGGGTCACGCATTCGCCGCAACCCTTGCAGATGGTCTCCAGGATATTCAGGCTTTTGCTGTGAAGCGCGGTATTTATAGAAAGTTCTTCGGGAATGGCAAGCCCGGAGGCAAACCGGACGTTCCATTCCACTTCGAGCGGCGTCACCATGCCCACTACGGCCGCGTCTATACAATCCTGGCCGAATACGAATCGAAAAGCCTCCTCCCGCTGGGGCACGAAATTGCCTCCCGCAAGGGCTTTCATGGCGTAGATGAACTTGCCCGCGGCATGCGCTTCGCGTATGGCGTCGAGCATTTCATCTCGGGTCCCGTCTATGATTCCCATGCCCTTGATATTGATGAGCGGATGAATGACGTCGATTTCGGGGTGCCGGGCAGCGGCGCGGACGCCCTCTATCGTATGGGAACTCATGCCGACCATCCCGATGAGCCCCTTTTCACGCGCGGCGACAAGTTCTTCGAGCGTCGGGCCCCAGAGGTCTTCGCTGAAAACGGTGCGCGCGCAGTGGCAGAGCATGATGTCGATCCTGTCGCGCCCAAGCGAGGTGAGGGCCTTTTCTATGTGTTCTCGGGCCGCGTTGCGGTCCTGTTTGGCCATTGTCTTGGTGGAAACGGTTACCGTTCCCTGCCAGCCTTTCAACCCGAGCGCGATGTGTTCATAGGTGCCGTAGCTGGTTGCCGTGTCGATGAAGGTGATTCCGTTTTCGACGGCGGCCCGCACGACTTCCGCACCCTGCCCGGGAGTCAGCTTGCGTTGGAGGGGGCCCATCGGCAATGCGCCCAGGCCCAGACGCGTAACGGTTCTGTCCAGTTTGGGAAGATAGATCGTTTGAAGCATGCAGTTCGAACTCCTGAGGATGAAATCTTTTCCCGGATGAGAAATCTTACCGGGGGCCTTTGGTGTAGAGATCGTAAAGGGCTTTCCCGACGAAGAAATCCGCCCAGAGGATCGCAATGTCCGGGAGAGTCGAATTCAGGGGTATGGAAAACAGCGGAACGGGTTTGGCGATGAGCTGGGCAATGCTGAAGTGGGTCATGAAAATGGTGCCGTAGATAACCAGCATGCCGTTCAGAACGTACCCGTATACTGCCGTTTTTCTGGAAAGGAAAAGGGCGGTGACCAGGAATAGATCGATCAGCGGAAAGAGGGTGGCGTTGAAAAGAGTGCCGCTGAAAATGGTGATTCCCGGATTCAGCTTATCGGCGACCATGAAGTTATGTATGCGGTAGTGGAGCAGAAGGCCGCCGAATGCCAGGAGGACAAGGGCCGACAAAAGAGTGCTTTTTTTCATGGCAATCCTGGAATTAGAATTTCATCATGTGTCCCAGATAGAAGGTCAGCCCGATCATGATGATGTGAAGCACCCACCAGCCGGGCTTGTATCGCATGAAATGCCTCAGCATGGCTCACCTCCAGAGGAAATGTCCCAATATGTACACGACCGTGATGCCCGCGACGTGCACGAGCCACCACCCGGCGCGCAGGAAGCCGATCTTTCGTGAAAAGCTCTCGTTGACCATGACTCACTCCTTTAAAGCTGCGGAACGACGGAAAAAGCTAAGGCGAATATCCGCAGATTCGCGCAGATTCGCGCAGATTCGCGCAGATTAAGGACATAACCGATTGGGGTGAAACCCAATCACCACTTTGCAGCGGAAATCCGGCATATGCTCCTGATCTCCCGCTCCCGGGCCACGGCATGGAACCTTCATTGCGGAAAGCAGGAATCTTGCGCCGCTGCAGACCCATACCCGAAGAAATCTGCGAAAATCCCCGAAATCTGCGGATAGTCCGGTCTTTACCCGCCCCGTCCGCAGTCCACGCGGGAAAGCATTGTGCGACCCCATCGCCTCAGTCCCATATCCGAAAAAATCCGCGGGATGGCGGCCAAAGCTGTAACGATGCGGGTTCAGGTACTTCTGCGGCAAAAGGGCGCTTATCCGCAGATTTCGCAGATTCGCGCAGATTAAGGACATAACCGATTGGGGTGAAACCCAATCACCACTTTGAGCGGAAATCCGGCATATGCTCCTGATCTCCCGCTCCCGGGCCACGGCATGGAACCTTCATTGCGGAAAGCAGGGATCTTGCGCCGCTGCAGACCCATACCCGAAAAAAATCTGCGAAAATCTGCGTAAATCCCCGAAATCTGCGGATAGTCCGGACTTTACCCGCCCCGTCCGCAGTCCACGCGGGAAAGCATTGTGCTGCCACAGCCTCAGTCCCATATCCGGAAAAATCTGCGTTCACTGCTGTCGGGGCAAAAAATCGCACGTTGGAACCGGATGAAATTATATGACTTCCGAATGGGAGCGGCAATGGGCAGGATGATTCTCCAAGATGCGGTGGGCTTATTATGATCCGTGACTAGTAAAATTTCGAGTTTTGGGGTAAAGACGCAGTGCAAAAAGCGGTAAAATTAAAAATGTCTTTCGCGCGGGAGTCGCTGCAGCATGCGGTCCGCGCCACATTCCACAGGAGAACGGCAAGTTGTCTTCATTATCGCCATCACAGAAAGCGGCCGTAGAGCATCTGAACGGGCCGGCTCTGATCTGTTCGGGCGCCGGGGCGGGCAAGACCTCCACCATAGTCGCCAAATTCGAATACCTGGTAAACGTCGCCAGGTTCGAGCCTGCGCGCATTCTCTGCATCACCTTCACGAACAAGGCGGCAAGCGAACTCAAAGAGCGGCTCACGAAAACCACCGGCCGCAGTGTGAAGGAATTTCCCTGGGTCCGGACTTTCCACTCCGCAATGCTGCAGATCCTGAAACAGCATGCCGAGGAAATCGGCTTCAAGAACCCGATCACCATCTACGATTCGAGCGACCAGTTCGGGCTGATCAAAAACATCCTGGAAAACACGTTCAGCATGGACGGAAAGTATGCCCGGGCAATACGGTCGCACATCGGCAGGGCGAAGAACTCCTCTTCGGCCGACCTCTACATCCGTTCCGTCCGGGAATTCCGGAAGCTGGACATGATTTTCGAGGTCTATAACAAAAAGCTCAAAGAAGCGAACGCGGTCGATTTCGACGACATCCTGGTCCATGCGCTCAACCTGTTGAACAGGAATTCCCAGATTCGGGAAAAATACCGGGAGCTGTTTCAGTACATCCTGCTGGACGAGCACCAGGATTCCAATGCCATCCAGAATGCCATAGTAAAACTGCTGGTCAACAACGGGAACATCACCGTTGTGGGCGACTTTTCGCAGTCGATCTACAGCTTCCGGGGGGCGGAGCCGAGCTATTTCGTCCAGTTTCCCAAGGAATACGAGGGGACGAAGATCTTCCTGCTCGAACAGAACTACCGTTCTTCCTCGCCCATCGTCGAACTGGGCAACGAGATCATCAGTTTCAACAACGAAGAGATCAAGAAGAACTGCTTCAGCACAAGGCCCGGTAACCTTCCCTTACTCAGAGGGTTTGAAAACGGGTACCTCGAAGCCCGCTGGGTGGCCAACAAATGCAGGGCCTACCGCGGTGAAGGCATCCCGTTCGAAAAGATGGCGGTCCTTTACCGGACATCTTTCGTCAGCCGGATCATCGAAAAGGCGTTCAACGAGATGGGGGTGCCCTACAAGCTCGTCGGTGGGGTTTCCTTTTTCGAGCGGCGGGAGATCAAGGACCTGACCAGCTATCTCACCTGCGCGGTCAACCCGAAGGACGATATTGGCTTCGAGCGCATCCTGAATGCTCCGAAGCGGGGCATCGGCAAAAAATCGATAGAGAGGATCAGATCGATCGACATGCCGGAAGCGTCCCTGCAGGAGAAGGCCCCGGTTGCCATCCAGAAGAAGCTGGGGCTCAAGAAGGCGGCCGAGGGGATCGGCATGGTCCTTTTCATCCTCGACCAGATAAAGAACCTGCGGCCCAAGGAAGCCCTGGAAACGGTAATCGAACTCACGAACTACGAGAAGCACCTGGAGAGCTTTGCCGGGGACGGGGAAGACAGCACGATGGTTTCGCGCCTGGAAAACATCAACGAGTTGCTCAGCATCGCCGAGGGCAAGGAAACGGTCGACGAATTCCTGGAGGACTGCGCGCTGCACAGCGACGAGGACGACGAGGACGAAGACCGCGGGGTGCGGCTCTCGACGATCCATGCCTCCAAGGGCCTCGAATTCAATACGGTGTTCCTGGTTGCCTGCGAGAACAACATCCTGCCCCACTGGAGGTCGGTCGGGACGGAAGGCGAGGGCTCCTCGGGGGATTCCATCGAGGAAGAACGGAGACTGCTCTACGTGGCCTGCACCAGGG
>JAEZXS010000266.1 GCA_023442755.1 Pseudomonadota bacterium | reverse complement strand
GCTTCGGAAGTCTTCCCACATTTAAGGCATTCGTACTCGTAGATTGGCATTTATCAATCCTCCTTGCAATATCCAAATCCGGGCGCATTTCCGCTCGTTTGCAATTATAAAACTAACGGGCTCCGTGTCAAGAGATTAGCAATGAAGCCCCGTTCCGTCATTTCGGATAAACCTGCGTAAGCTGTCCGTTTACAACCTGCAATATCGTATATTGCAGGTCGAGGTCCCCTTTCGGGCCAGCGCTGTAAGTCCCGGCAATCCCCTTGAATCCCTTCACCTGCAAGAGGTTCTGAAGCACAGCGTTGCGGTCGGCCGGTCCGCCCCGGGCCGTTGCACGCGCCTGCAGAAGCAGACTCAGAGCGTCGTAGGCCTGGGCTTCCAGGTAGGATGGGGTTGTTCCATAGAGCGATTCGAATTTTTCCCTGAACGCCTTGATGCGCGGGTTGTCGCTGTCCGGGTAAAAGGACGTCGCGAAGAGCGCCTGGTCCACGAAGGTCCCGCCCTGCTGCACCAGCGGGGCCTCACTCCACAGATTGGGCCCCAGCAGGGTCGTTCCGACTATGTTGTTGTAGGGAAGCTGCGGGGCGATAAGCGCAACCGACTGCACCGGGGCGGGTATGAAGAGGGCTTCGAAGGGAGTCCCTTCCGGAGCCGAAAGAGGAGCGTTTTTCTTTGCGATCGTCATCAGCTTTTGAAGCGGTTCGTTGAAATCCGTGCTCTTTTCTTTATACGAAGCGCTGGCGATCATGGTGCCGCCCTGTTCCTGGACAACCTCCGCGAATATCTTCGCCAGCCGCTGCCCGTAGCGGTCGTCGGGAAAGAGAGCCGCGAAGCGTTCGTATTTGAGCTTTTCACGACAGTACCGGACGAGTGTCCTCACAAGGTCGCGGCTGTCGATGAATACGTGCACCACGTAGGAGCTATCGGTGGGTTCGTCCTCTTTTTGCGTGAGCGTAAGCAGGGGGATCCCGCTCTTGCTCGCAAGCGGCGCAACGGGCTTGGTCGCCTGCGCGCCGAGAGGTCCGATCACTCCCAGCACGCCACCCTGCACCAGGTCGTTGAAGGACGCCACAGCGGTCGCGGATTCCGATCCGGCATCCTTGATATCCAGTGTGACCTTCTGGTCGGGGTATTTCTCGTTCCAGTCGGAATTGGCCATGTTGAGACCGCGCACCACCATTTCGCCATACTTGGCATGCGGACCGTTCAGCGGGACGAGAACGCCGATCCGATCGGCATTGACCGGGCCGCTGGGCTGGACGTTGGGGAGAACCGCGGGGCCGGCGGGACCTGCAGCGGTCGCGACTTTGCTCCCACGCACGGTCGCCTGGATCTCGGGTTCCAGCGGATGGCCGGGGTTCTGGGCAAGAATCGACCTCAGGCGCTCGTTTGCCATGTCGTTCTGTCCTTTTTGCATCTCGATCCGGGCGTAGCGATAATCGAGAAAGGCCCTCATGAAAGGTGAAGGGTTCTTCTTGTAGAGTTTCCGGACGAGCCCCTCATCGGCCCTGGACAAAACGTCGTTGGTTTCCTTTGTCAGCGCGGCTTTCTGGGCCGGAGCGCCGGCGACGGAAAATCCCGAGATACACCAGTCGAACGCCGTCTCGATGTCGTTGTCCGCCGCATAGAGCCCGATCGCCAGTTCGGCGAGGCCGAACCGCACATCCGGCTTATCCGCGGAAGACTCCCACAGGGCGACGGCCTCTTTCATCGCCTGCTTCTTCTTTCCAAGCTGGGCGAGCGCCCGCAGCTGGTTGAGCCTGGCGGCGGATACTCCTTCCCATCTCGGAAATGCATAGACCACGTAATCGAAATACTGAATCGCCTTATCCGGCTGTCCCTGGCCCAGGTAGACTTCACCCAGCCGGTTCAGCGCCCGGGCGGACACCGCCGTGCTGGGGAATTTCCGGACTATTTTCTCCCACGCGCTGATAGCATTGGGGACTTTGCCTTCCTTATAGGCCTGCTCTCCCTGGCGCCACAATTCCTCTGCTTCAGGCGGCGAGACGGGAGAAAATGCGGGTGCTTCCCCGGAGGATGGTCTTTGCTGTCCTCCGCCGGCACAGCCGGAGAGCATCACAGCGAGAATGAATAAAAGAGCGAATGCGCCTTTTGAGTTCCATTTCATGAGTAGAGAGCCTCGTACGATAATACACCACAAAATATTGACTCATTGCCGAATCGCAGCCCATTCGAAAAGACAGCGCGGGAGCGAGAAAATAGAACAGGGCACGCGATATAATCCCGCGTGCCCCTTAATACATCGGAAATTCTATTATGGGAAGATCAAATGGCCAAATTTATGGCTCCGCCTATTTCTTCACTTCCTCGAAATCGGCGTCGACAACGTCCTCATCGGGCTTCTTCCCGGCGCCCTCAGGTCCCGGACCAGCCTGCCCGGCAGCTCCGGCCTGCTGGCCGCCCGCTTTCTTGTACGCCTCTTCGGCCACCTTGTGCGATATCTGCATCAACTGGTCTATATCCTTCTGAATGGCGTCTTTGTCGTTGCCTTCCATAGTCGCCCTGAGTTTGGCGATCTGGGCCTCGATGTCCTGCTTCGTCTGGGCGTCGATCTTGTCGCCCATTTCGCGCATCGTTCTTTCCGTGCTGTAGATGAGCGTATCCGCCTGGTTCTTGGTTTCGACCAGTTCGCGTTTCTTCTTGTCCTCTTCCGAGTGCTGCTCGGCTTCCTTGACCAGGTTCTTGATCTCGGAGTCGCTCAGGCCGCTCGAAGCGGTGATCTGGATGGACTGTTCCTTCTGGGTCGCCAGGTCCTTGGCCGAGACGTGTACGATCCCGTTGGCGTCGATGTCGAAGGTGACCTCGATCTGCGGAATTCCCCGCGGAGCGGCCGGAATACCGACCAGTTCGAACCTGCCGAGGGTCTTGTTGTCCGAGGCCATTTCGCGCTCACCCTGGAGCACGTGGATGGATACCGCCGTCTGATTGTCGGTTGCCGTCGAGAAGATCTGGCTCTTCCTGGACGGAATGGTCGTATTGCGCTCGATCAGCTTGGTCATGACGCCGCCCAGGGTTTCGATACCCAGGGAAAGCGGGGTCACGTCGAGCAACAGAACGTCTTTGACGTCGCCTCGCAGCACGCCGCCCTGAATCCCGGCTCCGACCGCAACCACTTCGTCGGGGTTCACGCCCTTGTGGGGCTCTTTTCCGAAGAACTCCTGGACCTTCTGCTGCACGCGAGGCATACGGGTCATACCGCCGACCAGGATCACCTCATCGATATTGTTGCGGGAGATGCCCGCATCTTTGAGCGCCTGCTGCATCGGGGAGACCAGCTTGTCGATCAGGTCCTCGACCAGCGATTCCAGCTTTGCGCGCGTAAGCTTCAGGTTCATATGCTTCGGCCCGGTCTGGTCCGCGGTGATGAACGGCAGATTGATCTCGGTCTCCATGGTGGAAGACAGCTCGATCTTTGCCCTCTCGGCCGCTTCCTTCAGACGCTGGAGAGCCATTTTGTCGTTTCGCAGATCGATCCCGTGATCCTTCTTGAACTCCGTCGCCAGCCATTCGATGATGCGCTGGTCGAAGTCTTCACCGCCGAGGTGCGTGTTCCCGTTGGTCGACTTGACCTCAAAGACGCCTTCCCCGATTTCAAGGATCGAAATATCGTACGTCCCGCCGCCGAGGTCGAACACCGCGATCTTCTCGTCCTTCTTCTTGTCGAGGCCGTAGGAGAGCGAGGCGGCAGTCGGCTCGTTGATGATCCGCAGAACGTTCAACCCGGCGATCTTGCCGGCGTCCTTGGTTGCCTGGCGCTGGCTGTCGTTGAAGTAGGCGGGCACCGTGATGACCGCATCGGTGACCTTTTCTCCGAGGTAGTCCTCGGCCGTCTGCTTCATCTTCATCAGGATAAAGGCGGAGATTTCGGTGGGGCTGTAGTCCCTGCCCCGGATCTGGATATGAGCATCCCCGTTGGAAGCACGCACTATCTTGTACGGCATGACTTTAACGTCGTCCTGGACTTCCTTCGAATCGAATTTCCGGCCTATCAACCTCTTGACGGCAAAGACGGTGTTTTCGGGATTGGTGATAGCCTGCCGTTTGGCGACCTGCCCAACCAGTCGTTCCCCGCTGTCGGTGATGGCCACCATGGAAGGGGTAATGCGGCTTCCTTCGGCATTGGTCAGCACTTTCGGCTCTTTGCCCTCCATTATCGCAACGACCGAATTGGTAGTACCAAGGTCAATTCCTATTACTTTACTCATTTATTCCTCCTTCGAGAATCTTTTACCCTTTAAGTCTCAGTTCGCAAATTGCGTTGCAGTGCTTCCCGCTTTCTTACCAGGTTCCGTCATATACTACCCGCGTTTCATTCCGTCTCCGCTTTCGGGTTCCGTGCAACTCCGACCATTGCCGGCCGAAGAAGCCTTTCCCGCAGCATATATCCTTTGTGAAACTCTTTCGTCACCGTCATGTCCGGGTATTCCGAAGTCTGTTCCTGCGTAACCGCTTCATGTCGATTGGGGTCGAACGGCTGGCCTATGGACTCGAACTGGTTCACTCCATACTTTGCCAGAACGTCCAGAAAACTCTTGAGCGTCATCCGCACGCCTTCGATAACCCCCTGGCAGTTCTCGTCCTTATCGCCGTGTTCCAGGGCACGTTCGAGATTGTCGAGTACCGGAAGAAGTCCCCGCAGAATACTCTCGTTGGCATACAGGACGCCTTCTGTCTTTTCCCTGTCGAGGCGCTTTCGCGTATTGTCGAAATCGGCAGCCATCCGGAGAATCCGGTCGTTTGCCTGTTTGAGTTCTTCTTCTTTTTCAGCAAGAAGCTCTTCCACGCTCTTGCTTTCCTTTCCGGAGCCCTCCGCAACGGCCCCCTGTTCAGCCTGTTCCTCAGGTTTGGAATCGCTGTTTTGGGTATCTTCAACGGACATCAGAATTTCTTCCTCCTTTTGGTTCAGCCAATATAAGTCGTCGCTTCATGAATTCAGCGAAAATAGCAGCGGAAGAGGATCGGCCCATCAGCTTTCATCAGCCGGATCGAGCATCTGGCTCAAGAACTTGGCCGTGAATTCCACTACCGGGATGATTCGCGCATAATCCATCCGAAGAGGCCCGATAACACCGAGCACCCCGAGCGGGGTTCCGCCCCGACCGTACGGGGATGAAATCAGGCTCATCTCCTGCATATCCTGCAGCTCGTTTTCGGTTCCAAGGATGATCTGAATACCGGACGATGCCTTCATCGTCATATCCAACAGCCGGATAATCCTCGACTTGTCCTCGAAAGTGTGCAGGATGCGCCTCATCCTGGCTACATCGGCAAATTCCGGATTATTGAAAAGATTTGTTTGACCTTCTATGTAAATTTCACTGTCTTCGAGAGAATTCTGAATGGCCTGCTGCGCAAGCGTCAGGGCACGTGAAAACAACTGGTCGAAAAGCGCCTTTTCACTGCGCATCTCTTCGAGCAGCCTCTCCTTGACCATGGACAGGGGCACGTCTTCAAGCAGTTCGTTAACAAGCCGGCCATGCTTGTCGAGTTCATCCTGACTGAGTTCGTCCGTCCATATGATGTGGGTCTGGTGCACCAGACCAGCCTTGGAGATGAGCACAACCAGCACCCGGTCGGGACCGACCCGTATGAATTCTATGTGTTTGAACCGCGTGACGGTGAGTCTCGGCCAGAGGACGACGCCCGTCTGTCTGCAGTATTGCGATAGGATCCTCGATGTCCGGTGCAGGAGGTCTTTCATGTCCTGGGGTCTGTTCTGGAGCGCATCGCAGATGATTCCCCGCTCCTGCGCATTGAGCTGCCGGGACTGCATGATGGAATCGAGGTACAGGCGCAGTCCCTTAACCGTGGGTATGCGACCGGCGGAGGTATGCGGCTGCAGCAGAAGACCCATTTCCTCGAGGTCTGCCATGACATTGCGGATAGTTGCCGGACTGACGCTCATGCCGCTTCTTTTGGAGATAGTACGGGATCCGACGGGCTCACCGGTTTCGATATAATCGGTGATTACCGCTTCCAGGACGGTCTGATCTCTTTGATTTAGCTTGACCACGTCTGTTCGGCTCCTGTTTTGGTAGCACTCAGCCGGAAAGAGTGCTAAAAAAACCTAGTAATATTTGATCCTTTTGTCAAGACCAGAAAGAAGTTTCGCCCACACCGCCCGGAATGGCAAGAATCCTGCCATTCCGTCCAGCCGGTGTGCACATCCACATTGTAAGTACTCACGAATATTATAGCTTTTTCCGCAGGATCAGGTAAGGGCGGGGCGTCGTTTCGCCTTCGAATGAAGGTGCATTCGGGGACTCGGCCGGCAAGGCTTTCAGCCTCGTGCAGGCGCATTGCCGTTTTGCCCGGCCGATATCTGCTCCGCCCGCTTGCGGATCAAATGAGAAGTATTCATGTCGTGCTCGCGCCCGATCTGCAGCAGGGTGACGGATGCCATCACGAGTATGCCGCCCAGGATCTGCAGGGGTCCGAGCAACTCGCCGAGGAAGAAGTAGGCGATAAAGCCGGCGCTGATCGGCTCCAGGGTTGCGGTCACACATGCCCTGGTCGAACGTACGAGGCTGATCTCGGCCGAGTAGAAACCGTAGGGCACGACGGTCCCCATGACAGCTATATAG
>JAEZXS010000158.1 GCA_023442755.1 Pseudomonadota bacterium | reverse complement strand
GCTCCGGACCGGGCTCTATTCCCCAGCTTTGCAGATGCTGGGCGCAGATTCCCGTCGCTGCATGAGAAAGGACCGCCTCCACGCTTGCCTCAGCCGCTCCGGTGCGGACCATCTCCTGCGAAGCGCGGCTGCCCAATATCAGATTAACCGCCCCCACCAGGATGGACTTTCCCGCGCCCGTCTCTCCCGAAATGACGTTCAGACCGGGCTGAAAGCCGATTTCCAGATCGCGGATAATCGCGAAATTATGTATCGAGATTTCCTTGAGCAATTCTCTCCCCGTCCCCTGCTTGAAAAGGTTGGGAGATTTTACCAGTAAATGAGCAGAAAGGAAGAACGCAAATAGATTGGGAGAAATAATCGCACCCTTTGCACGTTCTTCGGGAAGCGGTATTCCAGACCAGATTTTGTTATTGTTTTCGTTGATCGAATTCTTTAAGATTGATCTGCAGCCCGGAAGCCGGCATTACGATGCCGGTATATTCTCGTTCTCAGTGCAGTTGACGTGCAGATACGCTTTTTCCGAAAATTGATTGTTCGAATTCCCGCGGCTTTTTTTCCAGTTTTGGATTTCAAGCGCTTCAACGCCACCTTGACTCCCCAGCCGCCCTCAGCCCCTTTCGAGGCATCCGGTCCTTTGGACTGCTCAGCGAATTACGGCCTTTTTCAGGACAATCCCATTGCGGAGTCTCTATCTGCCTTCGTCGGAAGGAGTGCCGGACAGAACGCCGCGTAATGCCCATTGATACAGCACCATTACACCGCCGCCTCGGGAGCGGCTGTCACCAGAATGCCAGGCAATAAGCTGCGGGCATCCCGGAAGTATGCGCCCGCTTCAAGAAATTCACAGGGAGATGGAAATGAAGGAAAAGCTCCAGGAAATCTTTTCACGCCATCATGGCACGCGCGATGCCCTGATCCCGATACTTCAGGACATTCAGGGCGAGTTTGGCTACCTGTCGCCCGAAGCCATGGATGCGGCAGCAAAGTTCTGCCGGATTTCTCCGGTGGAGGTCTACGGTGTAGCCACATTTTACGCACAGTTCAAGTTCAACCCGGTAGGAAAGAACACGATCATGGTCTGCCAGGGCACCGCATGCCACGTCATGGGAGGCGCCCGGGTACTCGAAGAAGTCGAGAACCGGCTCGGAGTCAAACCCGGCCAGACTACTCCCGACGGGAAATTCACCCTGGAAACGGTCGCCTGTATCGGTGCATGCGCTCTCGCGCCTGCAATGTTCGTGAACAAGGACACCCATGGTCGGGTAAAACCTGAAAAAATAACGGAGATTCTGGATGGAACCGGCAATTAGGGTACAACCGGGATTCGAACGTCAGGTCCTCGTTTGCAGGGGCACCGGATGTGAATCCCAGAAAGCGAAGTTGATCTTTTCCAACCTGGAAGAGGAACTGAAGAAGGCCGGCCTGAGCAGCTCGGTGGAAGTGAAGTTCACCGGCTGCCATGGATTTTGCCAGCAGGGACCTACGGTGATGATCATGCCGGCAGGCACCTTCTACTGCAACGTGAAGCCCGAGGACGTGGCCGACATCGTGGAAACGGACATCGTGAAAGGCGGGCGCGTCGAACGGCTGCTCTTCATGGACCCCAAGACCAAGGACAAGGTCCTCAACTTCAGGGATATGAAGTACTTCAAGCCGCAGCGCCGGATCGTGCTCCGCAATTGCGGCTTCATCAACCCCGAAGACATCTCCGACTATATCGAGGCCGGCGGCTACGAGGGCATCAAAAAGGCCCTCGGCATGACCCAGCAGGAAGTCATCGACGAGGTGAAGCGTTCGGGTCTGCGGGGTAGAGGGGGTGGAGGGTTTCCCACCGGAATGAAATGGGAGTTCTGCAACCGCTCGGCAGCTGACCAGAAGTACCTGATCTGCAACGCCGACGAGGGCGATCCCGGCGCGTTCATGGACCGCGCCGTTCTCGAAGGCGACCCGCACAGCGTGCTGGAAGGCATGATGGTTGCCGCCTATGCGATCGGCGCTACCAAAGCCTACATATACGTCCGGGCCGAGTATCCCATGGCATACGAGCGCTGCCTCACAGCGATCGACCAGGCGCGGGAGCGCGGCTTTCTCGGAAAGGGCATCTTCGGGTCGAACTTCGATTTCGACATCAAAGTGAAGCTCGGGGCCGGCGCTTTCGTATGCGGTGAAGAAACCGCCCTCATGGCCTCCATCGAAGGCAAGCGCGGCATGCCCAATCCGCGTCCGCCCTTCCCGGCCGTCAAAGGCCTTTTCGGAAAACCGACCAACATCAATAACGTCGAGACCTTCGCCAATATCGCGGTCATCATGACGAAAGGCGGCGACTGGTTCGCCTCGGTGGGAACGGAAAAGAGCAAAGGGACGAAAGTTTTCGCCCTTGCCGGAAAGATTTCCTACAGCGGCCTGGTCGAAATTCCGATGGGCACGCCGCTGCGCGAGGTGATCGAGGAGATCGGCGGCGGCATTCCCAACAAGCGCAAATTCAAAGCCGCTCAGACGGGCGGCCCTTCGGGCGGCTGCATCCCCTTTTCGCATTTCGACGTCCCGATGGATTACGAAAACCTGACACAGCTCGGCGCGATCATGGGTTCGGGCGGACTCATCGTCACGGACGAGAACACCTGCATGGTGGACATGGCCAGGTTCTTCCTCACGTTTACCCAGAAAGAATCGTGCGGCAAGTGCATTCCGTGCCGGCTCGGCACCAAGAAGATGCTCGAGATCCTGACTTCCATCACCCAGGGAACCGCAACGATGGAAGACCTCGACCAGCTCGTGGCGCTCGCCGAAGACGTCAAGGCCGGCTCGCTTTGCGGCCTGGGGCAGACCGCCCCCAACCCGGCGCTCTCCACAGTCCGTCACTTCCGCGAGGAATACGAGGCGCACATCCTGAAGAAGGAATGCCCGGCCAGGGTCTGCATCCCCCTGATCAAGTTCAGGGTAAACGAGGAAAACTGCAAAATGTGCGGCGCCTGCGCTGCGGCCTGCCCCGCCAGGGCGATTACCTGGAAGAAGAAGGAACCGGCCTCGATCGACCTGAGCAAGTGCATCAAGTGCCGCTCATGTATTCTGGCCTGCAGGTATCACGCGATCGACTAGCAAACGGCCCCGGATCTCCTCGCCCGATCCAGGCGGGGAGGCGCTGATCCGGGGAAAACCGTAAAATGGATCCAATTCAAAAAGGGACGAACAAGAACATATGGACGATAAACTGACACTCACTGTAGATGGAAAGAGTGTCCAGGGAAAGAAAGGGCAAACGGTTCTCGAAGTTTGCAGGGAGAATGGCATTCATATCCCGACCCTTTGCTACCATCCCAGGATGCCCGCTTACGGCGGCTGCCGACTGTGCATCGTAGAGATAGAAAACATGCGCGGCCTCCCGCCTTCCTGCACCACCCCCGCAACGGACGGGATGAAAATCTCGACGCACACCGACCGGCTTTTCCGGGTCCGGCGGACCGTTCTCGAACTCCTGCTCGCCTACGGCGACCATAATTGCCTCATGTGCGAGAAAAACGGCGAGTGCGAACTCCAGAACCTGGCCTACGAGCACGGCATCGAACAGGTCCGCTTCAAGTCCGATTTCGTGCCCAAGCCGGTTGATCTTTCGAACCCGGCAATAGTTCGCGACCCGAACAAATGCGTACTGTGCGGCCGCTGCGTCCGGGGCTGCCTGTCCATCCAGGTGAACGGGGTAATCGATATTGCCGCGCGCGGCTCCGACTCCTTCATCACCACCTTCGACAACAAAGCGCTCAAGGATTCGAACTGCGCTTTCTGCGGCGAGTGCGTTTCGGTCTGCCCGACGGGAGCGCTCACCTCGCGCCAGGCACGATTCAAGGGACGCTCGTGGGAACTAAAGAAAACGCTCACCACCTGCACCTACTGCGGCGTTGGATGCCAGCTCGAACTCAACGTCAAAGACAATGAAGTGGTCAAGGTGACCTCGAGTGCGGAAATTCCAGGCCCCAACAAGGGAAGCCTGTGCGTGAAGGGCCGTTTCGGAAACGACTTCATCAACCATCCCGATCGGCTCAAAACCCCGCTGGTCCACAAAGACGGCGAGCTGAAAGAGGCGAGCTGGGACGAGGCCCTGGGGCTCGTGGCCGAAAAGTTCGGCGCGATAAAAGCCGCATCCGGCCCGGATTCCCTGGCGGTGTTCTCTTCGGCGCGTTGCACGAACGAAGAAAACTACCTCATATCGAAACTTGCACGCGCGGTGTT
This sequence comes from Pseudomonadota bacterium, assembly GCA_023442755.1. GTDB lineage: Bacteria > Desulfobacterota > Syntrophobacteria > Syntrophobacterales > Syntrophobacteraceae > SbD1. The sequence continues at coordinate 7,060 of JAEZXS010000158.1, read as the reverse complement.
CGGCACAAACAATGTCGACCACTGCGCCCGTCTCTGACACTCCTCGACTGTGGCCGGTCTGGCCGCTGCTTTCGGGAGTGGAGCAATGACGAATTCCATCGAGGAATTCGAGCAGTCCGATGTAATCCTGGTCACCGGTTCGAATACCAGGGAAATGCACCCGGTGATTTCGTCCTTTATGAAACGCGCCGTGGTGAGCGGCAAGGCGAAGCTCATCGTGGCAGACCCGAGAAGGATCGACCTGGTCGATTTCGCCGAGGTCTGGCTGCGCCAGAAGCCCGGCACCGACGTGGCATGGCTCAACGGCATGATGAACGTGATCATCAGGGAGGAACTCTACGACAAGAAATACGTCGAAGAACGGACGGAAGATTTCGAAGCGCTGAAGAAGACCGTCTCCTCCTATACGCCCGAGAGGGTCGAGCAGATCACGGGAATACCCGCTGACGAACTGATCCGGGCGGCGCGCATCTACGCGTCGGCGCCTGCTGCTTCCATCGCGTACGCGATGGGCATCACCCAGCACATCAACGGCACCGACACGGTCAAAAGCGTTGCCAACCTGTCCATGCTCTGCGGCAACATCGGCATCGAAGGCGGGGGCGTAAACCCGCTTCGCGGCCAGAACAACGTCCAGGGAGCATGCGACATGGGCTGCCTGCCCAACGTGCTCACGGCGTATCAGCCCGTAACGTCGCCGGAAGCGCGTGCGAAGTTCGAGAAGTACTGGGGAGTGGAAAAGCTTCCCGAAAAGCCCGGCCTGACCATCGTGGAAGTGGTCAATGCGGCCGCGAAGGGCCAGATCAAGGGCCTGTTCGTCATCGGAGAAAATCCGATGGTCAGCGACCCCGACCTGCACCATGTGGAAGAGGGCTTGAAAAAGCTCGATTTCCTGGTCGTTCAGGACATCTTCCTGACCGAAACCGCCAGACTGGCCGACGTAGTCCTTCCCGCGGCATGCTTTGCCGAAAAGGAAGGGACCTTCTCCAATACCGAGCGCCGCGTCCAGCGCGTGCGCAAGGCGGTGGAGCCGCCCGGACAGGCCCGGCCCGACTGGGAAGTCCTTGCCGAGATCGCGACCCGCATGGGATACCCGATGCATTATGCGGATGCGGAAGCCATCTTCGACGAGATGGCGGGAATCACCCCGTCTTATGCCGGGATGACTTACGAGCGGCTGGACAAGGCCGGCATCCAGTGGCCCTGCCCGACCAAGGACCACCCCGGTACCAAATTCCTCCACAAAGACAAGTTCAGCAGGGGGAAGGGCAAATTCCACGCAATCGAGTGGATTCCGCCGGCGGAACCTGCCGACGAGGAATATCCGTTCGTGCTCACGACGGGAAGAGTGCTCTTCCAGTACCATACGGGCACCATGACCCGCCGGTCGGAAGCGCTCAATGCATGCGCTCCGGAATGCTTCGTCGAGGTGAACCCGCAGGATGCCGAAAGACTCAAACTGGCTAACGGCGAAATGGTAAAGGTTACCTCGCGGCGCGGCTCTCTCACCGTCAGGGCTCTCGTGGGCACGACGACGGATGTGGGAACCGTGTTCATCCCGTTCCACTACTTCGAAGCAGCCGCAAACACCCTGACCATCGCGGCCCTCGATCCGCAGGCCAAGATTCCGGAATACAAGGTCTGCGCGGTGAAGCTGGAAAAAGCGGCGTAAGCCCTGAACGATAGATCGAAAGACGACCGATTCCGTCTCGGATACAGTCGCCTCAAAGTAAAACAAAAGGCCTCCTGGAAACAGGGGGCCTTTTCTGATCGAGGGCATCTCCTGCCCGAAGCCTTATCCGTTCTTTGGGTGAAATCTGCTTGTGCCGGCCAATGATCGCAGCAGCTTACGCATTCGAACGATTGATAAGGTTGACGATCACGGCAATGATCGTTTCACGTTCCTCCGGCCTGGCTTCGGCGATCAGCAATGTCAGTGCAACCAGTGCATTATCGGCGATCCGTTTTGAACCGTCCGGCCGATACAGCGCCTCGTTTGCTGCAAGATAGGTAATGAAAAGAGCCGCCCCGATCCTCTTGTTGCCATCTACAAATGCATGATTCTTCACTATAAAGTAGAGCAGGTTGGCCGCTTTTTCCTCGATGCTGGGGTACAGCTCCTGCCCATCGAAGGTTTGTTGGATTGCGCCAAGGGCACTCTCAAGACCTTTATCCTTTTCTACTCCGAATAAGCCGCCATGCGCGGCTTTCATCGATTCAACGAGTTCCATTGCCGTTTCGCAGGTGAGAATGAATGGAGCAGGCCGGGTGGTCTCTTCAACGATGAGCGTTCCGTGGTCGTAGCGGTCCAGGGTGCTCAGGGCGTAGGCATAATCGGTTATAACCCGAAGCAATCCTTTGGCTTCATCCAGCCCCACAGGTTGATTCGCCAGCGTTTTTTCCAGTAAAGCGACGGTATCTCTCAGCTCCGCAAGCTTTCTGTCCTGCTCGCGCAGGCGCTGCTCGTTTATGGTGTAGCCGCGGACCAGGTGCTCGCGCAAAATCTTTGTGGCCCACTGACGAAACTGAACCCCGCGTTTCGATTTGACCCGGTAGCCGACCGAGATAATTACATCCAGGTTGTAGAAACGTATTCGCCGCCGGACCGTCCGTTCGCCTTCGGTTTGTACAACCGAGGATTCCTCGGTAGTTCCCTCTTTAGCCAGTTCACCTTCTTTATAGATATTACGTATATGCAACCCAATAGTATCGGAGTCTTTGGCAAAGAGATCGGCCATTTGACGCTGATTCAGCCAAACTGTCTCATGATCGATGTGAACGTCCAGGCTGGTTTTTCCATCTTCAGCCTCATACAGAATTATGTCCATCAGACCATTCCCGGAGTGAGAAAATGCAGCATGGGCCTTGGGCCGGCAATCCGTCTCGATGATCTCCCCCATGATGACGAGGGCAGTCTATGACTGGGTTGGCGTTCCGGATTCCTTCTCATTTTACGATCTTATATCATGAATTTATGTGGTTATTTCAAAACTCGGGATTAAATAGCGCTCAGATACCTCACCATGATGATTACAAGAAATAAATGGGACATGCGCGGATTTGCGCCCGATTGTTCAATCTGCTTGTTACAGGAATGGTAACTTGGTACATTCCCGCCTGTGGACCCAGTGATATCCTGCTTCTGAGCGAACAAATCTTTTCCGGGAGCTGTTATGGCAGAGAATAGAACCGGTACCGGCGGCGGTAACCAGCCCGGAGCCATCCCCACCTCACAGGAGCTGGCCGCCAGCATCATCCGAAGGGTCAGAGAAAAGAAAGAAAGCTACGCGCGCTACAATTTCGAGCGCCTGCAGGAGGAGGCATTTGCAACCTTCTTCGACCTCGCCCAGGAATTCTCGACTATCGAGAGCATGTACCAGATCTGCGTGAGCGTACCGAAAGAGTTCTTTGGCCTGGAGAGCCGCCTCTACGTAATTGATCCGAAGCGGTCGCGCCTGGAGCTGGTCTGTACGAGCCAGAGCGGCCTCATAGCACCCGAGAACCGCCTCGGCCACGGCGTCCGCCTAATACAGAACCCGGTGGAAACCGAAGACACCCTGCTCTTTCCGATCCGCGGAAACGAAGCCCTGGCAAACTATCTGCCTCTTCTCGGGCAGAGCCGCATTCTCGGCGTTTTCGAGATCTCTCCCAAGCAGAGCATCGATGCGCGGAAGCACTTCTTCCTGGAGAAGTTTGCAAACCGGATCGGTTACAATCTCCACCAGAAGCTTCTAGTCCAACAGAACATCAACCACATAAAGTTCATCAATCAGCTCGTCTCCGACATCGAGCACAACGTCATCACGCCGAACATGTACTACAGGCTGTTCCTGATTCGCCTCAGCAAAATGATCCTGAACTACAGGGAAATAGAGGATGTGATCAGGCGAATCGCCAAAGAGTCGGGACTGAACTGCACCCCGCTTGCCGATGCGCTCCGGGTCGCCTCTGAAACGCTCAAGAGCACGAATGCGGCGCTTACCGAAGAGCACAAGGCCCTTTCGAAACACTACGAACACACGAGTCTCTTTCTGGAGACCCTGTTCCGGAAAGACCACTTCCAGAAGGGGACTTACGTGCTGAGAAAACAGGAGTGCAATTTCAGGACGGAAATCATCGAGCCGCTCGTCGAACGCTATGGGAAGCAGTTCTCGAAAAAAGGCATCACGATGGACGACCGGCTGGAAAACGTACCCGACGAACAGGTAACCCTCTTTGTGGACAAGGGGCTGATATCCCAGGTTTTCGACAACTTCTTTTCTAATGCCCTCAAGTACACCGAGGCCATGAAAGACCAGCACGGAAACACCATCAGGCTGTTTTCGTTCAACCGCCAGATCCTGAAAGACTTTTTCGGCCCGGACAAACCCGGCGTTCGCTTCAATTTCTTCACCACGGGCAATCCCCTCGCTCCCGAGCAGGCAAAAAGGATTTTCGAGGAAGGCTACCGGGTTGAGCGCGCCAACACCAGCGGGAAAGGCCACGGGCTCAACTTCGTAAAAAACGTGGTGGAGATTCACGGCGGGGAGGTCGGCAGCGAACCCCAGCTTTGCGGGAACCTCATCTATTTCATTTTGCCCTTCAAAGAGTAATCATACCGAACATATCATGGAGGATTGAGAAATGGCCGTCGGCAGATCCCTGGCTGCAAAGATCGCGATTGTCCTGTTACTGCTTTGCGGATGTGCCACCCCGCAGAAAAACACGCTCACGCAGATTTCCACAATAGACGCTCTCCTGGCGGGCGCCTATGACGGCCAGATAAGCAGCGGGGACCTTCTGCACTACGGCGACTTCGGCCTCGGAACGTTCGACCGGCTCGACGGGGAGATGATCGTCCTTGGCGGTACGGTCTACCAGGCAAAATCGGATGGAAAGATCTACACGCCCGCCCCGTCACTATCGGTCCCCTTCGCGGCGGTTTGCAGGTTCAGCCCGGACCGGACCTTTCCGCTCGACGCGACCGGGTATGACGCCCTGTGCCGCAGGGTCGACGAAGCCGTCGGTAATCCGAATACCTTCTGTGCCGTTCAGGTCCGCGGGATCTTCAAAAAAGTCAAATTCCGGTCCGTTCCCGCCCAGGCAAAACCCTATCCGCCCCTGGCCGAAGCGGCCAAGAATCAGTCCGTTTTCGAGCTGCAGGACGTTTCCGGCACAATCGTCGGGTTCCGGTGCCCGCCTTTTGTAAAAGGCGTGAACGTTCCCGGATATCACCTGCACTTCATTACCGACGACCTGACCCGCGGCGGGCATCTTCTGGATATGGAAATGGCGCACGGCTCCTGCCTGCTGGATGTGTGCAACCGGTTTCTGATGATTCTGCCCGAAAACGCCGGGCAGATGCAGAGCCTGGACTTGAGCATCGACCGGAGTAAGGAACTCGGGAAGGTGGAAAAGTAAGGGCTGCCCGTTCATGTAGTTGATGGAAGCTCCTCCGGCAGTGCGGCCTTTCGATAGCGGCAGCGTTGCACGCATATATATAAGAACTTGCAGGCATGCCGCCGTTAAGCATGTATTCCGTCGGGAGACGGCTTCATTCAATGGAGGAAGATTTGAAAAGGCATAAAGAAATACACCCGAACCCGGCCTTCCAGAGGGTGTTCTAATCCGGAACGCGCCAAACAAGTACAGGAGAAATGCGCAGACAAGCAACGGGAGCCCCGGCCTTTCGCCAGGATGACTATATTGCGACATACCGGATTCGTCTGCATTCAACAACATACGGCAGGAGAGACTCAAGGCCATCGGGGCGGAAGCCTTTCTGAAAAGTATCGGCAACTTGCCTGAATGTCCGCTCGTCTGTTCTTTTTGTCCCGATTGCCTCCAAAGATTGTCCTAGTTCCGCATCCGGCAGATTCGGCCACCAGGGCCGAAACAGCATCGCTCGCCGGCCCCCCCTGGTTGCCATCAGCACACTCCTGCTTGACCTTTAATCACTGCCGGGTTACCTTTTTCGCTTACTAGCTCTGTTTCATGCTTTGGCACTATTTTTGCGAGACAGCAATCGGCTCCCACGGCGAACTGATCTGCCCGAGCGCCGCCTGCCGATATTCCAGGTAAATTACCCCGCCAAACCGTTTGCCGTGCGCAATTAGAAGTAGCTTAAAGTTGATACGGTGGTTATAATAACCCCTACAATCGCCACCAGCAGCTAAGAAATTCTTTCACGCTAAAGCGCAGATGCACCGATAATCTCAGTAGAAGCTTTTGTAATCAGCGCTGGTGTGGCCCCAAGGAGGAATTGATGGCCAGAAAACGTGATGACCGAGGCGGCGAGCTTAGATGCTCATTTTGCGGCAAGAGCCAGGACGAAGTCAAAAAGCTCATTGCCGGCCCTACGGTTTATATTTGCGACGAATGCGTCGAGCTTTGCAATGACATCATTGCGGAGGAGTATGAAAGAGAAGGGGCAGCCAGGGCAACGCAGATTCCCAAGCCGGCCGAAATCAAGACCGTGCTCGATCAGTACGTCATTGGCCAGGAGAGGGCGAAGAAGATCCTCTCTGTCGCCGTTCACAATCACTACAAGCGCATCGAGCTGAAGATAGACAAGAACGACGTCGAGTTGCAGAAGAGCAACATCCTCATGATCGGGCCGACCGGGTCCGGCAAGACGCTGCTTGCTCAGACGCTCGCCCGGATCCTGAACGTTCCCTTCACCATCGCCGACGCAACGACGCTTACAGAAGCCGGCTATGTAGGTGAGGATGTCGAAAACATCCTGGTCAGCCTCATTCAGGCGGCGGATTACGACATCGAGAAGGCGTCGCGCGGAATCGTTTACATTGACGAAATCGACAAGATCGCCAAGAAGTCGGATAGCCCCTCGATCACGCGTGACGTATCGGGAGAAGGCGTCCAGCAGGCGCTTTTGAAAATCCTGGAAGGCACCGTCGCCAACGTTCCTCCCAAGGGGGGACGCAAGCACCCGCAGCAGGAATTCATCAAGATCGATACTACCAACATCCTTTTCATCTGCGGCGGCGCTTTCAACTACCTGGAAAACATCATTCACGGCCGGATCGGCGTCAAGGGAATGGGCTTTGGCGCGGAAATACGG
>JAEZXS010000156.1 GCA_023442755.1 Pseudomonadota bacterium | reverse complement strand
GGCCGGGGAGATGCCCGGCTCCAGTTCGAGCTGCCTCCTGATCGCCTCACGGTCCAGCTCCGGGGCAAGCAGCCCGACGGCATCCCGGATCACCTGATTGACCGAACATTCCACGATCCGCATTTCCACCGGCTTGAGGTAGTTGGTGATCCTGTTGAGCAGCTTCTCAAGCCGTCCGGCCTCGCACAGAATGATTCCGGCCTCCCTGGAATCCGGGTATTTTTTCTTGAGCCTCTTTGCAAACCCGCCTATGGACGTGAGCGGATTGCGGATTTCATGGGCAACTTCGGCGGAAATCGCACCCAGCGTCCTGAGCTTTTCCTTGTGGATAAGTTCCCTCTGGGCCGCAATGAGTTCCCTCGTGCGCGATTCGACCATCTGCTGCAGCTGGTCGCGGTATCCGGCCAATTCTTCCTCGGCCTTCTTCCGCTTGGAAATATCCCGAATAATGCCAACGAGTGCTCGGACAGGTCCGGCCGGATTCCGGACGGCGGATAATGTCTCTTCTATGGGAAACACCGTACCGTCCTTGCGCATGAGTTCCCATTCCACCCTGGTGTTCCTGCCGCTCAGCGCCGAATCGATTTTCCAGTCGAGCTCACGGAAGGATTCGTCCGAGGGATGGAGCATCCTGGTCGTCTTTCCTTCCACATCCGCTGCCGTTAAACCGAACAGGTCCAGGAAAGCACGATTGTACGAAAGGATTTTTCTGTTCTTGTCGATCACCATGATGGCGTCGGAAGAACTCTCCACCAGCGCACGGTACTTCTGCTCGGACTCCAGCAACGCCTCCTCCGCGCTCCGGAATTCCGAGAACAGACGATTCTTCTCGCGCTCGGCGGCGTACTCCTGCTCCAACCCGGCAAGCCGGCTTCGCAAATCCTCCAGTTCCTTTATGAGCTGATCTCTGGTCTTGATCTGGTCTTCCATACGTACCTGTGCCACGGGACTGCCGTTGAGAAGCCTCATCGCTCTCCTGATTCCAAGGTAATCACTTAAAGGGCACGAGAATAAACCGGGCGGGAAAAACAGCAGCCCGGCCTGGAACATCGCCGGGCCGGGGAATCGGGGGCGAGACTTACCGGAAACGGTCCGTGCGGAACCGGAAGTTGTGCTCCTGCTGACGGCGGAGAACGGCCTGGATTTCGTGCTCGGACAGCAGGCTTTGCCGGACGAAATACTCTCCTATGGGTCTCTGGATCCTTCTCTGGTGCCACAGCAGCAGATTAAGTTGAAAGGGGCTGATGATCCCGTTGTGCATCAGCAGTTCGCCGATGCGCTCACCGGCGTGCCTCTCCATAAGAAGGCTTTTGATCTGGAACTCCGTCAGCCACCGCCATCTTTGGGCAATTTCGCCCAACCGGGGACGCTGTCTCCCCTGCCACACCAAGGCCATTATAAGGCTCCGCCAGGGGATCATCCCGGAGTAGTAGAGAAACTCGCCAAACCGCAGGACTCGACCGGGTACGTCCCTGTTCCAGAAAAACTGTCCGAAAGTTTCCCGGGCGCGCTCCTGGAAGGGATTCGCCTGCGGCCGTCCGCGTCCTCGGTATTGCTGGTGCGCGGCTGCACGGTCGGCGGCCGGTTGAGCCTGCCTGAAATGGAAGCCTTTGTCCTTCAGTTCCATATAATTGTTGAGCAGCTCATAAGCGTTGTTTACCGCAACGAACCGTTCGGAACATCGCCTCTGATACTCCTCGCCGTAGGTTGCAAACAGGTCGGGATGCGTCTGCATCGCCCTTTTGCGATAGGCAGTCTTGATCTCTGAACGCTTGACGGAATGGAGAATCGCCCTGCTGCCAGGCATGTCCAGCGCAAAGAGCAGCTTGAAGGCGGCCAGAACTTCGGATTCATCGAGCGAAAGGTTTTCCATCACCACCCTGCATGAAAACAGTAAATCGCCACACCGGAGCCGACGTCAGCCGGCTTCGAGTCATGCGCCTGTTAAACAATTTTGAAATATAGCACCAAGCATGCCACGGCACCATTCTATTTGTTCAGAGAGTATCGCATCCGATTTTCTTTTTCGTTGTGCACACTTGAAAAAACACGGAAGCTGCCGTCCCCTGCAGTGCTTCTGTTTTGCCTCCCCTATCTTCTTTTTCTCCCCGTCAGAATTTTGTTTTGCTCGTCAGAAAAAAGATATTCTCCGGTTGCTCTTGAAATCCGCAGCCCTCGGGTTACACTTGCTTGACTGAAAGTGCTGTTTTTAGAATTATTTGGAAATCGACCTTTTCGCCTTAGCAAGGGCGCGGTTTCTGGGTAAGTTCGAAGTACCGCACCCAGTAATGCAAAAACCAACAATGCAAGAGGAGTTTTACAATGGCGGAAGGTCGTGTCAAATGGTTCAACGACAGTAAAGGCTATGGATTTATCGAAACTGAAAGCGGGCATGATATTTTTGTTCACTTCAGCGCTATCCAGGATGCAGGCTTCAAGTCCCTGGCCGAAGGTGACAGGGTCAGCTTCGTAGAAGAACAGGGCTCGAAGGGCCCCCAGGCTGCTCAGGTAAGAAAGCTGTAATCAGGGCCCAATATGACGATCCAAGCCGGAGTGTAAAAGCTCCGGCTTTTTTGTTTCCCCCCGAACCGCCGTCCCGTTCCCCACACTCCATAAATTCGCGGAATTGTGCTACATGTACTTTCCTTGCACGTCCGATCCGCTCCCGAAAGAAACGAGGTCAACCGCATGCGCAATCTCGCGGATTTTTCCAGGCAGGAATGGCGCCGGCTGAAACCGCTCGACCATTTCATGATCCAGATCTGCAATGACGGCCTTCAAAAGGCTTTCCGTTTGTGGAAGCCCCGGACCCTGGAACGATTTCTCCGGGATGCAGGGCGCCTGAGGGGCGGAAACATCGGCTGCGTGGTCGCATACGAACAGCCGTGGACCGTCGGGTGGCTGATCCGGGCAGCCGCCCGCAATTTGAAGGACGCTGCCCTGTTGGTCTTCGACAATTCCCGCCGGTCGACGATGCGGGTTGAAATCGAGCGGGTTTGCCGCGAGGGCGGCATTCCGTACCTGGGGCTTCCGCCGAGCCCTACCCGCCACCCCAACCGATCGCACGGGATGGCGATGACCTGGATCTACTACAACGTGGTGCGCGCCCTGGAACCGCGCACGTTCAGCTATATCGACCACGACCTCATACCGCTCGGGAAAACCGGCCTGGGCGAGATTCCAGCGAATCAGCCGTTTTACGGCCTGCTGAATGTCGGAAAGTGGGCATGGTCCCTGTGGGCCGGTTTCTGCTCGTACGACTTCTCGGCGGTCCGGCGCCTTCCCCTGAATTTTCTCAACGACTTCTCGCGCGGCCTCGACACGGGAGGGCGCAACTGGCCCTTCCTGTACAAGCACTTCGACCACACCCGTCTGCGCTCCGCCAAAGGAGTGTCGATCGAGATCCTCGATCCCGTCGAGAACATTCCGCACTCCCTTGGGCTTATAGACGAATGCTGGGTTCATCTTGGAGGAGCAGGTTACAGCGGCGATTTCCGGAAGCTGCTCAAGTTCTACGAATACGTCGCCAGGGCCACCGACGGCGGAGCGACGCTCCAGGAACTGGCAGTGAAGCCCCCGTCGCGATAAACGAAAAAGCTCGATCGAAATCCGGAATTTCCACCCCGTTCCCATGCAAAGTACCGGTCCGGGGAATATATTGTTGCCGGGGGCAAACGAAA
>JAEZXS010000410.1 GCA_023442755.1 Pseudomonadota bacterium | reverse complement strand
TTTTCCCAGGTACCAGACGGCTTACCTGCCACAGGCACGGACGGGCCCACTTGCGGCTCTGCCCAACCAGGCGATGTATGAGCCGCACATCAAGAATACCTGCCAGGTGTACGGGCTGGATTGCAATCTTGTAAAGGCTGTAATCCGGGCCGAATCCGGCTTCAATGCCCAGGCGGTCTCGCCGAAGGGAGCAATGGGGCTCATGCAGCTCATGCCCGGCACTTCGCGCGACATGGGGGTTGTCAATCCTTTCGACCCCCTCCAGAACATCGATGGGGGGGCTCGATACCTGAAGATGATGCTCAACCGGTTCAAAAATGACCTGAGCCTGGCGTTGGCAGCCTATAATGCGGGTCCGGAGGCCGTTGAGAAGCATGGCGGCATTCCGCCTTTTGACGAAACGCAAATTTATGTTAAGAGAGTCATTGAAATTTATAACCGTTACCGTTACTAATCAGTCTTGGGCCGGAGACTTCATAAATGGAAGACTGACTTTATGCTCGTTTTAAATCGAAGTGACCTTTCACGGCAAAGCCTGACGACTTTGCCCAATGTTCTCACCTACTTGAGGATGGCAACCATCCCCGTTATCGTGGTTCTTCTGAGATGGCCTGCCACTCCGTATTCGCAGAATATCGCATTCCTGTTTTTCATCCTGGCTTCGCTTACCGACTACTTCGACGGCATTCTCGCCAGGCGCCGCAATACGGTTACATCCATCGGCAAACTGCTCGATCCGCTGGCCGATAAGCTCCTTACGTCGGCCGTTCTCATCATGCTCATTCCAGCCGCGAAAGTGCAGGCGTGGATGGTTTTCCTCATAGTCGGCCGGGAAATCATCATTACGGGCCTGCGTGCCATCGCGGTCGGCCACGGCCTGATCATAAACGCCAGCCGCCTGGGGAAAAACAAGATGGTCTCTCAGACCCTCGCCCTGACTTTTCTCCTGCCGGTCATTCCCGAGTATCAGTATTCCTTTGACCTCATAGGGACCTGCTTTCTCTGGATTTCGCTCTTCCTTGGCTACATCTCGGCTTGCGATTATTTCATCAATTTCTGCAAGGAGGCGAAGCGCCGGGAGCGGCCGGTTCAGGATTGAGAGGGGTCCGGACCCATGCCGTCTTTCGTCCTTCCGGAGTTTCGCCCGCCCGACTTTACCACTCCTGGTCTGTCCGAAGCTCCCCTGGCCGTTTTCAGGACCGTGGAAAAGCCGGGCATTGCGCCGGACGACTACCATGCCACCTCCATTTACCCGGAGTACTTCCACCTGGAGCGTGGCGTATGGGTCCTTGCCCGCGAATCGAGGATGGACTGCGTAGTCGTTCTTGAAAAAGATCGTACCCTCTCAGTAAAAGAATTCCGGCGGCTCCTGCCCGGAGACTTGGTCGCCTGCGGCCGCCGCGAAAACGGCGAGGACGGGATCTTCGTTCACGCAAATGCTTTCGAGCGCGAAGATTTCACGGCCGAAAAATTCGCTTTTCGGACGCAGATTTCCCGCGAAACATCCTTTTCCTACGATTACGACGAACTCTACGGCCTGCTCGAACACGAGCGGTCCAAAGGTTTTGCGCTGTGGGTGCTCGGACCTGCAGTCGCCTTCGACAGGGATGCCAGAAACGCCCTTTCCTCAATGATCGAAGCAGGCTACGTGCACGGTGTGCTTGCCGGAAACGCGCTCGCCACGCACGATATCGAGGCGTCCCTCTTCGCGACGGCACTCGGCCAGGACATCTACACGAAGAAACACGCGCCGCTCGGCCACTACAAGCACTTGGACGCTTTGAACACGATCCGGGCGGCCGGCTCCATCGAAAAAGCGGTCAGGGAAGAGATAATCAAGAACGGGATCATGCGATCCCTCGTAATGAAGAACGTACCATACGTGCTCGCCGGCTCCATCCGCGACGACGGCCCGCTTCCCGGAGTGATAGCGGACGCCTGTGAAGCCCAGGACAGGATGCGCTCTCTTGCCCGGAAGGCGACCACGGTCATCGCCCTGGCCACCCAGCTACATTCCATCGCAACCGGAAATATGATTCCATCATTCAGAGTCATGGATGACGGGACCATCCGCCCCGTCTATTTCTTCACGGTCGACATGTCCGAGTTTTCCGTAAACAAGCTCGCCAACAGGGGATCGCTCACCGCACGCTCTATTTTGACCAACACCCAGGATTTCGCCGTAACCCTGCACCGGGGGCTTGCAAAAAAGCAATAGGACTAATTAGACATATAAGACGTATTAACACCTCGGGCTGTGTAGCGCTTCGTGGGAGAGGCAGCCGCAGCAATACTTGCTCATTAGTTTTGTGGGAGCGGCTTGCAGCCCCGATTTCACCGCACCACCTCAGTCCCCGCTCTGCCGGCAACCGCCTCCTCAATGTCGTTGATCGAACATAAAACCGCCCTGTTCCCGCCCGAACTTATGAAGCGGGCAGCGGCTTCCACCTTGGGCCCCATCGAGCCCGGGGGGAATTCACCCGATTTCGAATATTCCCGGCATTGCCGAAGCGTGAGGCGCCTCAGGAATCTCTCGTCCGATGTCCCATAGGACAGCGCGGCCCCCGGGACGTCGCTGGCAATGATAAGCACATCCACTTTGACCTCTTCAGCCAGCTTCGCGCTTGCAAGGTCCTTGTCGATTACTGCATCTACCCCCTGGAAGGCCCGTCCGTGCCGGATTACCGGTATGCCTCCGCCGCCGCAGGCAATGACGATGAAATCGTTTTCGATGAGGCTTTTAATCTCCCGCTTTTCGATTATGGTCAGAGGCTCGGGAGATGCCACCACGCGGCGGTGGCCCTTGGGCGTCTTCATGGTCGGATAGGGCAGCAGCGCCGCCTCGTCGGGCGTAAAAGCCGGACCGATGGGCTTGGAAGGACTCTTAAATGCCGGATCGTTTTCGTCCACCAGGACGTAGGTGAGCACCGTAACGATAAGATGCTCGTGCTCGCCTTCGAGGGCTGTCATTTCGTTGTCCAGGGTCGATTCTATCATGTACCCGATCTGACCCTGCGTCTGGGCGACGAGGATCTCGAGCGGGTTGCGGGGAACGTGCGGACAGCATTCCTGCTGGTGGAGGAGGCTTCCGACCTGCGGCCCATTGCCGTGGGTCAGGATGATTCGGTATTCCTTTGCAAGGCGCGCCACCTGCCCGAGCGGAACGGCAAGGTTTCGGAACTGCTCCTCGGTGGTCCCCTCCTCGCCCTTTCTGATCAGGGCGTTTCCCCCCAGTGCGACCAGAAGGACCGGTTTTTTGCCTGGTTTACCACCATCCATTATATGCCCTCTCTCCGATGCCAATGCACGCTACAGCGCCCCCTTTTCCTCCAACTTCGCCACAAGGATGTTTTCCAGGTAGGGAGGGGCGTGGTCCTTGTATTCGTACCGTATGCGCACGGCGGGCTTGTTGATGTTCAAAAGGCAGGAGATGTCGGCCGGCGTCGAAAAGACGACCAGGTCGCAATCTGCAGCGTTGATCGTCGCCTCCAGGTCGCGAATCTGCTGTTCCGAATAGCCCATGGAGGGCAGCTGGGTTCCGATATGCGGGTAGAGTTCCAGGGCCATCAGGATGGACCCGACCGCGAACGGATGCGGGTCCACTATCTCCGAGGCGCCGTACTGGCGTGCGGCGATGGTGGCGGCCCCGAACGGCATTTCCCCGTGAGTGAGCGTCGGCCCGTCTTCCACCACCAGGACGCGCCGCCCCCGTATGCGCTCGGGATAGTCCACGATTATGGGCGATTCGGCCAGGACGATCGCGGCATTGGGATTGCTCTTCAGGATGTTTTCCTGCACCTTTTCCACGTTCACCAGGAGCGCCGTATCCACCTTGTTTATGATCGCCACGTCGGCCATTATCATGTTGATTTCGCCGGGATAGTAGAGCAGTTCGTGCCCGGGCCGGTGCGGATCGAAAACGACGATGTGGACGTCGGGAAAATAAAAGGGCGTGTCGTTGTTTCCGCCATCCCAGATGATGATATCGGCTTCTGATTCCGCCATTTCCAGGATGCGTCCGTAATCGATCCCGGCGTATACGGTTATTCCCTTCTCGACAAGCGGTTCATATTCCTCGCGTTCTTCGATCGTACACCGGTTGGCATTGAAATCCATGTAGGTCGAAAATCGCTGGACCGCCTGACGTTTGAGATCCCCGTACGGCATCGGGTGGCGGACCACGACAACCCTCTTACCGCGATCGAGAAGCAGCCTGCTCACCTTTCGCGTCGTCTGGGATTTGCCGGCTCCCGTCCGCACCGCACACACCGCGACGACCGGTTTTTTCGACTTGAGCATGGTGTACGTTGCACCCAGGAGAATGAAATCCGCCCCTTCCGCCATGGCGACGGACGACTTGTGCATCACCTCCGCATAGGACACGTCGCTGTAGGAGAAGGCCACCAGGTCTATCCGGAACTCGCGGATAAGCCTCGCCATCTCTTCTTCGCGATAGATGGGGATTCCGTCCGGGTAGAGTTCGCCCGCCAGTTCCGGCGGATATGTCCGCCCGTGGATATTGGGAATCTGAGCGGCCGTGAAGGCAATTACCTTGTAGCGCGGGTTGCCCCTGAAGTAGACATTGAAGTTGTGAAAATCGCGTCCTGCCGCTCCGACGATGATAACGCGCTCAGTCATTGTGGTTTTCCGCTTTCGGATTATCTCCGGGCATCTCGGCGCGAAACACTTTCCAGGTGCCGTGGAGAGCCCGGTCCAGCCGGGCGAGGAATTCCCTTCTGCCGATCTCCCGTGCGCCGAATCGCTTCAGGTGGGCCGTGGTGGTCTGGCAATCGATGAAATCGTAGCCCAATTGCCGCACCAGGCCGACCAGGTGGACGAAGGCCACCTTCGAGGCATCGGTCCTGCGCATAAACATGGATTCGCCGAAAAAGGCACGTCCCAGCGCAACTCCATACAGCCCCCCCGCCAGTTCGCCGTCCTGCCAGCTTTCGATGGAATGCGCATACCCCAGCTCGAAAAGCCGCACGTAGGCGTCAACCATCTCGGCGGTAATCCAGGTCTCCTCCCCCACCCCGGTGCGCACCTCCGCGCAGGCGCGTATGACCCGGGAGAATGCGCGGTCCACCGTAACGGAGAAGGCGCCCTTCTTCAGGACACGCTTCAGGCTGTGCGAAATTTTGAGTTCGTCGGGAAACAGAACGAGACGGGGGTCGGGGGACCACCACAGGATAGGGTTTTCCTCGGAAAACCACGGGAAAATCCCCGTCGCATAGGCCAGAATGAGCCGCTCCGGGGAAAGGTCCCCGCCGACCGCAAGAAGACCTCCCGAATCGGCATGAGAAGGATGAGGAAAGATGAGTTCCTCTGTCAGGCGATAAACCGGCATTCCTCTATACCGCTCCACCTTTTACGGGAGTGGCCGTTCATGCCGAGGAACGCACATGAACGGCCTCATTGTCAGCTTAATTTTGATAACCTACGTAGTCTGTTCCGTCAGGGCTTCCTCGACAACGACGGCGTCCGGGAATTGGAAGACCAGGTTCTCCGTCCTGAGTACGCCCATTTCGTCGGCCCCGGCTTCATCGGGCCGGGATATCCGCACTCTGCCCCCGCGTACCAGCCTGCCGAATAGTATCTCGTCGGCCAGGATATCCTTGATCTCCGCCTGGATGAACCTAGCCAGCGGACGCGCTCCGAAACTGGAGTCATATCCCGACTGGGCAAGCCACGACCTGGCGGCGGGGCTGAGTTCGAAGCGGATGTTCTTCTCCGCGAGCTGTTCTTCCACTTCGATGATGAACTTGTCCACGATCCGTTCCATGATCTCCATGTTGAGACCGTTGAACGGAATGATGCCGTCGAGACGGTTCCGGAACTCGGGGCTGAAAAGGTTCTCTACGGCCTTGATCCCCTTGGCCACCCGAGTGTCCTTCTGCTGCTTGCCTCCAAATCCGATTTCCGGGACGTTCATTTCCCTCGCCCCCGCGTTTGAGGTCATGAGCAGGATCACATTCCGAAAATCCGCCTTTTTCCCGTTGTTGTCCGTCAAGGTCGCATGGTCCATGACCTGGAGCAGGATGCTGAACAGGTCCGGATGCGCCTTTTCGATCTCGTCCAGGAGCAGGACGGTATAGGGCTGCTTGCGGACGGCATCGGTAAGGAGCCCGCCCTGGTCGAATCCGATATATCCCGGCGGTGCGCCGATCAGGCGCGCCACGGTGTGCTTTTCCATGT
This sequence comes from Pseudomonadota bacterium, assembly GCA_023442755.1. Lineage (GTDB taxonomy): Bacteria > Desulfobacterota > Syntrophobacteria > Syntrophobacterales > Syntrophobacteraceae > SbD1. The sequence continues at coordinate 7,514 of JAEZXS010000410.1, read as the reverse complement.
ATTCGCTCATGTCGAATCGCAGGAAATTCACCCCGAGAATGCGGGCGAGCTGTTTGGCCACTTCCGTCTTGCCGACACCGGTCGGTCCGATGAGCAGGAACGATCCGATCGGCTTCTCCGGAATGCGCAGCCCGGCGCGGGAACGCTTGATCGCTTTCACCAGCATATCGATTGCCTGATTCTGGCCGAAGACCTGCCCTTTCAGTTCTTCATCGAGGCTCTGAAGCCTGAGCTGGTCCGAAGAGGATACGCTGCGGGCCGGGATCTTGGCGATGCGGGCCACCACCAGCTCGATGTCCCTTACCCCGACTATCCTGCGGATTCTTTTGTCTTTTTTCAGCCGCAAACTGGCGCCGGTTTCATCGATCACGTCGATTGCCTTGTCGGGAAGATACCGGTCGTTTATGTATCGGCCGGCAAGATCCGCCGCCGCTCTGAGGGAACTGTCCGTGTAGCGGACGTTGTGATGTTCTTCGTAGTAGGGCTTGAGCCCCTGGAGGATCTTGTACGTCTCGTCCACCGAGGGTTCACGGATTTCCACCTTCTGGAACCGCCGGCTGAGTGCGCGATCCTTCTCGAAGTGGTTCTTGTATTCTTCGTAGGTCGTAGACCCGATGCAGCGCAGGCCCCCTGCAACGAGCACCGGCTTCAGGATGTTCGAAGCATCCATGGAACCGCCGCTGGTCGCCCCGGCGCCCACCACCGTGTGTATTTCGTCGATGAAAAGGATTGCCCCCTTCTTCTTCTTGATTTCCTGTATAACCCCTTTCAAACGCGCTTCGAAATCCCCGCGGAACTTGGTTCCGGCAAGGAGCGCTCCCATGTCCAGCGCAAAGATTTCGACGCCGTGAAAAATCTCGGGAACGTCCTTTTTGTAAATCTTCAGGGCAAGTCCCTCGGCAATAGCCGTTTTCCCGACCCCCGGGTCTCCCACGAAAATCGGGTTGTTTTTGCTTCTCCTGCCCAGGATCTGGAGGGTTCTCAGGATCTCTTCGTCGCGCCCGATCAGGGGATCGATATTGCCCTTTTCGGCCTTCTCGATCAGGTTGACCGTAAAGCTCTCCAGCGCGGTTGTCTTGCGGCCCTGCTGATCCTGGGTCGCCCCGGTCTGAAAATCGTCTTCCGGTTCGGCTATCCTGGAAACGCCATGCGATATAAAGCTCAATACGTCGAGGCGTGTGATTCCCTGTGATTTGAGGAAATAAACCGCATACGAATTCTCTTCGTAAAACATCGCCGCCAGAATATCCCCGGCGTCCACTTCCTTCTTTTCAGCACCCTGTACATGCATGAGAGCCCGTTGCAGAACCCGCTGCACGGCCATAGTCTGAATGGGATCCTGATCGACACCGTCGGGCAGTTTTTCGGAGCGTTCTTCAAAATACTTTTCCAGCCGGCTTTTCAGCTTTTCGAGATCGGCTCCGCAGTGGTATAGAATACGCCTTCCGGTGACATCGTGGATTATGGCGTAGAGGATATGTTCGAGCGTGAAGAATTCGTGCCTTCTTTGTTTGGCCTCCTTGATGGCGGCCGCAAACGTCATTTCAAGCTCTCTGTTGATCATTTTATGCTTCTTCCATGCTGCACCGTAGCGGGAACCCGCTTTTTCTTGCCAGATGGTGCACAATTTCAACCTTGGTTTCGGCTACATCTTCGGTGAAGACACCACAGACTCCCATCCCGCTCTTATGAATGAGGAGCATGATCCTGGTGGCTTCGGCAACAGTTTTATGGAAAACTTTCTGGAGGATTTCGACTACGAACTCCATAGTGGTATAATCGTCATTATGCAGCAGAACCTTATACATAGGAGGTCTTTCGAGTTCTTCTTCAACTCTGGTTTCCAGACCCTCTCGGTATTCGGGATGATAGTCACTCATCCGCGCCCTCCATTTCAGTTGAGTGGAAAAGGTAAATCTGCTCTCATAATTATAATATAATGAGAAAGTTTTTCACTAAAAGTTAGATCGGTATTTTACCCCAAATCATAACGGAGGTTCTCTTGGCAGGAAACACATTCGGCCGGATTTTCTGCGTAACCACCTGGGGGGAATCGCACGGGGCGGCACTGGGCGCCGTGATCGACGGTTGCCCGCCCGGAATCGAACTCGCCCCGGAAGACATTCAGAAGGACCTGGACAGAAGAAGGCCCGGGGGCGCTCTTTCTTCGCCCCGCGGCGAACCCGACCAGGTGCAAATCCTGTCCGGAGTCTTCGAGGGGATGACCACGGGCACCCCGATAAGCCTGACAATCCATAACAAGGACGTCAGGAGTTCGGACTATTCCGATATGGCCCGCCTGTACAGGCCGGGGCACGCGGACAGGACATACGAACAGAAATACGGCATCAGGGACTGGCGCGGCGGCGGAAGAAGTTCCGCCCGGGAAACCGCTGCCAGGGTTGCCGCCGGCGCTGTTGCCAGAAAGTTTCTGGAAATGGCCGGAATTGCCGTTCGCGCCTATACCCTTGCCCTGGGCGGTGTTTGCTGCACGGTATACGATCCGGACGAAATCGAAAGGAACCCTCTCTACTGCCCCGATAAACAGGCTGCGGCGCGGATGGAGGAGAGAATCCGCGAACTGCGCGGGATTGGGGACTCCGCGGGAGGAATTGTCGAGATCCGAGCGCAGGGCTGCCCTCCCGGGCTTGGCGAGCCCGTATTCGACAAGCTGGATGCGCGCCTGGCCGCCGCGGTGATGTCCATCGGAGCGGTAAAGGGGGTGGAGATAGGGGAAGGTTTCCATGCCTCGGAACTCCTCGGAAGCGAAAACAACGACCCAATCACACCCGAAGGCTACGAATCGAATCATGCGGGAGGAATCCTGGGCGGCATATCGACCGGAATGGACATCGTCATCCGGGTGGGCGTAAAGCCCATCCCATCGATTGCAAAAGCCCAGCGCACCATCGATTCCGAAGGCCAGCCCGCAGAGCTGAAGGTCAAAGGCCGGCATGACGTATCGGCAATTCCCAGGATCATTCCGGTTTGCGAGGCGATGGTGCTGCTGACCCTTGCCGATTTCATGCTTCACCCGCATGGGCGGGGATGATTCAACCGGTGGGAGCGGCAAGCTGTTCAGACGGGCACTGTTCTAATAATAATCAGGATGACGGCAGGAACAGCCTGGATTGCCGTTTTCAAAAGCATCGAGGCTGAAAGCCTCTCCCACAAAAAGGCTTTATCCTGCCTGCAGTTACCCATCACAGCCCCGGCTGCGATCAATCCTAAAATTCCTGACCCGGGAAATCCAGGAAGCCGATTCCTTCCTGCTGATCGCCGTTCAGGTAGACCTGCAGGAAGCGTCCTCCGGTGCACGAAGGCACGTGAATGACCCGGGCAAGCCCGCCCATATCATTCAGTTCCGGGGCAAGTGAGCGGAGAACGCTCGGGTTCTTCAGAAAAAAATCCTCCCGGAAAACCGTTCCGGGGTCGTCCGGGTAGACGGCGAACGGAACGATATCGGCTTCCACCAAGTCGTTGAAAAAATGGGTCCCATACGATGGTTCGGGCGGAGGCCCGAGGTCGGAGAAAATGACCTCCGCAAGTATCCGCGCACGATTGATGTCCTCGTAGCCCACCTTGATGCCAAGCTGGATGTCGTTGGTTCCCCACCTTCCCGGACCGAACAGGGCAAACACCTTGCCTTCCAGTATCCGGTTTATCTTCCTTACCAGGCGGCCGACTGCAAGCCTTTCATCGAAACTCGAAAGGCGCGCATACACTCTCGGGTCCATATAGACGACGTATTCAACGTTTCGGACGACCCTGCTGAAGAGGCATAAACCGCTCGTGAAGACGATCTTCTCGTCCGGGATATCCTTCGGCACCGCGACCTTTTCCACCAGCCTGCCCGCTGCCAGAGCCCGGCACTGGAGGATGTAGAGCTTTCCCCCGTCCCAGGCGAACTCCACCTCCACCGGACGTCCGTATGCCGTCTCAAGCTGCTTCAGTATCCTTTTCATCAGCCCGGCAAGAGGCAGTTTGGAGAGCAGGTTGTCGAAAGTGATCGCCGCGCGGGCCGGGTCTATGTCTATGTCCTGGTGTTTGAAAAGGGGCGCGGACAGGTGTCCTTCGCTATCCAACGATACGGCATAAAAGAGGTCGGGATGGTTTATCTCCCGGAACAGGTCGGCCGCCGGGATGGTCTCGACCTTCCTGGTCTCCAAGTTCAAAACGTCGACCAGCTTCTGCGAGTACTTCTTAATCTCTTCGGTCCCCACCTCCGGGCGCAGCATCGGGTGGCTCAAGGGCACCATTCTCGGATAATCCGGCCCGATACGGTCCACGGCGCGCGTGCCGAGTCCGCAGACCATCCGCAGGAGACCGTCGCTTCGGACGATGCGCGGGGTCCAGGAATAGATGTTTTGCGAAAAGGCAACACCGGCCGCAAACGGGAAGAAGTACTTTCCGTACTGCCTTCCGACCACTTTCTGCACCAGGACGCTCATCCGCTCATCGAAATCGAGCAGGTTATGGTCCCTTCGGTACAGGATCGCCCTCGGGCTGAAAACGCTCGTCAGCACCTCTTTCACGGCCTGGACGAACTCTTTCAGCCGCACCTCGATCCTTCCGCGGTTCGCGATGAAAACCGAGTCGTATTTGCCCGAGAAGGTATAGCCGAAATTGTCTTCGAGCAGGCTGGAGGAGCGGATGATCAGGGGATGTTCGCCGACCTTTTCCAGGAAGCTCTTGAACAGCATCATCACATCGGGAGGAAACACCGCCTGCTGGATCGTCTTGGCGATCTTTCCGAATTCCTCTTCGATGGACTCGCGGCTTTTGTACTTCTGGCTGTGAAAGTAGTAAAAATTGTTGGAATCGATGAAATCGGTCAAAAAACCGGAATTGAAATAGTAAGATTCGGGGATGGTGACATACTCTTCGAATTCGGGGTCCCTGTCTTCCAACCGGGGCAAAATGATCTTATAGGCCAGAAACATTCCGGCCGCCTTCCCGCCGATCCGCCCTACCCTCCGGGGGTTCCACAGGATCTGCTCCATCAGTTCGTCCATATCCCGGATGGTGATATGATTCTTCGCCACCCCGACAAACGGGAGCTGATCGGAAATGAAGCGGCTGATGAGCGCAACGCGCACGCCGATGGCTTCATCGGGCGAAATGTAGAGGCTGCCCTGGGGAATGGCGCAGAACTCTCGTAAGGCATTGAGTATGTCGAGGGAGGTAACCCCTTCCGAATTGAGCACCCTGTTGAGATTGTGGAAAGAGTCCGTCTTGCGCGCCAGGTTGATGTAGTTCTCGGTGTCCTCCCGGCTGAAGTTCCGGGCAAAATGAATATCGATCAGCGCGTTCATGAGATCGTCGATCGCCTGATCTTCAACCCGCTCGCCGAGTGCTTCCAGCTGCGCGGCGGCTTCCTTCCGGAGCCCCTCGTCGCAGATGATGCCGCGCTCGCACAGGACGCTGAGAAAGAGAGCGCGGATATCATCTACAAGGTGGGGATAGCGGAGTATTTCCCTGTAGAGCCGGTAGGCTCGGGTCAGATCGATTGCGGAAATCTCTGAGGAAGTGGGCTTCCAGCTTTCATCCATGCGAGTCTCGAATCCGGCGCAGCTTGAACGGAAATTTCTTGTGGGAGAGGCTTTCAGCCTCGATGTTTTTGCGATCCAGCCCGTTTCGGTGTGCTCCGGTTGCCTGGATCGGGGCTGCAAGCCGCTCCCACGAAACGACTACACCCAGCCGCGCAATTTGCAGGCTTCCGCCACTCGCGCAATCGCAACCAGGTAGGCCGCCTCGCGCAAATTGATCTTGTTTCGCACACTCATCTCGTACACGGCCCGGAATGCCTGGGTCATCTTCATATCCAGCCGCCAGTGCACCTCCTGCAATTCCCAGTAGAGGTTATAAGCATTCTGCACCTGCTCAAAGTAAGACACAGTCACACCGCCCGCATTCGCAAGGAAGTCGGGCAGCACCATGATGCCTTTCTCATCCAGTATCCGGTCGGCTTCCGGGGTCGTCGGGCCGTTTGCAAGCTCACAGCTGATCCGGCACTTCAGGTTGCATGCATTGTCTTCCCGGATCGAATTCTCGAGCGCTGCCGGGAAGAGCACCGTTACGTCCAGTCCCAGCAACTCCTCGTTGGTGATTTCCTCCGCATCGGGGAAGCCCTTCACCGTACCGCTCTTAAGTTTGTGTTCCACCAGCGCGGTCGCGCTCATTCCGTTCGGGTTATAGATACCGCCTTTGGAATCCGAGGCGGCGACCAGTTTCAGCCCGAGTATTTCCTCGCCAAGTATCGCAGCGTACTGGCCGGCGTTGCCGAATCCCTGGACGGCCATCGAAGCTCCCTTGAGTTCGATGCCGCGGGCCGCAGCGGCTTCCCGGGTGACGTAGATTCCGCCACGCGCCGTCGCGTCGCTTCGCCCCTTGGAGCCGCCGAGCACTATCGGTTTTCCCGTGATGACCCCGGGATGGTTTTCCCCGATGATGGTTTCGTACTCGTCCATCATCCAGGCCATGATCTGCGGGGTCGTGTAGACGTCCGGGGCAGGAACGTCTTTCGTGACGCCAAGCGATTTCGCCAGCGCGCGCATATAGGCCCGGGCAAGACGCTCTTTCTCGCCTTCGGAGAGTTCCTTGGGGTTGCAGATAACCCCTCCTTTGCCTCCCCCCAGCGGGATGTCCACAACCGATGTCTTCCAGGTCATCCACGCGGCAAGGGCGCGCACGGTATCGACAGTCTCCTGCGGATGCCAGCGGATGCCGCCCTTGGCGGGACCCCGCGCCGTGTTGTACTGGATTCGGAAAGCATGGAATATCTTCGTGGAGCCGTCATCCATCCTGACCGGCAAGGTGACTTTGATCTCGTGCATCGGCCACCGGAGCAGCTCATGCGTGGCCGCATCGAGGCCCAGCCGTTCCGCGGCCATATCGATCTGCTTTTGTGCGGTAGTAAAGGGATTGAATTGCTCTTTCATGGCAACTCCTGTCGGTTGTAGTACGCTGAATATGTGAGAAGGCGGTGCAAAGCATAATATACTATTCTTCGACGCCGCAAAACTCGAAACGGCAATGGCCGGGAAAATCAGAAATCGGCAGATCGGGAGAGGAAAATGAATCAAAACCCCATTTCGACGCCAAAACCGTTCCCCGTCAGGCTATCCCATCTTTTCTCCCGCGCCCCGGTTGATTTGGAGGCAAGAAACCCTTATCTCCTCTTTCAGGTAATTCTTCCGTTTCAGGTAATTTTCCGTCACGCTCGGCCGTGATGCGCCCTCGCGATCCATTCAAGACCTTTGGACAGTAAAGCTGCCCCGCAGTTCCAGACGGTTTTCCATTTTCTCCACCTCAATCGATTCTCACAACGAGGATTGCCATGCGAAGATTTTTCCTTGTTACACTCCTGGTCCTTTTGTTTGCCAGCTCCGCCCTTGCCGCATCGAGCGAAATAATGTGCCCTCCAGAACTGTCCGTGACGCCCCCAAGGGTAAAATCGGAAGCAATCAGCCCGGGAATTTACAGCGGGATAAAGAGAACGGCCGGGGAAACGG
>JAEZXS010000407.1 GCA_023442755.1 Pseudomonadota bacterium | reverse complement strand
GCCATGGACAATCCGGGCCCGGGAACCGGAATCATACGGGCGCTCAAGGAGAGTTCTCTGCAGGTGAGAGCCGTCGGTTTTGCGTACGACTCCATGGAGCCGGGCATTTACATGCAGGACACCGTAGACAAGGCTTATGTCCTGCCCTACCCGTCCAGCGACAGGCAGCTGTACCTGGAAAGGATCAGGGAAATCCATGCGAAAGAGCATCTCGACATCATCATAAGCGCTCTCGATGCGGAACTGCCCGTCTATATGGAGATAGCACCGGAACTGCGGCGCTGGGGAATTAAAATGCTCATCCCCACCAGGCATTCCTTCCAGCTGCGCGAGAAAACGCAACTGGATGAGCTTGGGGCAAAAATCGGCGCCCGGTGCCCCAGGTTCGTGTCCTGCACGTCGTTTCGCGACCTGCGATCCGCCCTCAACGAGATCGAATCCCCCCGCATGATAAAAGGTCCCTTTTACGAGGCATACAAGGCGGAATCGGACCTGGAGGCCGAGGAACATTTCATGAAACTGGTCAATAAGTGGGGCTTTCCTATCATAGTCCAGGAATTCATCCGCGGAGAGGAATACGACGTTGTCGGCTGCGGTGATGGCGAGGGCGGAAACCTTGGCCTGTTTGCGATGAAAAAGATGACGACCACCGCCCTGGGTAAGGTCTGGAACGCAGTGAGCATAAGGAACGAGAAACTGTTGGAACTGGCGGGAGAGTTTGTCGAGCGCCTGTCATGGCGCGGAGGATTCGAACTCGAATTGCTGGTCGAAGAGAAAACCCGGGAAGTTTATCTCCTGGAGGTCAATCCGCGTTTCCCTGCGTGGGTGTATATGGCCGCCGCCTGCGGCATCAATCTTCCGGAGAGGATGTGCCGGCTCCTGATGGGGATGAGCTACGAGGACCATTCACGATATGAGAGCGGCAAGATGATGATCCGGTTCACCTCGGAGATGGTCAAAGATATCTCCGATTTCGAACAGGTGGTCTGTTTCGGGGAGTTGGGCAAATCTGTGCCCGGCGATCGTGAAAAGGCGGTGGGCTATGAGTAAAAAGCCGTACGTGAAGCCGTTTCTGAAAAAGCAGGTTTCCGGGAAGATGAACAAGTTCGGTTCCTCAGACCACCTCGGCTACCGCGATGCTATTGACGGTGCCGACATACGGGAGATTGTCTCGACTTACGGTTCCCCGGTTTTCATCTTCAGCGAACGCACGATCCGGGATCGATATCGCGACCTACACAGGGAATTTTCAAGCCGCTATCCGAACGTGCGTTTTTCATGGTCGTACAAGACCAACTACCTGGATGCTATTTGCTCCGTCTTCCACCAGGAAGGAGAACTGGCCGAAGTGGTGTCCGACTTCGAATACCAGAAGGCGAGAAGGCTCGGAGTCCCCGGCAGTTCGATAGTTTACAACGGTCCCTTCAAACCGGCCGAATCGCTCAGGACGGCTTTCCGGGAAGGGGCAATCGTCAATCTCGACAGCTTCGACGAAATCTACAAAGCCGAAGGCATTGCCCGGGAAATGGGCAGGCCCGTCAACGTGGGTTTGAGGCTGAATATGGATACCGGCATTCAGCCCCAGTGGACCCGATTCGGCTTGAACCTGGACAGTTCCGCGGCTCTGGATGCCGCGAAAAGAATTCGGGTTAGCGAATGGCTCGTTCTCACCGGCATCCATTCGCACATCGGCACATTCATTCTGGAGCCGAAAGCCTACTCGGTCCAGGTTAAGAAGATGATCGATTTCATGAAGGTGCTCGAGCGGGACTTCGGGATGAACATCGATTACCTCGACCTGGGAGGCGGTTTTCCCTCACGCAATAGGCTGAAGGGCGCTTATCTGCCCCCCGAGATTTCGGTCCCCCCGATCTCGGAGTTTGCCGAGGCCATCTGCAGCACGCTGCTTCGTCACCTCGATCCCGAAGAATACCCGGCGGTCATTTTCGAAACCGGGCGCGCTCTTATCGACGAAGCGGGATACCTTGTTTCAACGGTGAAGGGCGCCAAGCGGCTTCCCGACGGGTCGAGAAGCTACATAATCGATGCGGGCATAAACCTGCTGTACACCTCCAACTGGTACAATCACAGGGTCGAAATGGACCGCCCGGTCGAGGGAGCATATGAGAACTCCACGATATACGGCCCCCTGTGCATGAACATCGACGTGATGGCAGAAAATGTACTGCTTCCCCCTCTTTCGCGAGGAAATCGGCTCATTATCTCCCCCGTCGGTGCATACAACGTAACGCAATGGATGCAGTTCATCCGCTACAGACCTGCTGTGGTGATGGTGATGGAAGACGGCAGCGTGGAAGAGATCCGTCGTGCCGAACACCTGGAGGACATCGTTTCCCTCGAATCGGTTCCCGAGAAACTCAAAGGGTTCGATGCCCGGGAGATCGGCCTCTCCGGTAGTCCTGAATCGGCCGGTCGGAGAGCAAGATGATTCCCGGGTCCCGCAGCCGGTTGCCGGAGCCGGCAACAATCTCTCTAAAGAAAGCTGCGCAAGCAGTTGAGACAGGAAGCATCGAGGAGCAAAGTCCGAATCTCTTCGGTTCATGCAGGAAACTCCTGCCTCTTGCGAAAGCTGGAGTTAGGGAATTTCTCTATGCCTATTCGACCCTTTTGTTCATGAGAAGTACCCTGCTCGGGGCAACTCTCCTGTTCTGTTCTTTTCTCAATGTAAATCTGGGGTTTGCTGGATTTCTCTCCTGGCTGATCGCCATCGTTTTCAGCAGCCTCGTAGGGATAAAAAGAGAAGACCCCGTTCGCACTATCTGTGAATACAATGCCCTGATAGTGGGGTTTGCCATAGGATTTCTCTTCCGGTTCTCCTATTTGACTTTCTTCCTGCTTGCAGGCGCATCCGCCCTCACCGTCCTGGTCAGTTGCACGCTCTATTCCCTGTTCACGAAAAGTCTCAGGCTGCCGGTACTCAACATACCCTTCCTGATAGGTTCGACCATCATTTACCTGGCCTCCGTCAGGTATAGCTCCCTCTTTGTCGATTCCTTCTATATTCACGACAGGCTCAACCTCAATTTCCTTCCCGCCTACATCCAGGGCTTCCTG
>JAEZXS010000077.1 GCA_023442755.1 Pseudomonadota bacterium | reverse complement strand
GCCTCCGCCGACGTCAAAGAACAGGCTGGTGCTCGGCCGCTGCTTGTCCAGGACGCTCAGCATGCCCTTGGCCGATAGAAAGGCCTCGGTTTCCTCGGACAGGACCCGGACTTCGATGCCGGTTTCCCGCGATATCCGATCGAGGACCTTTCCTGAATTCCCGGCCCGCCTCAGTACGCCTGTTGCACCGCATGAAACCGCTTCTATGCGGAACCGGGAAAGGATATCGCGATATTCGATCAGTGCCTGGATGTTTCGCTGCTGGGCTTCTTCGGTTATCCGGTTCGCCCTGTCGAAGTCCATGGCCGTGCGGGTGATGCGGCGCTCTATGCAAACCGGGGTAAGGACGGCGCCATCGGCCTCGGCAACGAGCATGCGTGCGGTATGGGACCCGAGATCGATGCTTGCGAAAAAGGATTGATGGGAATTTGGAACCAGCTCCGATCCTTTCTTATCTTGACATTACTTTGGAGATACGCATATTTTTTTACTACGCTCCATAACAAGGGATATCAAATATCCAGTTAGCCAGATATTCATGAGATGTTTTCGTCACTCGGTTTGGGAGCGGATCTAGCGGCATTCTTACTACTTCCTGCATGAGAGGATCACGCATGATACTGGAGGTCAATCCCAGTCATCCGGAACCGAGGAAAATCAAAAAAATCGTCGAGGTGATCGCCGGCGGCGGGATAATCGCTTATCCCACCGACACCTTTTACGGAATCGGCTGTGACCTGCTCAACAAAGGCGCCATCGAAAAAGTATATCAACTGAAGCGCCGGTCCCCCAATCAGCCGTTCAGCTTCATATGCAGCGATTTGAAAAACATCAGCGAGTACGCGCAGGTTACGAATTACGCATACAAGACGATGAAGAGGCTTCTGCCGGGGCCCTATACGTTCGTGCTCGAGGGATCGCGCCTCGTTCCCAAGATCATGCTCACCAAAAGGCAAACGGTGGGCATACGCGTTCCGGATAATCCGATCAGCCTGGCGATCGTTGAAGAACTCGGCCATCCGGTGATCAGTACGAGTGCCACCGACCCTGAAAACAAGAACTCGATACTCTCAACGCCCCGTGAAATACAGGATAAACTGGGCCATGCCATCAGCCTGATCGTTGACGGGGGGCTTGTCCCGGGCGTGCCTTCCAGCGTGATATCCCTCATAGACGATACACCGGAAATCCTTCGGGAAGGCGCCGGCGATGTGACCCCTTTCAGAACCTGATCGGCTCCGGGGCGACATTGAAACGATTACGGGCGGGAAGTTCTCCCGCCCGTTGTGCTTTTCCGCAGCCTTTTACCGCGCGAATTCAGGCAGCTGATATCGCAGAAAAACCGATGAACTGAATACGAGATCGTTCAGTTTTTCGCTCGCTTCGCTCCCGATAAGCAGATCCATGAGCGAAAGTTTTTTCTTCTTCCCCTGGACAAGGTCGGGTTCGCCTGAAATCTTCCCGAGTTCTGCCGCCTTGTCTATGGCATCTTCGTAGTTTCCGAGCTGGTCCACGAGCTTGAGCTGCTTCGCCGCCTCACCCATGAGAATGCGGCCGTCGGCAACCTTGCGAACTTCCTCCTCGGGGATGTTCCTGCCGAGCGCGACATCCCGGACGAACTGGGAATACGTCTGGTCAATGGTCGACTGAATAAGCTCTTTTTCCTCGGGAGTCATCTCCCGCGCTGGATTTCCGATATCCTTGAACTGCCCGCTCTTGATCGTGGTCATCTGGTACCCGATCTTGTCGAACAGTTCGCGCAGGTTGGAAAAATAGATGATCACGCCGATGCTGCCGGTGATCGTGCCGGGATTGGCGATAATATGGCTTGCGCCCGCCGCGATATAATATCCGCCCGAGGCGGCCACGCTTCCCATGGAAGCTACGACCGGCTTGGTTTTGATCGTGCGCTGCAGCTCCCTGTAAATTTCCTGGGAAGGGCCGACCGCTCCGCCGGGGGAATCGATCCTGACCAGGATGGCTTTAATGGAAGAATCCTTCCTGAATTCCTTGATCTGTTTCAGGGTGTCCTGGGAGCTTGTGATAGGGCCCTTGATTTCAATGACCCCGATCCTGTTTTCTTTGGGAGTAACCGCGAAATCGGTCAGAAACCATGCAACAACTCCGGCGATCAGCACGAGCACCAGGAGTACGGTCAGGCAGCCGCGTATTTTCATAGACGAATCCGATCCATCAGCCCCGTTAAACGACACACCCGGTCATGGCACAATGCCAGACCGGGTGTGGTATGTCCTACTGGGAAGTTTTCCAGCTATTCTTTTTCACTGTTCTGCGTACTGTTGGCGCGTGCCTCGAGTTCTTCCTTGAGGAGTTCACCCAAATTGGAAGTAGCAGCCTTGCTGGTGTTCATGTACTCATCGTAATTCGAGCGCTCGTCCTGCTCCTCGACCTTCTTTACCGACAGGCCGATCTTTCTTTCCTTGGGCGAGATGTTGATCACCTTCGCAGTGATCTTATCGCCGGGCTTGAACTGTCCCACCGGCGACTTGATCTTCTCTTTGCTGATCTCGGAAACATGCACCAGACCCTCGATTCCTTCTTCGAGTTCGACGAAGAGGCCGAAGTCGGTCACATTGGTGATCGGTCCCGATACCACGCTTCCGAGAGGATAGCGCTGGGGGATGCTTTCCCACGGATCGGATTCCAACTGCTTGATGCCGAGCGAGAAGCGTTCGTTGTCCTTGTCGATATTCAGAACGATTGCCTGAACTTCCTGGTTCTTGCGGAAGATCTCGGAAGGATGCTTGACCCTCTTGGTCCAGGAAATATCCGAAATATGAACAAGGCCGTCGATGCCTTCGTCGATCCCGATGAATATACCGAAATCGGTAATGTTCTTGATCTTTCCGGCAATCGTCGTTCCTACGGGGTATTTCTGAGCGATTATATCCCAGGGGTTGGATTCGAGCTGCTTCATTCCGAGCGAAATACGCTTGCTTTCGGGATTGATGCTCAGAACCACCGCCTCCACCTCGTCCCCTACGGAGAGGATCTTGGAAGGATGACGAATCTTCTTGGTCCAGGACATTTCGGACACATGGATGAGACCTTCGACGCCTTCTTCGATTTCGACAAACGCGCCGTAATCGGTCAGGCTGACAACCTTGCCGCCGACCTTGGTGCCGACGGGATACTTGGCTTCGGCCCTGGTCCATGGATCATCCACGAGCTGTTTCAGACCGAGGGAGACTCTTTCGTTGTCGCGGTCGAAGCTAAGCACCTTGACCTTGATCTTGTCTCCAATCTGGAACATCTCGGAAGGATGGCCCACGCGGCCCCAACTCATGTCCGTAATATGCAGCAGGCCGTCGATTCCGCCCAGATCCACGAAAACACCATAATCCGTGATGTTTTTGACCACGCCGTCGACGACTTTGCTGTCCTCGAGAGTAGCCAGGGTGTGGGATTTCATCTGTTCGCGCTCTTTTTCGAGCAGCGCGCGGCGGGAAAGAACGACGTTTCTTCGCTTCTTGTTGTACTTGAGAACTTTGAACGGGAAGGTGTGCCCAATTAGGGATTCGAGATTCCGTACGGGGCGTAGATCAACCTGAGAGCCGGGCAGGAAAGCCTGAACACCGATGTCCACAGCCAGACCGCCCTTGACCTTGGCAACCACCTTGCCTTCGATCGTGCCGTCGTCGCTGTAGATGCGGCTGATATCATCCCAGACTTTGATCTTTGCTGCCTTTTCCTTGGAAAGATGAATTGTGCCGTCATCATCATCGTGGAACTCGAGGAGAACATCTATTTCATCGCCAACACCAGCTTGAATGGTGCCCTGTTCGTCCTTGAATTCGTGGATGGAAATCTGGCCTTCCGATTTATATCCAATGTCAACCATGACGAAGTCATCGCTGACCTGAACGATCCGGCCGCGGATCACTTCACCTTCCTGGATATTTCGGAAGCTCTGTTCATACAGGTCCTGCATGGAATCCATATCCTCATCTGAATCGAGCATATGGTCGTCGCCGGATGAAGACATTTCCATTTCGGAGAAGAGTTGTTGTTTTTCTAGTTCATCTTTTACGGTCATTTAGCTACCTTGCCCCCTTACCTAATTTTTGGCTCTTCGCCATTCAAAACGCTAAACTCTACCAAATAATATGCAAATTTGCAATGTTAAAGTTCGTGATAATTTGTACAATGAGGCTGTGCCAGGCTTTTTGCGGCATCTGCCAATCGGGCCACAACTTCATCTATTTCAAGGCCCGAAGTGTCGAGCATAAATGCCCCCTCGGCCGGGCGCAGAGGAGCCAGCGAACGGCTGCTGTCCGCCGCGTCGCGCTCCCGGATTTGTCTTGCCAGTTCTTCATAGGAAACATCTATTCCCTTCTGAACGTATTCGGCGCGCCTTCTCTTGATCCGGGTCTGCAGGTCCGCTGTGAGAAATACCTTGAGGTCCGCACCGGGAAACACAACCGTTGCGGTATCGCGCCCTTCGGCGACGATGTTTCCCTCTCCCCCCAGTTTTCTCTGCCAGAAGAGCAGGAATGTGCGAACGGGCTCAAGCCGCGAGACCCTGGAGGCTTCCTCGGAGATATGAGGGCTGCGAAGCTCCTGATCAAGCTCCCTGCCATCGTAAAGGATCTCGAGCCTGTCGGCTTTTATGGAAAACTGAAGCGGAAGTTTAGAAAGAACATGGGGGATTTCGCTCTCCCGCAAATCACCCTTTTCCTGAAGAAGCGCCCATGCCACTGCCCGGTACATCGCTCCGGTATCGAGATAGAGGAAGCACAGCTTCTGAGCCAGGATTCTGCAAACAGTACTCTTGCCGGCGCCGGCTGGACCGTCGATCGCTATAATCATATTTTCAGACGGGACTCTGTTTGGTCGGCCAACACCTGGCCAAGGGTCTTGATGAATCTTTCGTTCTCTTCGGGCAGCCCGGCGTTGATCCGTATATAGCGGTCCATACCGTAGGAGGCCATCGAGCGAATGATGACGCCCCTGCATAGCATCGCCTCAAAGATGCGTTTCGCCTCGCAGGGCACCTCGATGAGAAAGAAATTGGCCTGGGATGGGATGTATTTCAAACCCATCTTTCCGACTTCGGCATACAGGTAGTCCAGGCCGCTCCAGACGAGCTGCCGGCTCCTGTTGAGAAATTCATCGTCGTCCAGGGCTGCCAGCGCGGCAGTCTGGGAAAGCGATCCCGTATTGAACGGCTGTCGGACGCGGTTGAGAAAGCTTGCGATGTCGGGGTCCATGACCCCGTACCCGATCCGCAGGCCGGCCAATCCGTACACCTTGGAAAAGGTTTTGAGGACGATAATATTAGGTGTGTTCGCGCGAATGTAGTCGAAACCGGATGGAGTGTTTGCATCCCGGTTGAATTCGACATAAGCTTCATCGAGCACCACAATCACTTCGGGCGGAATCGCGGAAAGAAACGCATCGAAATCGGCCTTGTGGATTACGGTTCCCGTTGGGTTATTCGGATTGGTAAGAAAAATGACTTTAGTGCGCGGGGTTACGGCAGCGGCCATCTTCTCGAGGTCGATATCGAGGCCGCGAAGCGGTATCGGTATGGGGGCGCCGCCCATCCACTGGACCACCAGCTTGTAGAGGAGAAAAGACGGAGCGGGCATTATCACTTCATCGCCCGAGGTCAGAAAAGAGCGGACCACGAGTTCGATGATTTCATTGGAGCCGTTTCCGAGCAGAACCCCTTCGGGGGGGAGTGAGTACTTTTCGGCTATCTTGTTTCGGAGATAGAAGCCGCTGCCGTCCGGGTAGCGATTGAGCCGGTAGAGCGCTTTCGCGATGGCATCCACCGCCTTGGGGGACGGCCCGAGAGGGTTCTCGTTGCTGGCCAGCTTTATGGAACCGGTTATTCCGTATTCGCGTTCAAGTTCTTCGATTGGCTTGCCAGGCGGGTATGGAATTATGCCGGCGATATGTTCCGGTGCGCGAGGTTTCATGATTGGTTCTTTAAGCCTGCATCCCTTCTCATTTGATCGTCCCACACTTATAATAGAGAAATGTGAGAAAATCAAGCTCCGTCAACATCGCACAGGAAAGTCAAATTTCATTCCATCTTGTTTTGTCCGCAACGGTGTACTAATATGCAGAGGATGTGCGTGCGGCGTGCTCCGTGCGGAGTTGCCGCCTCAGTACTTTTTGTAGCAAGCAAATCTTCAGCAGCAAGGATGGTATATCCATGCTCAAGAACGCGAAGTTAAAGAACGTTTCTAATATTGACAAGGCCCTGCCGGCCGAAGGGGCGGAGAGCGGAAAGACCAAACAGGAATCCGCTCAGCCCGATAAGCATCAGCCGGTTTCCTTCGATCCCTTTCGCCTGTACCTGGATGAGATCAAGCGGTATCCGTTGCTCAGCAGGGAAGACGAAATGGAGCTGGCAATCCGTTACCGTGAGAAGGGGGATATCGAATCGGCGTACAAGCTGATTACCGCCAATCTCAGGCTGGTCGTGAAGATAGCCATGGATTTCCAGCGCTACTGGATGCAAAACCTGATGGACCTTATCCAGGAGGGGAATGTCGGCCTCATGCAGGCCGTGAAGAAATTCGATCCGTACAGAGGATATAAGTTTTCGTACTATGCGTCTTTCTGGATCAAGGCCTATATCATTAAATTCATTATGGACAATTGGAAGCTGGTGAAGATCGGCACCACCCAGGCCCAGCGGAAACTCTTCTTCAACCTGCGAAAGGAAAAGGAGCGGCTGGAGGCGCAGGGTATCGAGGCTTCCGCAAAGCTGTTGAGCAACCGGCTCGATGTGAAGG
>JAEZXS010000375.1 GCA_023442755.1 Pseudomonadota bacterium | reverse complement strand
TGCGATGAAGGCTCGGCGTATATCCCTCGCGTGAGTAGGCGGAATGAAAGCACTGCAAATTAACCGGCTGAGGCTGAGGACACGGTTCGCTCTTATCGTGGGCGCAATCGTCTGCTCCTTTTGCATCGGGTCGGCCCTGACCGTCTACATGTATCTCAAAGAAAAAATGATCCAAGACACGTACGAGACGGGGCAGATCATCTTCGCCCTGATGGACAGTATCGGGGCATACGTCGGCAATACCCTGCGTCCGAAGATGTTCGACCTCATCAATAACCTGCCCGAGCAGGAAGCGTTCATCGTCGAAGCGATGTCGACGACCCGGATTCGCTACGGGATCATGGAGTACCTGGGGGAGAAGAACCCGGGATTCCAATACAACCGGGTAACAGAAGTCCCGCGAAATCCCATCAATAAAGCGGACCCTTTCCATGCTTACATGATGGATCATTTCAAGGCCGACACGCAGAGGGAGGAATGGCACGGCATATCCACCTGGAACGGAACGCAGACGTTCTACATAGTGGAGCCGATCTATGTAACGGCCGACTGCCTGCGATGCCACGGCACTCCCGATGACGCTCCCCAGGGGCTCATAAGGCTGTATGGAAAAGAAAACGGTTTCGGCTACCTCCCGGGGCAGCTCATGGGGGTGGAGTCCATTTCCATCTCGCTGGCGCCGGCGCTGCAAGAGATAAGCAATCTCGCCATGCAGGTCTTCACGATCGGTTTTCTTGGCATGATCCTGCTGTTTGCCGCAATCGACGGCTCCTTCCTGCGGCTGATAGGAAACCCGTTGCGCCGCATGGCCATGCTGTTCGAGAGCATCGCCAATGGGGATACCAGCATTGCCAAACAGGCGCCGGTTCATAACATGGACGAAATAGGCGAGATGACCAGCGCCTTCAACACCATGGCACACCACCTGGCGGAAGCGCAAAAGACCCTGCAGACCAATGCCGAAATCCTGCAGTCTATAGTGGACGGCATCAGCGATCCCCTGGCGCTCGTGAATTCCGACGGTTCCCTTACGGTGCTCAACCATGCGTATCAGGAGTGGATTGCCCGCTCATCCCCCGCCGTGCTGGGGATGCAGATCGTCGAGAAAAGCGCCGTCGAGCGCTCAGGTTCTCCGGAAGCCATGCTCGACCGGGTTTTTGCCATGGGCAAGCCGGTAAGCGGCGAGTGGACCGGTCCGGACGAGTGCTGCTATTTCATGAGCTTTTATCCCGTTTTCGACACATCCCGGGACGTGGCGCAGGTAGTCCACTACATCCGCGACGTCACCCTGCAGAAGCGCTCGGAAAACCAGATGATGCAGATGGAGAAGATGGCCGCGGTCGGCCAGTTGTCTGCGGGGCTTGCCCATGAAATCAACAACCCTCTGGGAATCATTCTGTGCTATGTGAAATTGCTGGAGCGCGACCTGGCTGCCGACAGTCCTGCGATCGAGGATTTGCGCGTGATCGACCGCAATGCGGGAATATGCAAGCAGGTAATAGACAGTCTGCTCTCGTTTGCGCGCCGCCGCTCGGACCGGAAGCAGAAAAATCAGTTCAACGAGAGCCTTACGGGCGTTATATCCATGGTTGAAAAACAGTTCAAAAAGGAAAAAATCTCCCTGGATGTCCGCCTCGATCCTTTGCTGCCCAAGTTCTTCTTCGATTCCGAGCGCATCGGGCAGGTTTTCATGAATCTTTTGATGAATGCGCGGCAGGCAATGCCCCAGGGCGGGTGCATAACCGTCACTACGAGCTATCATCCCGAACGCCGGTGCGTCGAAGCCCTGATCCGGGACACCGGCGTCGGAATCGAACCTGAGAACCTGGACCGGATCTTCGATCCCTTCTTCACCACGAAGCAGCCTGGAAGCGGCACGGGGCTTGGCCTCTCGGTATCCTTCGGAATCGTCAGGGAACACGGGGGCGAAATATCGGTGGAATCCTCCCCCGGTATGGGAGCCGCTTTTACCGTCCGGTTGCCGGTAGATGCAAATGACGAACAACTTCATTGAAACGCTGCTCATAGTCGACGACGCAATCGACTGGCTCAACGGCCTCAAACGCCTCATCGAACCGGAGATCGACTGCCGGGTGATGGTGGCGGAATCGGCGGCCGAAGCTCTCCGGCTGATGGCGGGGCGGGACGTCTCGATCGTTCTCACGGATATCCGCATGCCCGAAATGGACGGCACGGAGCTGATGGACCGCATCAAGGAATTGTACCCGGAAACGAGCATCATCCTGATGACGGCGCACGGGACAATCGACCAGGCAGTGGAGGCCCTGAAGAAGGGCGCCTATGATTTCGTAACGAAACCCCTGGATCTGCGCCGCCTGGTTCATACGCTTTCCAACTGCCTCGAACGCCGGCGGATCATGCGCAAGGCGGCGACGCTGGAAGAAAAGCTGGTGGAAAACGAGCACCTGACCCGTTTCAAGGGGACGAGCCCGGCACTGCTGAGAGCGCTGGCCACCATCCGGAGGGTCGCAAAGACGGATCTTTCCGTGCTTGTTACAGGCGAAAGCGGTTCCGGAAAGGAACTTGCCAGCAGCACGATCCACGCCTTGAGCAGCCGGGCCAAGAAGGGAATGGTTACGGTAAACTGCCCGGCCATCCCCGAAGCGTTGCTCGAAAGCGAACTTTTCGGCCACAGGAAGGGCGCCTTCACGCATGCCCTGCAGGACAAACAGGGGCTTATCGAGATTGCCGACGGCGGAACGCTTTTCCTCGATGAAATAGGCGATCTTCCCAAGCTGCTCCAGACCAAACTCCTGAGAGTCCTCCAGGAAGGGGAAATCAGGCCCCTGGGCGACATCCGCACCAGGACGGTGGACGTTCGGGTAATCGCTTCGACCAATCAGAACCTGCAGGAAAAAATCGCGAAGGGAGAGTTTCGGGAAGACCTCTATTACCGGATAAATGTCGTCTCGATTCATATGCCCTCGCTAAGAGAAATGCGCGAAGACATTCCCCTTCTGGCGGTTCATTTTCTGAACCGGTATATCGAGGAAGCCGGCCTTCCCTTCAAAACTCTTGCGCCCGAAACCATCTTTGCTCTCATGGAGAGTGCCTGGAAAGGCAACGTGCGGCAACTGCAAAACGCGGTGAAACGGGCGGCAGCCCTCAGTTCGGAAGAAGTGATCCGGCCGGAGCAGTTCGACATCGACGATCACCATTCCGGGTTCCTGAACAGCCAGTTTGGTGAGATTCCCTACAGCCTTGCCCGCGAACAACTCCTGAGGAGTTTCACCACCCGGTACATCACCGAGCTGTTGACCCGGACCGGGGGGAGCGTCAGTGCCGCCGCCCTTGCCAGCGGCCTCGAGCGCCAGTCATTCCAGCACCTGATGCGCAAATACGGTATCCGCTCCGACCAATTCCGCAAAGACGGATAAACAGAGGGTGCAAAAATCATCTGGCGCCATGCAAAAATCATATGGCACCCCACCGCGTCCCGCGGGTCGGCTATCCCTTATTTTAATTCAATAATATCAATATAATGGCTTGATTCCTCCCTAACGCATAGGGCGGTCATCGCCCAGCCGATCCCTGTAAGTCTTCCAGTCGTTCGCACCAACATACCGATAATATTGCCGGTTTTGAGTTTGGCATCCGGCTTGCTCCCTGTCAGATCGAGCCTCTCCGATAGATGACAAACTCTAAAATCACCATTCCGGCGAAATCACGCGTTCCGCGTGAGGAATCCAGTGTTTCCACGCACTGCTGGGTCCCGACGCCTGCCCCGGACCCGATCCGGGGTTCACCGGGGTGACGGATTGGGGGCTTTTTCAACAGTCTGCGAGGCTGAAAGCCTCTTCCACACATGAATACACTTGGTTGGAGCACCGGGAGGAGGTGATGCGAAGACCCTGACCAGCAGTCCGTTTTGGCTTTTTTCTATCCTTTTATTTGATCAACTGCCGCAGGGGTCCTCACTGCAGTCGAACCGACGAGCGATCCCGTTCTTGAAATTCACATTCAATCCCCGCTGCAGGGAAAGGGGCAAAAATGGCAGACGAAATCTCCGTACCGGGCAATCGTGAACCCGATTATGTAGTAATCGACAGTGGCAAGACGACTTTGCGGGACCTGTACACCAAAGAGGACTGGATGGCCATCTGGATGGGCTTCCTGCTCCTGTTTGCAGGCCTGGCGCTCTACCTGTTCCAGCCTCCGCCGAAAGCCTTGGAAATCCCGAAGCTCAATGCGACCATGAAGCAGGAGGCTGCCCTTGCGCCGTTCAAGACGATCGAATGGCATAATGCATCCTCCGCGAAAAAAGGCATAAGGGCACGAGACCAGGAATTCGGCAAGACCATGCAGAGTTTCCTCGCCGCCCCGGGCGACTGGTCGAACAATCCGCTGGATGCGGTGTATCGAAGCAAGGAAGCTGCAGAGGCTATGAACGTGGCCGCGAAGGCATCGGCGGACAAGGCGAAGGCGGCAGAGGATGCCGCTCTTGCGACGGCCAAGACGGCCCAGGCCGCTGCTGCGGCTGCGGGGTTCAAGGATGCGGGCCTCAATACCGCTGCCGAGAAGGAAATCAAGACCTGGGTCGCGGCCAAGGACAAGGCCTCCAAGGCGAAAAGCAAGGCAAACAACAAGCCCTTTAACCGGATCCCGTACCTTATCGGACTCTGCGCCTTCCTGGGGCTCTTCTTCGGGGCCGGCAAGGGCATTATGGGGGAATCATTCGGAAAGTTCCTGATCGGATTTCCCGTGGTCTTCGCGCTGGCGGTCCTCGCGTACATGGCGGAGACCCAGGCCCTGATGAAATATTGGGGATTCGGCTTTCCCCTGTGGGCAATTGTCTTCGGCCTTCTCGTCAGCAATACCGTCGGTACGCCCAAGTGGCTGCAGCCCGCGGTGGCGACCGAGTTCTTCATCAAGACCGGCCTCGTGCTGCTCGGGGCGGAAGTGCTTTTCAACAAAATCCTCGCCATAGGCAAACCGGGCATTTTTGTTGCCTGGATATGCACTCCGATAACCCTGGTCCTCACCTACTGGTTCGGGCAGAAGATCATCAAAATGCCCTCCAAAACTCTCAACATTACTATTTCGGCCGATATGTCCGTTTGCGGCGTCTCGGCTGCAATCGCAACCGCGGCGGCCTGCCGGGCCAAGAAAGAAGAATTGACCCTGGCAATCGGCCTTTCCATGGTATTCACCGCTATCTGCATGGTGGCCCAGCCTGCGTTTGCCAAGCTGGTGGGATTGCCGGAAATACTCGCGGGGGCCTGGATGGGGAGCACCATCGACTCGACCGGGGCCGTTGCGGCGGCGGGAGCGTTCTACGGCGAAAAAGCACTGTACGTGGCTGCCACCATCAAGATGATCCAGAACGTGCTGATCGGCGTTACCGCTTTTGCCGTGGCCGTTTACTGGTGCGCCAAGGTGGATTGTACTCCCGGTGTGTCCGTGAGCTGGTGGGAAATCTGGCGGCGGTTCCCGAAGTTCGTCATCGGCTTCATTCTGGCCTCGATCCTGTTCTCGATCATCGATCAGAGCCTGGGTAAGGACATGAGCACGGTCATGATCGACCAGGGTGTTCTGAGAGGCTTCACGCGGATCGCGCGCGAATGGTTCTTTGCCCTCGCATTCACATCGATCGGACTCGAAACCAACTTCCGGGAGTTCGGACCATACTTCAAGGGTGGAAAACCGATCACCCTGTATGTGTTCGGGCAAGGTTTTCAGTTGATGATCACCCTGCTTGTCGGCTACATAATGTTCTACCTCATTTTCCCCGAAGTCACTGCAGGGATCTGAGAAAATGGCGGCAAGAACAACCGACGTTCAAGCCGGTTCCGGTTGCGGGGCGCTTGCCCCGCGACCGGGTTTGATGCTCTGGATAAAGCTGATACTTGGGTTCGTCCTGATCTGGGTATGCATCTTCGCGTTCGGTTCCCTGTCCCGGTTTCTACCGGGGGCGGCTCACATGGCTGAAGTGATCGACGAGCGCGATCTGAGGGCCACTGCAATTTATTACACGGATCTCAAAGAGTCCTATGAGGGGTCGGAATATATCCGCCATAGCCTTGAATCGAGGGAAAAGGACTAATTTTGCCGACGCCAGCGGAGCTTGATTTCAAGAAAGAACTGATCCTGGACAGTGAAACGCTTTTCGCCAACCGGATAGGTTCGGCCGTTTTCGAACAGCCCAGGGTCAGCATGTGGATGATATTGGTCCCGATCCTGTTTCTGCACTTCATCTACAGGATGCGCAAGTACAAGGAAGGCCGCCAGAAATTTAACAAGGACTTCATGGCCACCCGCCGGAAGGCGATGGACGTGGCGGTCCAGGCTGCGGAGACAGGGGCGGCGCCCGATGTCGAGCGGATCGTGCGGCAGGCGGTCCTTGCAGACGCACTCAAAGACTCATTCGAGTCATGGGTGCGGGCCCTCGTGGAATACTACATGGACCTGCTTGCCGCCGAAGGCGACGATCTGGAGTCCCTGGCGCGGTCGGCCTACGGCAATTCGTCCAATTGCCTGTTGGCCCTGAACAGGCTAGGCGCCGCCGAGAGGCGGTTCTATTCCGCGATAAGCCCGCAAATGGAGGAGATGGAGGGGGCGGCGCGGATAATCGTCCTCATCCAGGAAAACTCGCACCGATTGCGGCGTGAATTCGTCGAAAAAATATTCGGATGAGAACAAAAGCATTCACCGGGCGGACACGGAGGATGCGGAAGAAAGGAGCATAATTGCTGGATCTTGGGGCATTGGGGGTAATCACGTTCGACTGGACGTTCGTCTCGGCTTTCCTGAGTATTGTTCTGATCGATCTCATTCTGGCGGGAGATAATGCCGTCGTTATCGCCATGGCGGTGAAGTGTCTTCCGCCCGGGCAGCGCAGGAAAGGAATCCTGTTTGGGGCCGGCGCAGCCGTTTTGCTGCGCGTCGCTCTCACTTTTTTCATATCCCAGCTTCTCCTCGTAAATTATCTTAAACTTGCCGGCGGTGCTCTGATCCTGTGGATAGCCGTGAAGCTTTTCGTGGAGGGGGTTCCGGATGAATGCGGAAACCGTGCGGCCGCGACCCTTGCACACGCCATCCGGATAATAGTCGTCGCGGACATAACCATGTCCACCGACAACATGCTGGCCGTGGCCGGGGCTTCTCACGGCAACCTCTTCCTATTGCTCTTCGGCCTCGGGCTCAGCATTCCCTTCATCGTCTTCACGAGCGGCCTGCTGTCGATGCTCATGGATAAGTACCCGATCATTATATATATCGGGGCCGCCATTCTGGGGAAGGTCGGAGGGGAGATGATGATCACCGATCCCGCGGTCTTCGACTACCTCAATCCGTCCAAGACCATGGTCTACGGCGTCGAACTGGCGTTTGCGGTTGGGGTGATCGCCGTGGGAAAACTGCGTTTGCTGATATCCCGGCGGCGCTGCCAGGTCGCGCCGAAGGCGCCGGTATGAGGAGTGATTTCAGCCTCCTATTGACAGAACGTACGTAAAAACGTATCGTTTGCAGCAGGAGGTGACAAATATGACTACTCTATCCGCAACCGAGGCACGCGCGCGGCTTTACCGCCTTATAGACGAGGCCGCGACCTCCCATGAGCCCGTCAAGATCACCGGTAAACGCACAAACGCGGTTCTGGTTTCCGAGGAAGACTGGAATGCCATCCAGGAATCGATTTACCTGTTATCGGTGAAGGGGATGCGTGAATCCATCAGGGAAGGACTTGCCACGCCCATCGAAGAGTGTGACGAGGACCCCGGCTGGTGAAGTGGAAAATCCTTTTCACCGGGGAGGCCCGGAAAGACGCCCGTAAAATCGCAGCCGCGGGTCTTCGTCCAAATGTCGAGAAACTGCTGCAGATCCTTTCAGAAAACCCGTTTCAAACACCTCCCCCCTTTGAAAAACTTATCGGGGACCTGTCCGGGGCTTACTCACGAAGGATAAACATCCAACACCGCCTGATTTACCATGTTCTGCAGGATTTCAAAGTGGTGAAGATCATTCGCATGTGGACCCACTATGAATGAGGATTGCACGGTTTGGCGCTCCCTCTGTGTCAGGCGTGTCCGGTTGCACACTGCGGATGAAAGAATCCAGATCGCGATCCGTTTCGTTTAATCCCGAAGAAACTGCATGTTCATGGGCAATCGCGATAGAGCTTTCACCTCGTATCGGAATTACCCTTTTGCGTTGCCCTGACACTCCGGGGTATTATCAAACCCGCCGCCATACATGGATGAATCACGGCAAAGAAACGGGAGCAGAACATGCTTGAAGCAGATATTCCGGGTTTCGGCCCCATCCGGGCGGACTATCTCGTGCTGGACCTCAACGGGACTCTGGCGATCGACGGAACGGTCATAGACGGTGTAAAGGACAGGATCGACGAGATGTCCCGGCTCCTGTCGGTCATCGTCGTTACCGCGGACACCTTCGGGGTAGTCGAAAAAGAACTCGCCGGAGCGGCCTGCAAGGTCGAGATACTCAGTCAACACGAACAGGACAGGAAGAAAGGCGACCTGATCGATCGCCTGGGCGCAGAAAGGTGCATTGCGATCGGCAACGGCAGGAATGATTGCGTGATGCTGGAAAAAGCCAGGCTGGGCATATGCGTCGTGCAGAAGGAGGGCGCTGCGTCCCGGGCGATATCGGCCGCGGATGTTGTGTGCGGCGATATTCACGCTGCGTTCGACCTGCTCCGATTCCCGAAGCGGCTGATCGCCACGCTTCGTACTTGAGTCTGCAAGACGGGGCGGGATGCTGCCCAAACAAATGCATTTTCCTGCAGCGGAAGGCGGGTTACACTACGGCCCTGCATCGAACTGTTGTATAATTGATTGCACTTGTATCCGGATGGCCGGCAGTATACATTCGCCGAACGTACCGATGCGGTAATATCCCAGGAAGAAGCATTCGCAGCGAAGGAGCATACCGTGGCTAAGAGCATGGACACCAAGAAGGAAGCCAAGAAGAAACCCGCCAAGACTATGAAAGAGAAAAAGGCCGACAAGAAGTCCAAGAAAGACACAAAGAATTTCCAGGCCTAAACGGGCCCGGTCCGCTTGCACCGGGTCGCCGGTTTATAACCGGCTGCGGTAGATCGCCAGGCTTTCTCTGCCGCACTTCAGCTTATCTGCCTGGATGAGCCGTTTGGGCGGGAAGTGGGGGCCATAGACGAGAAGGGCGCCTTTCCAGCCCTGCAGCAGCGGTTCCAGGGCGTCGATCGGTTTGTCGGGGTAGATGTAGAGGTAATCCGCTTCCCGGATGCGCTGGGTAAGAAAATCGGCGCAGACGAATCCGACATTTCCGCTCAGGCCAAGGTTGCGGGCGGACCGCCCGGCTTGGAGTGCCAGCTCCGTGTCGGCTTCTATTCCGATTGTTCGGATAAACAGCCCGGCAATACAGGCGACCACGCCGTCGCCGCTCCCCAGGTCGATAAACAGTCTGCCTTCTCCGAGGCGTAATTTCCTGAAGAAATAAAACAGATGGGCCGGCAGCGATGCGGCCCAGGCCCCCGAGGCGGTCAGCCGGTAGGGGAGGTCCGCGCCGTCCGGCCCTCCGCCGTGGAACCGCTTGTAGTGCCGGATTATCTTTGCCGCATGCCCGGCAAGGCGTGTTGCAGTCACTATTGCATGCTTTCAGAGTTGGTCCGGCCGGCCGGCTGCCGTGGAGAGGCTTGGCGCCACAATTGCTTTGACCGGCAAACCGTAATGTATTCTCGCGGCTGAAAGCCGTTCTCACAAAACCATTCTCTCACGAAAGAATTCCTCACGCTCAGCGTTTCACTATCGAGCCCGGTGCATAATAGCCGGGGCGTACGGATGCCACGGGGTAGACGAGGCACCGCTTTCCGAGGACTGTGCCCGGGTTGGTGACCGTATTGCAGCCGATCTCCACATGGTCGCCGATAACGGCGCCGAACTTTCTGAGTCCGGTGTCGATGGAGGCCCCGTTGACGCGGATCTTTACGTTTGTCTCTTTGATTTTGAGGTTGGCCAGTTTCGTCCCTGCGCCCAGGTTGGTTCCGTTCCCGAGAATGCTGTCCCCGATATAGGCAAAATGGCCCGCTTTGGCCTCGTTTAACATGATGCTGGACTTCATTTCGGTGGTATGTCCCACAACACACCTGTCGCCGACGATGCATTTGCCCCGGATATATGCCCCCTGGCGGACCTCGGTCTGAGCCCCGATAATGGTGGGGCCCTTTACGAGGGCGCCGGGCTCGAGCACCGCGCCCGGACCGATGAAGATCGCATCGTCCCAGAGGACGCTCCCCTCGTATAGAACCGCGGCCTCGGAAGTTTCTTCGCCCTGGATGCGCACCCGAAATTTTCCCTTCGTCACGTCCCCGCCGACGATTTCGAATCCGGAGTCCAGAATGTTTTCGCGGTACAGGACGAGGGTTTTGGGCAGCGGGCGTCCGAAGCAGTGCGTTCCGCCGACGTTGGGCGTGAGGTGCTTGCCGAGATGGGAAGAAATGTTGCCGAATGCCTGCCAGACGTATTCACAGCTTGAAAAAACGTCCCGGTGTGCAAATGAAGAGAGGTCGAAAAACGCCTCAGGTCTCAGAAGTTCCATCTGCTTTCCTTTTATGCGAAGCGATTCTTCATGGAATCAGTCTGTATCGTCAAAAAAAGTGGTCCGATTCCCCGTTTTTTCCGTATTATGTATATAGCGGAAAAGGGTGCGATCAGAAACCCCAACGTGATTGTTCCGGGTTGGTTTCTTTTTTGCGGCGCTCCGCGATGCGCGGCGCCGGCTGAAAGGAGAGATGCAGGTGAAGGTTCAGTGCCACGGGTGCGGAGCGGGGATTAGCATACCGGATGACAAAGTGCCGGGGGGCAGGGGATTTCGGATTCCGTGTCCGAAATGCAAGACGATGATAGCCGTGGAAGTGAGTGAAAAGCCGGTCGAGGCCGCTCCGGCCGATACCTTGGGGTTCGGCGCGGTAAGCGATCTATCCGATTACACGAACGCCATCGATGTGGTGGAGGACGGGGTCAGAACGGCCCTGCTCTGCGTATCCGCCCAGAAACAGGCCGACAGGATCGCACAGGCCCTCCAGGAACTGGATTTCTGGGTCGTCCACGCGGCGCGCGCCGGTTTCGCCCTTGGCAAAATTCACCACAATCATTATGATCTCATCATATTGGAAGAAAGTTTCGATGCGGCAGATGCAGCGGAAAACCTTGTCCTCCACCACATACAGCTTTTGCCGATGCATGTAAGGCGGCAGTTCTATGTATGCCTCCTCTCGGAGACGCATCCGACTCTGGATGCCATGGGTGCTTTCCGGATGGGTGTGAATCTGATCGTGAACGTGCAGGACCTGGAAAAAGCCAAAATCATCCTTGCCCGTTCCATGAAAGAACACAAGACATTTTACAGCTTCTTCAACAGCGAACTGAACCGAAAGCAGGCCTGATATATACGCAGGCCAGGTTTGCGAAGCGAAACGCACAGGATGTGCAGATGACCAGGCATCATCGGCGGCGGGTGGAGAATTGCGTCACCACCATTCTGGAGCTGAACAAGTTCCTGGGCGAAGGGCAAATCCGGCCCGAGATT
Source organism: Pseudomonadota bacterium (assembly GCA_023442755.1). Lineage (GTDB taxonomy): Bacteria > Desulfobacterota > Syntrophobacteria > Syntrophobacterales > Syntrophobacteraceae > SbD1. The sequence goes on along the minus strand of JAEZXS010000375.1, from coordinate 5,094 downwards.
ATTCAGCAGTTCGAGCGCCTGAAGGGCTTTCTCCAGGCTATGTCGGAGGATACCGTGGATGAGACCGACATCGGAAAGATAGAGGAGGCGACCAACCAGCTTCTGGAAGAAATCAGAGAGAACCTGCAAAAGCGTGAAATAGACTACCGCCATCAGGGTGTGGTCAATTGATGTTGTACCATGCCCGGTCAAAGTGACTCTTTCCAGCATCCCCAACGGGCGTAAACCGATCTCAAACATCGCAGCATAGCATTATACCGGACTGTGGTAAGAGCTGCAATACGAGTAAAGCGAGCAGCTATTCTTCAGCCTGATGTGCTGCTTTGTCTTGATATTGGCGGCATTGCGGAGTACACATAGGTTGCGAGCAAGTGAGCCTGCGGCATTTGCAAGCCGATTGTTTTTTTCATATCGGCAGGCCTGCTGCAACCGGTTTCAAAAGTGTCTGACCAGAACATGCAACTGCATGTGGAAAAAGGCGGATAGCAATAAATGAAACTGTCGTGTCGCAGTGAATATGCTCTTCTGGCAATGGTATATCTTGCACGGCACCAGACTGAAGAATACATTTCGGTTCAGACCATCGCTGCCGCTCAGCAGGTGCCGCCAAGATTCCTCGAACAAATCCTCCTGGCGCTCCGGCGCGCCAAGTACCTGCGCAGTTCAAAAGGCAAGGGCGGCGGTTTCCGGCTGGCGGTTTCTCCCGATACCATTTCGCTCGCCGAAATCGTTCGGCTTTTCGAAGGAGCGCTGGCCCCGACCGAGTCGGTCAGCAAGTACTTCTACGGGCCCACTCCCATCGAAAAGGAGGCCCGATTGCTGGAACTTTTCAAGGAAGTTCGCGATTATATCGCCGAAAAGATGGAAAAAACCGTTTTGTCCGATGTCATCTGAGATTGTTTTTGGGCGGGATTTTTTGATTCCTGAGCTTTTGGGGGCGACAGTTCCGATGGGGGAATTCATGCGAAGGGTGCGAGCTTTTGCGGTTGTTCGCATACCGGCCAGATTACCTTGATCCTGGTGCCGTTCCCCGGGGACGAAACGATCTCGAAAGACCCTCCGGAAAGCTGAGCCCTTTCCTTCATGCTGATGAGCCCCAGGCCTTTCCTGTAAATATCGTCGCCTTTCCTGGTGCCCGGATCGAAGCCGGTTCCGTTGTCCGATATGAGAAGTGCGATCCTGTTCTCCTGGTTCTCCAGTCTGAGCACGACGTGTTCGGCTCTGCTGTGCCGCGCTATGTTGTGAAACGCTTCCTGCACGATGCGAAAGATTACGATCTTGAGCATCTGCGGGATTTGAGCTTCATCCAGTTCGGAATGCCACTCGATCCGTATGCCGGGGTAGATTGTCTGGTACTGGCGGCAGAACCAGTTGATGGTCATAAGAATACCCATCTCGTCCAGCACGGGTGGCCTGAGGTCGGTGTAGATCCGGCGGACCTCGGAGATCGAGTCCTGAAGGATCGGTATGATGGCTCCCAGGCTCTCTTTTTCCGAATCCATAAGCCGGCTTCCCAACCTGATCAGGACGTTTTCCACGCTGAATTTTGCCGCGCTGAGATACTGCCCGATCGAATCGTGGAGGTCCATCGATATGCGCCGGCGCTCTTCTTCCTGGATGTGGAGCAGCTGATACGAAAGGTATCGGAGCTGCGCTTCGGCCTGTTTTTTTTCAGATAGATCGCGGATAAGCCAGCGAAAGTCCGAAGCGGCTTTCTCCCTGTCCTGCCGGGTCGTGATGCGCACAGCCGCGGGGAAGGTGTTTCCCTTGCAGCCCCTCAACCGAGTCTCCCAGTCAAGCGGCAGGACCGAGTGATCGATACCGCCCAGCCTCAGCAGAAAGTTGCGTCTTTCACCTGGTTCAACGTAGAACATGATCGACTTGCCCAGCAGTTCGGACTGCTCGGCTTCGAGAAGCTCTGCCGCTGCGCAGTTGATTTCCTTGATATTGCCGGACCTGGTCGTGACCAGGCTCCCGTCAGGTATGTGCTCGAAGAGTTCGCTGTAGCGGCTGTGCTCCGCTTCCACTGCAGCCTGCGCGACCTGCAGTTGTTCATATTGCAGCCTGAGTTCTTCCTCCGCCGCCTGGAGTTCCTCCATCGATCGAGAGACCTGTTCGGCGATCCTGTGCATCATTCTCTCCGGGTCGACGAGCGTACCCCGGCGAAGCTGGTCGAATGACTGGCGCAGGGTCTGGATCGTGCCCTCGATGCGATAGCTGTGGGGACTTTTCTTCATCGCAAACTCCCGGAGCAGATTGGAATTCTTCCCTGGAGGCTATCCCGATCCTTTGTCTTTCAGCCGTAATGCGGTTGCTGATCAGGGCTCGGCAGAATATCCGCAGAAGTGCGTAAGAAGACCCCCGAGAGAATCGGTTCGATCCTCCCCGGCAGTGCAGCCGTTGTGTTTGGAGCAGGAAAAGGTGATCGCCAAAACTTTCCTCTTTGCATGCTGGTTGAGTTTTCAATAGGTTATTGCGCGGCATTCATCGAGATTCTTTACGGTATACGGGAGCATCCGGAGTACTCCTTGCCTGCCGGATATTATAAGGAGGGAAGGGCTGTTCCGAAAGGTGTGCTCTTTGGCAATTCTTCAAATATTCTCTCCACTGTGCCAGGGGGGAGAGAATATTTGAAGCGGCCGTAGCCGGAAGGTGGAATTTACCGTGATTCGGTCAGCTTTTGGCGCAGACGATCTGCCGGAATCCGATAAGGAGTTCGTGCACCCTGTCCGCCGCCTCCTGCGGCAGGCTGCCGCAGCCGCAACTTGGGGTGAAAAGAGAATGGCGCATGATCCTGTCGATCGGCATTGCCTCTTCGGTCAGTTGCCTGGCTTGGGCGGTCCAGCGCTGCGCCAGGCTTTCCGGCGTTTCCGCCGCGATCGCCTCCGGTTCGAGCGTAGGGACGACCCCCCAGGCTATGTTGCCGCCCTGGTTCAGGAATTCCAGGCATTCGCTCCGGTAGAGTGCGAACTTGTCGAAATAGGTGTAGGAGTCGAAATTGATGATGTCGAAATTGGACTGGAAGGCCAGCAGCCAGTCGGTATTGGCACATACGTGGATTCCTGCCAGCGCCCCGGCGGCGTGAATGGCATCCACCACTTCGGTCAAAAGGCGGCTGACCAGCTCCGAGGAGATGCTGATAAAAGCGGAGGAGCCGAAACCGGCAAGAGCGGGTTCGTCCAGGAAAATGATCACCGGGACGGCAAAGGGCTTCAGGAACTCGATCTGCCACCTTGCTTTGAACGCCAGGAGCTTGGGCACAATATCCTGGAACCGCTCATCGAATATGAGCGCCCGGCCGTCCTGGTCCTTGAGGCCGGCCAGGAGCGTGAAGGGGCCGGCTATCTGCCCTTTGACCGCGCGGAGCGGAAGGCGTGCGCCGCTCAGCACTTCGAGAAAGTACCGAAAAGTCGCTCCGGTCTCCGGCCCCATCTGGAAACGCGAATTCGTGACCTCTGCGGAACCGGCTTCCAGCGCCAGGAATTCCTCGTAAAACGCCAGGATTTCCTGGTCGAAGCCGGGGGAGTCGGAACGGACGAAAGAACGCCCCTCTTCGTGCGCCATCCCCGGCAGCCCCTCGGTGTACTGAATCATCATCTGTTCGGCAGGGTTGGAGGGCAGCTGCGGCCATACGGGAATCTCCGGTGCGGAGCGAAGAATCAGGTCTATTGCCCGATCCCGGTCTTTATGAGGCATGCTGCCGATTAGAGTGGCCGATCCAAGTCCCTGGAAATTTTTCAACTGGCGCTCCTTTCACCTGCAAACGTTCTTATTTTTGAAAATGGTGCATTTAATGGCGTATTAGAATGCGAACTTTACCCTGTTTGAAAAACAAATAAGCCCTGTTCGTGCTGACAAGCAAGTTTTATTTGCTTTTCCAACCCGCTGTATTCTAAAAATGCGCAAACTTTATCGATATAGGGGGAACTATGGCCGAAGATCTGAAGAAGATGTATCGTACGGTAATGGAAGACCATTTCCCGGACTCACTCCGGATAGGCTTTGGGGATCAGGAACTGGTATATCGGAAACGCTCCTGGAAATTTCCCGACGCAAAGACGAACGAGTTGATCGAAAAGGGTCTTCGCTACGGGGAGAACCCCGGCCAGGAAGCTGCGCTGTACGAACTGGTCGGCGGTAACCTCGTCCTGGGCGGCTGCCGTTTCATCGATCCCGGCAGCGGCCTGACCAGCGCCATCCGGGAAGAAGACATGCTGCAGGAAGGCAAGCATCCCGGAAAAACGAACCTGACCGACCTCGACAACGGTCTCAATATCCTGAAATTCCTCATGGAAAAGCCCGCGGCGGTCATCCTCAAGCACAACAATCCCTGCGGCGCCGCCTACGGGGCGAACCTCACGGATGCCTACAACAGGGCGAACCGCGCCGACCGCATTGCCGCCTTCGGCGGATGCCTGGTGCTCAACCGCCCCGTCGACAAGGCCACCGCGGAGCTGGTTTCGGAAAACTACCTGGAAGTGGTTGCCGCACCGGACTTCGAGGAAGGCGCCCTGTCGGCCCTGCAAAAAAGGCCGAATCTGCGCATAATCCGTGTTTCCAGGATAGACCGACTGTCCGAATATATCGATATGCGTTTTACCGATTTCAAATCACTGATCGACGGCGGACTGATCGTGCAGCAGTCGCCTTTGAGCAAGGTCCGGAGCGCAAAGGACCTGAAGCTCGCGGAGACTGCGTACCAGGGGAAAACGTACAAGATTCAGCGCGAGCCGACGGAGCAGGAAATGGCGGACCTGCTTTTCGGGTGGTTCGTGGAGCAGGGCGTGACGTCAAATTCCGTCCTCTATATCAAGGACGAATGCACCGTTGGAATCGGCACCGGCGAACAGGACCGCGTGGGCGTGGCCGAGATCGCCGTCTACAAGGCGTACCAGAAGTATGCCGATACGCTTTGCTTCGACAAGTACAAGATCCCGTACAAGGATTTGGAGCTTGCGATCGAGAAGGGCGAGCGCCCGAAGGAACAGAAGGAAGAAATAGATGTGCTGACACGCGACGCCCGCGCAGGACTGAAAGGGGCGGCCATGGTATCGGATGCGTTCTTCCCGTTCCGGGACGGTGTGGACGTCGGGA
>JAEZXS010000365.1 GCA_023442755.1 Pseudomonadota bacterium | reverse complement strand
CTTGAGCCGGGTTTCCAGTTCCAGCTGGCTCAGGACGCCCGGCAGCTCTCCCGCGCGAAACCGGCCTTCCGGCAGGACCGGAAGCGCCCCGCAGGCCAGGATCACCGCACCCGCTTCGATAGCCGCTTCCTGGCCGTCGCGACTCAGGTACGCCGTGAAATTGCCGGGGTCGCCCTCTATCCGGGTTATCGTCGCTTTCGGGAGAAAGTCGACGGCTGGATGCGCCGCATCGGCCAGCAGCGGCGCCAGGAAGTCCGCGGACGAAATATTGGAGGGAAACAGCCTGCCGATCTGGTTCAGTAGGCCCCCCGGGCGCGCCAGCCGATCGGTGAGGGTTACCGCCACCCCCAGCCGGGCAAGAATTCCCGCGGCGGCAAGGCCTGCGGGACCGGCCCCGACCACCAGGACGCGTCGAACGGTCTCAATGGGCGGTCTTCGGCTCGGTTCGCTGCATGTAAGGCCCGCAAGCCCCATGCATATCTGGTCTATTGCCTTGGCAGGCGCATCGGGATCGTTGGCGTGGATGAACGCGCAGCCTTCCCGAATGTCGACCAGGGCAGCCGGCGCGGCGCAGCCGCGTCCGGCAAGGCCGTCCAGGACGGCGCGGCCCTTTGCGAAGGGAGAGCAGGCTGCAATGACAACGGTGCCGGGCTGCCGTTCCGCGATGATTCGGGAAAGGGCGTCAACGTCGTTTTTACCGCACAAGGACGGGAGGAATTCGACTTCGGTCCGGGAACAGCGCCCTGCAATGCCCTCTTTCAGCGCTTTTTCAGGGAGCGTATTGCTCAAGGTGCCGTGGCAGGTGCATACGATTACCAGGGGCGATCCGCTCATAGTGCGCCTCCCGATCTTTCGGCAAGCCTTGCCGCCACGAGTGCGGCGGCGGTGGCCCCCTGGACCGCGGCCTGGGAAACGTCCGCCGGTTCGCGGCAAAAGCCGCAGGTGTTTATTCTTGCCTGCCCGAGAGCGGCTGCGCCCGGCTGCGGACAGGAGACCAGTCCTCCTCCCAGCACCACCATGTCGAATTCGGCAACCACCATTTCTCCCGACCGCGTGTCTTCGTAGCGCAGGGCCAGGGTAGAGCCTCCTCCTTCTTCGGGAAGCGGAATAACAAGGCCGGGCCTCGATCGCACCAGGAACACCCCTTCATCCGCGGCGGCCCGGGCGTACGATTCGTAGCCCTTCCCGACGGCCCTCAGGTCGGTAAAGAAGATGGCAACCGATGCGTCAGGCAGCCGCCTCTTTACCCAGCGGGCCTGTTTCAGCGCGTGCATGCAGCAAACCGAGGAACAGTACTGGAGAAAACGCCTGTCGCGGGCGCCCGCGCACTGGATGAAGGCGACGCTGCGCGGCGTAGCGCCGTTCGACCGGCGCCTGATCCGGCCGTTTCCGGGACCGGCTTCCGCCGTCCATGCCTCGAAGTCCATGGCCGTGAAAATATCCGGGTGGCTGCCCGGGGCGTATTCGGAAAGCGGTTCGGGGTTCCACTCGGCAAAGCCGGTGGCGAAGATGACGTCGGAAACCGCCATACGCCGGGTTTCGGCAGGTGCGTCGAGCCTTGCGGGATCGATCGCCGCGGTGGGGCAGGCCTCTTTGCACGCTCCGCAGCGGGAGCACAGCCCTGCGTCGACGGCCGGTGCGGGCGGGACCGCCGGGTCCCATGTCATGCCTTCGGGCCGGGTCTTGATCGCACCGGGAACACCTTTCGCGTCACAGGCCTCCCTGCACCGGGTGCAGAAGACGCATGCGTCGGGGTCCACTGCCGGCTTCCGGATGGAAAGCACGGCGGTGATTCCGTTTCCCTCCGATTCCAGGTTTTCCAGCGAGGTATGATTGTGCAGCGTTATAAGCGGATGGGACAGGCAGGCGGCGCCGTCCGTCCACACCGGGCAGAATGCACAGTGATCGGACGGATAGAGCTTGTCGAGGCGCATGACCTGTCCGCCCAGGTGGGCATCGCGCTCCACCAGGTGCACGGGGATGCCGAGCCTGGCCAGGTCAAGGGCTGCAGTAAGGCCTGCCACCCCTGCGCCGACTACGAGCACGGGGAGTAATTCGGATCTTTCGGGCGTGTCCATTTCTCACCTCTTCAGCATGCCGTAGTGCTCGGCCAGTTTTTCCATCCTGATCTTGAGCCACTGCGGAAACGTCGGAGGCGGGGTCTCGTACGGACCGACCCGGTCTTCCAGGGCCGCAAGGATCCTGCCTTCCTGCCTGTGGGTGCGCTTCGCCCCCTCGGCCGAGATGATGACGGCCTTCGGCTCGGTCGGACATCGGCGCATGCAGACGCCGCAGCCGTTGCACTTCTCCGTCCGGACCACGGGAAACCGGTTATCCTCCATGACGATGGCCTCGGGCTTGCACGCCTTCTCGCATTCCCGGCAACGCTTCGTCTTTTTCCATGCCAGGCAGACGTCCTTGAGAATGACCGCGGTCCCCACCACCACTTCGGTTTTGGGAATCTTGCTCAGTGCCCCGGTCGGGCAGGTGCGGATGCATTCCATGCACAGCACGCACTTGTTCGTCTCCAGGACGGGTGTGCCGAGGTTGGCGAGTCCGCTGAAGACCGGCGCGGTCTTTATGGCCATCGGAGCGCATGCGTCGAGGCAGCGCAGGCAGCGCGAACAGGATGCGAGGAATTCGGGTTCTTCGAGTGCGCCGGGTGGGCGGGGCAGGTTGTTTGCCCGGCCGATTGCGGTCAGGCCGAGTACGGTCCCCGATACGGCGGCGCCGGCGGCAAGTTGGAGCAGTCCCCTGCGGGAAAGGATCTTTTCTTTGCTCATAGACGCAAAAATCCCCCCGGCCCCCTGGTGCGGAATTGGGGCAAAATCGGTTCCCACCGGTTCCCCGTCACGGAAAGGGAGGAACGTGTTGATGTCAGAGAGATTGGAGCCGGGGCCAAGACGACCCCGGCGATGATTTTACGCTTTTTTGCGGACGTCCGCTATGGTGAAGTCGAGTTTGAGCTTCTTGAGCGTTTCCTCGGTCGGGATGCCGTTTTCGTCCCATCCGTAGTAGGCGTAGTATTCATCCTGCATCTTCTTGGTGTCCTCGTCAGTGAACACCGAGCCCTTTTTCGGTCCTTCGGGAAGCGTTTCGGTGCGCAGCCGCACGGGCAGGATGTCGTCTTTGCGGGAAATTCCCGCCTCGCGGATGTTGAAGGCGCGCATCGCCGTGATCATGCGCTTCGCCGTCGCCCAGTATTCCTCCGGTGTCGTGTTCCAGCCGGTGAGCGGGTTGAGCATGTCGCACACGATCCCGGGATTTCGCTTCGCAAAGGGCACGCCCGCTATGAAGGAGCACATTACCATCGAACTCAGGTACGCCCACACTGCCTGCTGCTCAGGGGTGTTCCCTTCATGGTGGCAGCCGCCGAGCTGGCCCATCGCGTAGCTCACGCCGCGGGGCTTGAAACCGCGCGGATCGTGGGCTGCAAGTTCCTGGCCCTTGACGTGGATCGCGTACTTGGCAGAGTCCTTGCCGATTTTTTCAGACATGCGCTTGACGCCCAGGGAGAGCAGTTCGCCGGCTTTTCCCTTTTTGAAGGCGATCTTTTCCTGCAGGGCTATAACGGCATCGGTGTCGCCCCATTCGAGCTTCATGCCGTCCAGGTCGGCGGGAGTGAGGATGCCGCGCTCCATCAGTTCCATTGTGAAGCCGATGGTGTTGCCGCAAGAGATGGCGTCCAGTCCCAGGGCATCGCAATTCTCGATGCCCTTCATATAGCCGTCGAACTCCGTGATCCCGAGATTGCTGCCTAGAAGCACGCCGGTCTCGTATTCGGGACCTTCGGCGATGAGGCCGTCATAGTTGCCCCCGGTGCGGATGACGCCGAGTTTCATGCAGTGGACCGGGCAGTTGGGGCAGGCTACGTGGCGCTTCCAGAAGGTGCGCGATGCCTCCTCGCCGCCGATCAGGTTGACGTCTGGGTACCATGTCGTCTGGTAGTTCTTTGTGACGAGGCTGCCGGCAACGTAGTTTGCAAATTCCATGAGGCCGGCCGTGCCCCAGCGCTTGATTCCCTGCCATGCCTCGACACTGGCCGCCAGCTGCTTGGCTTCGAGCGTTGCCTTGTTGTATTCGGCGACATTGACCACAGGTATGGACTTTGAGCCCTTCACCGCGATTGCCTTGACGTTCTTGCTGCCGAGCACCGCTCCGCCGCCGCTGCGTCCCGCGGCGCGGAACCGGTCGACGATGATGCAGGAATAGAATACGCCGTTCTCGCCCGCCGGACCGATGACCATCGTCTTGTAGTCGTCGTCTTTCAGATCCTGCTTGATCATTTCGTCGGTCGTGTAGGTGTCCTTACCCCACATCGCCTGGGCATTCTTTATTTCTACTTTGTCGTTGTTGATGGCGATATAGACGGGCTGAGGGGCCTTACCCTTGAGCATGACTGCGTCCCATCCCGCCCATTTGAACTCGTTGCCGGCGTTGCCGCCCACCTGGGAATGGCCGTAAATTCCGGTGTGCGGGCTCTTGAAGGAGACGTTGAGCCGGGTCGCTGGACAGGACGTGCCGTTGAACGGGCCGGGGAGAATGAGGAAAATGTTTCCCGGCGACAATGGATCGGTCTTGGGAGGAAGTTCTTTGTACAGAAGATAGGCGCCCAGGCCCTCTCCTCCGATGTAGTCTCTCAGTATGGCCTCATCGAGCGAGCGCACGTTGGTCTTGCCCGCGGTCAGGTCTATTTCCAGCATCTTACCGAAGTATCCGCCTTTGGGTTCTGCCATGGTGATTACCTCCTTTCCCCATCTTTATTGGGGTAGAACAGGTTTAGCTGCAGAGCCTTGGCGGCTTCCTTCGGGGTAACTTCACGGTAGGCCATATTCACGCCAAAACCCAATTTGTTCGTGCGCAGGGTGGCCGCCGTGTCCTCGGCCCAGGTTTTACACGCCTTCACGCACTGCGGATCGCCGTCGCACAGGTCGCAGAACATCGGCCAGCCGGTGTCGGGATGCCGCCGGAGGAACTGGGACGGGCAGGCCTCGATGCACTTGTTGCACTTTGCGCCCAGGCAGGTCTTGTCATCGATGTATTTGATGACGTTGGTGTCCTTGTCCTTGGCAATGGCTTTGGGATTGGTCGGGCATGCCTTGACGCACGGGGAATCGTCGCAGTGCCAGCATATCACCGGAACGTCGATGACCGAATGGAACCGCTTGACGTGGATTCGGGCTACCGACGGCCGTACGACGCCCTTTTCGTGGTACTGCGAACAGGCGTATTCGCAGGCCCTGCATCCCGTGCAGTTCTCCCGCTGGGCGAAGAGGTATTTCATCCGGTCTTCGGGTTTGATTGGGGCCGGGGCCGGAGCTTTGGCGGCCTCTCCGGCGGCTTCCGCCCTGTGGGGGGCCGAAATGGGCATGGAGGCAAGAACGAGGCCTCCGGCAAGGGTGGCGGATTTTCTGAGAAAACAACGGCGGCTGGGATCGATGACTTCTGGACGATCGACGTCGTCCGGACTCCTTTCGCTCATGGCATTCCTCCTGAGTGTTTTGCGTAAAACCCGTGCCTTCGAAACTCTGCCTGTCTGAAACTCCACATTGGAATATGAGTACTCGTTACAGAGCTGATCTTCGCTGAACAGACACACGGTCCTACTCGTACAAAGGAAGTTCCCGGAATACGAGAGGAGCTTGAAACTATATATGTAAATTAATTATAATTTTTGATTATGCCTCGCTTGGTCTCTATTTTTTGTTCTGTATATATCCGAATTCGACTCGATAAATAAGCCGACATTCATTTCCATTAGAAGAAAGTCGAATTTGCTGAAGCGTTGTGTCAAAACTGATATAATGCTTCAGCATTTTCATGTTTTACTTATGTTGAACGATCGAAATTGTATAGTCAAGACCTTTTTCAACAACCTTCCCTGTTGGAGATTTTTTATCCTTTGTTAGATAAGCGTATAGTTGTTGCGGGCGGGAAACGGTTGAAGGAGGAATTCCCCCGCGCCCGGAACGGGCACGGGGGAGTAATGTATAGGCTACTTTTACAGTTTCACTGTCAGGGTCACATGTGCAGCCTTGCCGTCTTTCGGCGCGGGGAAGGACCATGTCTCAACCTGGCCACGGATGCAGTCGGGCAGGGTTTTCTCGATACTCTTCCCGGATGCCGGATCGAGGCGGACCGCTCCGGTCTTGTCTATGATCAACTCAATGGTCAGAGCCGATCCTGGAGCGGCGTTCGCAAAACAATTCCGAAGAGCCTGGAGGTTCTGTTCGACCATCCTTCTTACCGTTTCCTCGGGGATTGCGCCCCGGACGGTCAACTGCTGTATCGACGGTTCAGCCTGGCGATGCACCTCCTGCGTCGTCGTCGATTCCGGTTCCGGCGTATAACCGGGGCTCATGTCCAAAGCCATGTGCGATCCCCCGGACTTGTTCGCCTTTGCCTTGAGCCCGCCTCCGCCCGATGAGCGATACCAGGGGGACGGAGTGGCCATTGCCATGGGTGCGGACGGGCTTCCGGGCAGAGCGAAGTCGGAAACCCCCTCGGGCAGGGGCAGCGGCTGGTTCACGGTGGCAGCCTCGCCCCCTTTGCGGCGCACTTCGGAATCTATCGCCACAAAGGAGGTGTAGGAGGTGAGAAGGCTGTACTTGAGGCCCAGTTCCGTGACCTCCTTTATCCTCTCGTCCGAATGTTCGAGCAGATTGTAGTCGGAGAGCTGCGCCACCCGCGCACGCGCCCAGAGATACCGCAGAGCAGCGTTTTCGGTTTGGGGCTTGACTTGGGAAACATCGATCGTCTGCTCGTATTTTTCGCGGCCGCTCAGGCCCGAAATCGTGATCGTTCCCTGCGGTTTGCCCTTCCATTTTCCGAAAACCACCGCGGGGCGCTCCGCAAAGATATCGGGCACTCCGGAAGGCGTTACGTCATAGGCCTGGAATTCCCCGAAGCCGACCTTGATGTGCGTGAGCACCGGGGATTCGATGTATTTGCGGAACCTTGCTGCTACAGCGGGCGCTTCATCCGGCCGAGTGATGACGAAGGGTTCCCCTGCGCCCATCCTGGCCATGCCTTCGATCAGGTGGCGGTTGACCCCGGTTCCGATGCCGAAGGAGAAGATATTGGCATTGCCGATCTGCTTGCCTATCAGGTCGAAAACCTGCGGTTCGACGGTCACGAACCCGTCCGTTGCAATCACGATGGTCCGTGCGATGTTCTCGGTTCGCGGCAGGGCGAGCACGCGCTGCATCGCGGGAAGCAGTTCGGTGCCGCCGCCCCCCTGCAGCCGGCTCAGGAGGTCGGTCGCGCGCCGGACATTTTGGGGACTGGCCGGCAGGGACCGTTCGGACAGAAGGGTCGAGTCCCCGGAGAAGGTCATGACGTTGAATACGTCGGTGGGCCGAAGTCCGCCGATCAGGTCTTCGAGCAGCTTTTTGGAAATCTCCAGAGGAAATCCGTGCATCGATCCGGACACGTCCACGACGAAGATATATTCGCGCGGGGGCATGGATTCCTGCGTCACGCGTTTTGGGGGCTGGCCGGTGAGGAGGAAGAAGTTTTCGTCCTTTCCTTCGTAGAGCAGCAGTCCCGATGCGATCTTATCCCCGGCGAGCCGGTAGCGGAGAATGAAATCCCGGTTGCCCCCGGTCCGATCGACGGGATCGAGGCCGACTTCAGCCGAGTCCTTGCCCTTGTATTCGATCGCAGTCTTGTGGGAAGGGCAGCTCATGTCCTGGATCGGAAGACCGGCGTTCACCCTGGCTTTGATCGCGAATGAATAGGTTGGGGGCTCACCCTGGTGCAGATAAGGATTCCGGGACCACTTCTCCGAGGCGGGCGCCGTTGCGGCGGGCTGGTTCGAGTACCGCGGGCCGACCACGGTCGGATATACGAATTCGTAGACGTTATCCGAGGGCACGATGATTTCCGTGTAATGCAGCTCGGTTTTGATCT
>JAEZXS010000356.1 GCA_023442755.1 Pseudomonadota bacterium | reverse complement strand
CACGGTCCGAGGTGCCGTACATGTACTCATTCGGCGTGTAGGACTGGCCGCCGGTTGCAATGATCGTCACACCGTGCTCGATTTCTACGGTGCGGCTGCCGTGGCGCAGCGTGGATCTGAAGTTCCCGACAAACCCTTCGGCGCCCTCTACCGCATGCTCGAGATGGACCGTGATGCGAGGATGGCTCCGCACGAACGCTTCCATCTCCTGCATGGCCGGCTCTACAGGCTCGCCCTTCCACGTAAGCTGCAGGTGACGGGCATTTCCCCCGAGGATGCTGCTCTTCTCGACCAGGTGAACCGGAAAACCATGGTCGGCGAGTTCGATTGCCGCGGCCATGCCGGCAAGCCCGCCGCCGATGACCAGCGCGGTCTGGTTCACCTTTACCGAAATCTCGGGAAGAGGCGAGAGGAGCGATACCTTCGCAACGGCCATGCGTACGAGGTCCATGGCTTTTTCCGTCGCCTTCTCCGGCTGGCCGGAATGTACCCACGAATCCTGGTTGCGGATGTTGGCCATTTCGAACAGAAACTCGTTCAGGCCCGCCGACTTGAGCGTTTCCCTGAAAACCGGCTCATGGGTCCTGGGAGTACAGGCCGCCACGACGACGCGGTTGAGATTGAGTTCGCTTATCCGCTGCTTCATGTTTTCCTGGGTGTCCTGCGAGCAGCTGAAAAGGTTCCGTTCCACATGGACGACACCTGGCAGGGTCTTTGCGTACTCGGCAACCTTCTCGACATTCACCACACCGGCTATATTGGTCCCGCAGTGGCAGATGAAAACCCCCACCCGGGGTTCCTGCGATCCAAGGTCCTTTTCCGGCGGGTATTCCTTCTTCCGGGTCATGCTGTTCCTTGCGCCTGCCAACAGGCGCGTAGATTCGGCAGCTGCCGCTGAGGCCTCCATGACCGTCTGGGGAATGTCCTTGGGGCCGGCAAAAGCGCCGCAGGAAAATATGCCGGGCCTGCTCGTGGCAACCGGGGCAAACGAGGTGCTCTTTACGAACCGGTTCGCATTGAGTTCCACTCCGCTGCGCTCCGCAAGTTCGATGGCCGACTGCGGCGTGCACAGGCCGACCGAAAGCACCACCATGTCGTATTCGTCTTCGAGTTGCTTGCCCTGGTCATTTATGTAGCGGAAGAAGATGTTATCCGATTCGGGCATCGGTTCGAGCGAGTGCACGCGGCAGCGCCTGAACTTGATGCCGAGGCTTTTCGACCGCTCGTAATAGCGTTCGAATTCCTTCCCGTGCGTCCTCATGTCCATGAAAAAGACGGAGACGTCGAGGCCTTTGACATGCTCACCGGCAAGCATCGCCTGCTTGATGGCGAAAGTGCAGCAGACAGAAGAACAATACCCGTTTGATGCCTTATTGAGATCGCGGGAGCCTACGCACTGCAGGAAGGCGATCTTGCGCACTTCCCTGCCGTCCGACGGGCGAACGAGGTGTCCTTCCGTGGGACCGGAAGCCGAGAGCAGGCGTTCCATCTCCATGGAAGTCACGACGTTTTTCAACTCGCCATACCCCCATGTCCGGATACCGGTGGGGTCGAAGGTGGTAAAGCCCGGGCTGAGTATGACCGCGCCGACTTCGACCGTCATCTTCTCCGGCTTGTCCGCCAGATTGACCGCGCCGGTCGGGCAGAATTTTTCGCATGCCCGGCATTTGCCTTTCTCGAAGAATATGCAGTTCTTGTCATCTATCGCATACTTTTGCGGGACCGCCTGCGCATAAGGGATATAGATCGCCTTTCGCTGCGAGATGTTCGCGTTGTACTCGTCGGCGACTTTTCGAGGGCATTTTTGCGCACACAGTCCACAGGCGATACACTTGCCGACATCCACGTACCGGGGATGCCTGGTCAATTCGACCTGAAAATTACCCGGTTCGCCCTGGACGTCCGTAATCTCTGCAAGCGTGATCAGCTCGATGTTAAGATGCCGGCCGACCTCGACCAGCTTGGGGGAGATAATTCACATCGCGCAGTCGTTGGTGGGAAATGTCTTGTCGAGCTGGGCCATTTTCCCGCCGATCGCCGGCTGGCGTTCGACCATGTATACGTAGAACCCGGAGTTGGCCGCATCGAGCGCCGCCTGCATTCCAGCGATGCCGCCTCCGGCAATAAGGATGGAGCCCTTGACCTGGCTGCCCATATCTGCCTCCTTGGAAAACATCAGCTATTCCTGCTCCAAATCATCGGACGGGAGAACCAGCGAATCGGCAACCAGTTCCCAGAGGTATTTGACCTCGATGTCCAGTTTGTATTCTTTCCGCAGGCTCTTGAGTATCTGATCCCGGCAGTTGTGGCACGAGGTGACCACGAGCTTGGCCCCCGTGTTGCGTATCTGCCGCTGCTTGATCCGGCCGTAAAAAACACGCTCTTCCTGGAACGGCATCGCCCATGCACCGCCTCCCGCACCGCAGCAGTAGTTGCCCTCGCGGTTAGGATACATCTCGGCGAAATTCTCGCAGCATTGGCTGAGAATCCAGCGCGGCTCCTCAAAATAGGCGCGTCCGAAGGTCTTGAGGGATTTGCGGCCGTAATTGCAGGGGTCGTGATACGTCGTCAGGTGAGGATGGATGGATTTGTCGACCTTGATGCGGCCCTGTCTGAAGTAGTCCTGGAGAACGTCGAAAATGGTGACGACTTCGAATTTTTTGAGGTCTTCGCGGTACCATTTTTCCAACCCGAACCGGGTGGCAAAGTAGGCGTGGCCTCACTCGGGCAAGACGAGTTTTTTGCATTCGAGCCGGAGCATGTTGTCGACGATGCGTCCGACCATGACGCGCATGGCGTCGTCATCTCCTGTAAAAAGCCCCCAGTTCACGCCCTCCCAGTTGTCGGACGGTATGGTCCAGGACTCCTTCGCGGCATGGAATATCTTCCACCAGAACTTCATGTCGTCGGGTTCGCCAAACGGTTCTTTCGAGTTGACCGTTATCATCATGTTGGCGCCTTCGACGTCGATAGGAATCTTGAAATCCGGACAGCAGTCCTCGGCAAACTCCTCTCCGACCTCTTCGAGCAGCCCGACGAATTCCGATCTCGGAATCCCCAGGTTGTTGCCCCTGCGCAGGGCCATCAGCACACCTTTGTGCAGGGGGCCGGGCACCTTGTCACGTTCCCGCATGGAACGGATGCGGCGGAAAAGCTTGACCAGCTCCACGTTCATCGGGCAGGCTTCCTCGCACTTGCCGCACAGTGTGCATTTCCAGGGCCAATTCGAGTCGATCACTTCCTGCGTTCGCCCCAGCACGACCATTCGGATGATTTTGCGCGGGTCCATGCCGTCGACGCCGGAAATCGGGCACGCACTGGCGCAGCTGCCGCAGGTCAGGCAAACATCCGCCCACTGTGGATCGGCCCGTAGCGCATTGTGCCGGTCTCCGAGGGTCCTCGGCTCAGAAACCGCTGCTGGTTCTTGGACCATCGTACACTCCTTGCTAAGGATTGCTGACAAAAACGAAATCAATTCGGGAGCATACACGCTGTTCCCGATACCTGCAAAAGCGGCAGGGTTCCTCACGTTTCTCTGCTTGCCGGTGCGTAAAAACCGTTCTTGCGGAAAAACGCACACATCCGGTAAAGCGAAAAAGCCAAACCCGGCGCCATCCTCTCCCGGATAGTGAAGAAGGGCGCTTTGGAAGCGGGACGTAGCGAAACGGGAGTCGGCATACAATTGACAACGGAAGCGCTGCAAGCGGGCCGCATGTCATTCACCGAAGGAACATAGCCGACGGTTACAAACCGTAGTGAGGACACCAGCTGTAAGAAGCGGAAAGGGAGATGGAAGGAGAACTGACAGTTTGACAGCTATAATCGGGGATCTTCACAACTGACTGCTGCAAAACGGATAAGATTTCCCCTCAAAATTGTAAAGAGCAGAACCCGGTCCAATCCGACAAGAACCGGTATTGTGCATTATTGAGCCAATTGTGCACACTACTTTAGTCTCGGGCTTTTGTTTGTCAAGAAGAATCGGTGGATGGGGAAAAATATTCCGGCCGGACTTAGAGCGGCAAAAGCCGCATCAAATCTTAGTGCCTCTGCGCGCAAGATCGAACCGGAAAATGAAGATTGCACTGAATGCCGAAAAAGCGGAAAGCAGGAACAGGCACGGGAATCCTGCAAGGTCGCCTACATAGCCCAGCAGTACGGACCCGACAAACGATCCCGCGTCTATACTCCCGGTGAAAGCCCCGGTTATCTTACCCCGGACCGTATGGGGCTCTCCCCGGATGGCGAGCGTATTCAGAGCGGGGTAAAGCAGTCCGTGGCCGCACCCTGTCATAAAGCCCGAAAGGAAGAGAAGCCCGCTTCCCTGCATAAAGATCAGGAGAAAAAGCCCGGCGCAGATCAGGAACAGCGCATAGGGTATGATCCTGTTCTCTCCCAGTCTGTCGACGAGGCCGCCTCCCAGGAACCGGACGAGAATGGCCGCGGACGAATAGGCGATGTAGTAGAGCGAAATGAAGACGATCCGCCGCTCGCTGGCTAATGGAGCGACAAAGCCGTTGACAGCGGCCAGGCTGAAGCCGAAAAGGAGGGCTATTACGGCGACCGTGAGGACCCTCCTGCGCTGGAGAACCAGGAAAAACGAGGATTCCGTCGTCCTGAGCACATGGACGTAGGTTTCCTTCAACGGAAAGTGGACGATCAGGCCGAGAAGGGCTGTCGCGGAGGCGACCGGGAAGAGCAGGCCGAACCCCGCCCTGTCGATCACCAGTTCGGCTATTACGGGGCCGACTGCGGAACCGACAAGACCCGAAACCCCGAACATCCCAAGCCCTTCGTTGAGCCGATCTTTGGGAATGATGTCGGCCATGTAGGTAAATGCCGCGGTTATGCAGATTGCAAAGGCGACGCCGTGAAATATGCGGACCACGATGAGCGGCAGGTAAAAGCTGCCGAGTTCCCCGCGGAAGAGGAGGTATGTCAAGGGGAGCAAGGTCATCAGGAGAGAGCCGATCCCGTAGCTCTTTTTTCTGCCTATCCTGTCGATCATGTCGGAGATCCAGGGGCGGCAGAGAACGGAGGCAAGGGCAAATGCGCCCATAACGATGCCTATATCCACCTGGTCCCCCTGGTGGTCCGTTATGAAGAGCGGAAAAAGATAAAATATGGAAAAACTGCAAAGGCAGGCAAGGTTGGCAAATGCCATTGCAAAAAAGGTGGGAGTGTAAAGCATCTCCGAGCCCTGATTCCTTCGGTATGAGTTACCGCGATTTCGACTGTTGTGCCATGACAGGACCATGCAACACGGTCCCCGGCATCTTATCATGAAAATGCTTTTTCGATCGAATCCCGGGCGCGATTTGTGTCCCGAGGCCGGAAATCCCCAATGCACGAAAGGGATAAAATTGATCGAACGACTACGCCGCGCCGGGCCCGATCCTTACAAGCGGCTTGCCCCCGTTTACGATCCGCTGGTCGGACCGTTTCTGCGCCCGCTCAGAAATTCTCTTCAAAGAATTGCACGTTCCGGAAACTGCCGCAGGATACTCGATGTCGGGTGCGGCACCGGGGAACAGGCCGAACTGCTGGCTTCGGCCGGATTCGAGGTTGCCGGAGTCGATCTCTCACCCGCAATGCTGCAGAGAGCGCGGGAAAGACGTCATTCCCGAGTGCGATTCCACCTTGCGGATGCCAGGCGCCTGCCTTTTGCCTCCGGTTCATTCGACTGCGCGCTGATGAGCCTGGTTCTGCACGAGATGGTTCAACGGACAAGACTGCAGGTGCTGGGGGAAACCTTGCGCGTTCTCGGTGCGGACGGGAAAATTATTATTCTCGATTACCTCGCAGCGAAAAACCTTCGCTCGGCATTGAGCCTGGGGCTGCTCGGCTGGGTCGAAAGGTTTGCCGGAAGGGAGCATTTCCATAATTTCAGGCATTTCATGCGCATCGGCGGTCTCGATGGGTTCCTCGCGACCGCCGGCATGAATGGCGCTCCCGCGAAAAAGTATTTCCAGGGAGCCATGGGAATCGTTCTTCTGGAAAAGCACAAGAGGCGGGCATGACGTCATTCCCCTTTCCCGTGCCCCATACTTTCCGGGAAACACGGAAGAGGCCGCGGGACAGGTTTCCTACATACAGGCGCACGCCGGGTGCTCGTACGAGCCGTTCGGATCTATTCGGGCTTTGACGGGGAGATGGTCGGAAGCCACGCGGCTCAATGGCGTCCTGTGGGTCCCCATGTCCATCATCGAATCCAGCGGCCGAACCCAGATCCTGTCGAGCGGCAGAAGGGGCATGAAAGAGGGGAAAGACCTCACGGAGGGCGATTTCCCGAAAAACCTGTTGATCCAGCACAGCGGCTTTCCGACAGGAATCCACTCATTGAAGTCCCCCAGCATGATTTCCATCTTGTCCCGCTCGGAGCAGAATATATCGAGCAGGCGCCGTATCTGGCGGCGGCGTTCCCCAAGCCCCAGGCCAAGGTGGGCCACGATGACGCGTACGGTCTGGCCCTTTATCCGCAGGTCCACGTCGAGCGCTCCACGGGGTTCCCGGCCGTAAACGCTTAGATCGATCCTGCGGATTTCCTTGACGGGATAATTAGTGAGCAGGGCGTTCCCATAGTGTCCGACGCGATTACGGCGGGTGGGCCCGAGCAACACCTCCATCCCCGTCTTTTCGGCAAGGCACTCGAGTTGAGTACCGGCCCTGTAGAACTGGGAATCGATCTCCTGAAGCCCCACGATGGGGGACTGCAGCTCATCGATTACCCGGGCAACGCGCTCCGGGTCGAACCTGCGGTCGGTTCCCACGAACCGGTGGATATTATAGCTGGCAACGGAGAACATATCGGGGTTCTGCGCCGCTGAGGAATTGTCTTTCACCATGATGCCGGCCGTGCTGTCATGCAACTTTTGTCGTCGTATCATTCTAAAAAGTTCTTTTCGGATGTAGATGATAAATATTCGCGTAGGATAACACTTTTTATATTTTGAGAGAAGCCATTTCACCCACCGAAGCAAAACGGCCCTGTGAAGAACAGGGCCGCAGCGAAATTTCGGTGTCGATTTCTGCTCTCAACCTTTTTCCGGGGACCGGATCGCCGGGGTGACGACCTGGCGCTTCAATTCGTCGGGCTCCATGGTCCACTGATAGCCGATTCGTGCTGCAACATTGAAAAGGAGTGGGCTTCGCACGTGGACACGCATGGCCTTCTTCTTGTCGGGATTATCCTGGTCGAAGGAAACGATCAGCAGGATGACCAAATCCTCCGGTTTTTCCAGCTTGATCATGGTGGTCTTGGAAACGGGGACCTTGTATTCCACCTCGATAAACCCGGGCGGGCAGACAACGAAAGCGACCGAAGGCTCCTCGGTTGACTGGAGCCACTGGAAGGGTCCGTTTTTGTATTGGAGCAGTATGTAGCTCTTGAATTCCTCGAAGCCGGGAATTCCCCAGGGGAAATTGATAAATTCGCTCTCGTTTACTTCGATAGTACCGAAGCGGGTCGTATTAAGCTGCATGGGTACTCCTTCGGGCGAGCCAGTCATGAGTCATCCCGGTCAAAAGAATCCCCCTTCTGGGGACCGGTATATAAGTCCAGCAAATTGTCCAACTCGTCCTTGTCGATAAAAGCCGCACCCCTGTTTTCTTCCTGAATTTTCCTGTAGAGCTCTTCTCTGTATATGGGGATCTGCGGAGGGCTCTTGATTCCCACCCGCACTTTATTCTGGTCGATCGAGGTGATAACGACCTCGATGTCGTCCCCGATCAGAATAGATTCTCCCGTTTTTCTGGTTAGTATCAGCATGAGTTTAACCCTTTTGGTATTTATCGGCCGTTGAAGACATATTCTGAACGGGTTTTGAGGCAAAAATCCGATTCACCCGCGAAAACGCAAAGATTATAGTGTGTCTGTTAAAGATAGAACAGTTCTTTTCCGATTTATTTGAGGGGAAAGTACTGCCGTTCTCCCGCAAACCCGACAGGAAGCCGTTTCGCATGCCGTCAGAAGCCTCGAAAGACGATTTCCATATCCTGGGACTGGAACCCGGGGCCAAACAGGCCGAAGTCAAGCATGCCTACCGCATACAGGCAAAAAGGTGGCATCCCGACCGGCATCAGTCCAAGCCCTACGAAATCCGGGCCATGGCGGAAGAAAAATTCAAGGAAATAACCGAGGCATACAGGCGTCTATCGCTGGACTGGAGCAAGACCGCCAGGCTGGGTAAGCCTCCCGAACCGAAGACTGCGGGTTCGGCCGCGCCGTCCAGCAGCAGACAGCCCCGGGGAGCGACGGTACCGAAGCGCACCATCCCTCGCATTCACCCGAAGCAGGCTGCACTTATTATCTGCCTGGCCGTCTTTGCACTCGTCTTGGCGTACCACTTTCTCCCCTATCCGGGCGCACCCGACAAAATGCAGGCCCCGCAGGGCGCCGACGACAACCGGGCCGATACTCCAGGAGCCCGTCCGTCCGAAGACGCAGCAGACCTCGAATCGATGCTCTCCGCAATACCTTCGGAAGCCAGTTCCGCTCCGGCCACTTCCTCTCCTTTACTCCAGTCCGGCCGGGAGCGCCCGAGGTTTTTTACGGTCGGGTCCCTCTCCTCGGAAGTGCTCGAGGTACAGGGAGCGCCCACCAGGGTGCAGGGGCAAACCTGGGTCTACGGGCTTTCGGAAATCGAGTTCAGACAGGGGCGGGTTTACCGGTATAACAATTTCGACGGTTCTTTGAAGGTGCACGTACTACCCGGCAATCTTGGCGACGACCCCGCTCCTGCCTATATTACAATCGGTTCGACCGAAGATGAAGTCCTGCGGGCACAGGGGACCCCCACCCGGATCGATCGCGACAGGTGGTTCTACGGTTTTGCGGAAGTGCGCTTCAAAGACGGACGGGTGAAGGAATACGACAACTATTTCGGCACGCTGAAAGTGCGTATTCTTCCGGGCGCCTTACGCGCCCCCGGCGAGCCGAGACCGTTTTTCACGATAGGTTCCACTTCTGATGATGTCATTGCCGCACAGGGGACCCCTACCAGCATCAAAGGAAACCTGTGGTCATTCAATTTCGCCACGGTTTTCTTCCGTGACGGAAAGGTCCAGTACGTGAGCGATTCCGAAAATATCCTTCGTTTCCTCCCCCCGGAAGAATCCGGATCGGGATCATGAGGGTCCATGTTTCTTGAGGGTATTTATTCAGGTGGTTTTGATCCTGACCTGCTTCGCGCCGCGAAACCGGTCGTGGATACGGTAAAGGTGGCTGGGATCGCCGGGGTGTATCGCGATCTGCTGGCGGCTTATCCTGCGGGGCAGCTTGAAGAGGGGGGCGGACTTCCCCCTGAATTGCTGGGAGGGATGAGGAAAGCCGGTCTTTTCGGCCTTACCATCGGCAAAGAATATGGCGGCCAGGGGCTGAACCTGTGGGAATACCTGCGAGTTATCGAGGAGATGGTCAAACTCGACATTTCCGTCGCCATCACCTTTCTTGCCCACCTGTCTATCGGGGTAAAGGGCATCCAGCTTTTCGGAAACGAGGAACAACGGCAAAAATATCTGCCGCGCGCTGCATCGGGTGAGATGATCTTTTCCTATGCCCTGACCGAACCGCGGATCGGCTCGGACGCAAGGCACATTGAAACATCCGCCGTCTCGGCCTCGGACGGAAACGGATATATCCTGAACGGCAGAAAGGCCTACATCACGAACGCCAATTATGCGGGCGGCCTCACCGTCTTTGCCCAACTCGATCCGAAGCGGCCGGGCTTCATAGGCGCCTTCATAGTGGAAACCGGCTGGGAAGGTGTTCAGGTCGGCATGGAAATGCCCAAGATGGGGCTCAGGGCAAGTTCCACCGCCGCCATCCAGTTCCGGAACGTCAGGGTCCCGGTTGAAAATCGGATCGGTGAGCCGGGCGATGGGTTCAAAATAGCGATGTCCGTTCTCAACTACGGCCGGCTGGGGCTTGGCGCAGCCTCCGTTGCGCTCATGGACGTATCGGCGCGGGACATGCTGAAGCGGGCGTCGTCGCGGATACAGTTCCAGGTGCCCATAAAACGTTTTCAGCTCGTCCAGGAGAAGATCGTCCGGACAAAGGTTAACTGTGCGGTCAGTGCGGCAATGAACGATTTCGCGGCCGGTCTGCTCCAGAAGGACCCGTTTCTCAATACGGCAATAGAGACGTCGCACTGCAAACTCTTCGGGACCACGCGGGCCTGGGATGCAGTTTATGACGGACTTCAGGTGGCCGGCGGCGCCGGCTACCTCAAAACGCATCCCTATGAGAAGCGGATGCGGGATTTCCGGGTTGCCACGGTATTCGAGGGCACGACCGAGATACATTCGATATATCCGGCCTTGTTCGGGCTACGTCGGCTCGGCGCACTTCTGAAAAAGCGCCGCTCTGCGTTCCTGACGCTCTCGGGTTGGCTGCTGCATGCCTTTGTTCGAAAGCCGCAATGGCCCTTGCGCTTTGCGGACAAGACGATGCAGGCGGCCCTCGATGAGGCCAGAGC
>JAEZXS010000341.1 GCA_023442755.1 Pseudomonadota bacterium | reverse complement strand
TCTCTGGCCTGTGCGGCCGTGGATGATGTTACGGCGTGGTCGATCCTTGCGGCAATTGTACTGTTCGTCCGCGCACCATCCGTGAACATGCCGCTCTGGGCTACTATTGGAGGTTCTGCACTGTTCGTTTGCGCCATGCTCTTCATCATACGGCCGTTCTTAAGATGGTTATTGGAGCGCTTCCGCCCGGCGCAACTCTCAAACGACCTGCTGGCTGCCGCACTGGTTTTTGCCCATCTATCGGCATTGCTCACAGAGTTTCTGGGTATTCATGCACTGTTTGGAGCTTTCCTCTCAGGTGTGGTGATACCGAAGGACCATGCCCTCATCCGCGCATTCACCGAAAAACTCGAGGACCTTACAGTCGTCCTTCTGCTGCCGTTGTTTTTCGCTTTCACCGGGCTGAGAGCAAGGATCGGGTTATTGGACACCTGGCAGCTGTGGGCTATATGCGCTCTTGTTTGTGCAGTGGCTATAATCGGTAAGCTGGGAGGGTCGACAGCGGCGGCACGATTGACCGGAATGGGATGGCGTGAGGCTGGAACTCTCGGTGTGCTGATGAATACCAGGGGGCTCATGGAACTGGTCATCCTGAATGTGGGATTGGACATCGGGGTCCTTTCCCCGACCGTATTTACCATGATGGTACTCATGGCACTGCTGACAACCTTCATGACCACCCCACTCCTGGAATGGATTTACCCGGAACGTCCCGTCGAAGAGCAGACTGAAAGAAGGAAATAGATCCGACGTTTGTTCACCTGTGTATTCCAAAGCCTGCAGTCCGGCACATCCCGATAACAATCGACTTTTCCAATTCCTGACGAATCCGATTTTTTCGAGCGCAGTCATGTAATCCGACTTACAGAACCGTAAGAAAAAAGCACAAAAAGAAGCAGCACCACGGTGCCAATCAGTCCTCAAGCGAGGGAATATGCCGGATTATTTCCATGGCACGCATCGTGCTCGGAAATTTTTTTTGCTGTTTCGAACACACGGGGAAGGAGATTAGCGGGATGAATAAATTCGTAGCCTTGATCACGTTGCTGCTTGGATTGTTTTGGTTTTCCCCAACCTGCTTTTCCCAGGATGAGGAGTACAAGATCGGAGTCCTGGCGAATCGCGGTGCACCTCAGGCATTCAGGGAGTGGAAAGCTACGGCCGACCTCCTTTCCTCGCAGACAGGCAAGACTTTTACCCTCGTCCCCCTCGAATACTCACAGTTTTCCGAGTGGATCCAAGATGGGAAGCTGGATTTCGTGCTGACCAACTCCGCTATGTATGCGGAGTTCAACCGCCTCTACGGCATACAGGCCATAGGAACCCAGGTGAACCAGCACAACGGTCGACACATGGATGAGTTCGGTTCGGTGATCATCGTGAAAAGCGAAAGCCCCATAAAGACACTGAGCGATTTCAAAGGCAAGGCGTTTGCCTGCGCGTCCAGGTCCGCATTTGGGGGTTGGCTCATGAGCGCCCGCTTTTTCATGGAAAACGGCATCAACCCCGAAACCGACCTGGGAGCGGTGCGCGAACTGAAAACCCATGACAACGTCGTCTACGCCGTATTCAACGGAGTGGTTGCCGGCGGATCGGTGCGTACGGGAACTCTCGAAAAAATGGTTCAGGAAGACAAAGTCAAAATCACCGATTTTCGGATAATCCGGCAAATCGACGACGATTTCCCACTTGTGCACTCGACCAGGCTTTACCCCGAATACCCATTTGCCGCCTGTCGTCAGGTCCCTGCAGCACTCCGGCAACAGGTTGCAAAAATCCTGATCGGCATCCCCGAAAACGATCCTGCCAACACGAGCGCCAGGATTGCGGGCTGGAAGGTCCCCCTTGATTACGGCCCGGTTGTCGAATGCCTGAGCGCTCTCAAGTACGGCGCCTTCAAAAGCAACACCCCGTCGCCCCCGTCTGCTGTGGCTTCAGCGCCCGAAAAGATCGCGGAGGGCGCTCCCGCCGCCCCCGGGCCGGATGCCGGTCAGAAGAAGACACAGCCCAGAACGCAGCGGGCGCGTGCTCCCTTCAAGACGGACGGGGCGGAATAACGGCCGAAACCAAAATCTTTCACCAGGTAGAGGCGGTATGCACGGTCCCTTGTGCAGCAGCGATATCCTTTCGGGTATCCACCACATATTGACCACGTTTTACGACCTGGTCAAAGACGGCGCCCTTCTGCGGCACTGTGTCGCCAGCCTGTTCCGGGTAACAGTCGGGTTCTACCTTGCCGTGCTGCTGAGCATTCCCCTGGGCATTTTTCTGGGACGCTGCAAGCCGGTCTGCCGCCTGCTGGACCCCGTGATCCAGTTCTTGCGGCCGATTTCGCCCCTGGCCTGGGCGCCTTTCGCCATTCTGTGGTTCGGAATCGGGGACATGCCGGCGGTTTTCATCATCTTCTTTGCCAGCTTCTTCCCGATCCTGGTGGCCGCCGTCAAGGCAACATCGAGCATTCACCCGATGTATTTCCAGGTGGCCGCGAATCTTCAGTTCACCCGCTGGGATTCTTTCCGGAACGTCATTCTGCCCGCTATTGTCCCCAACATCATCCTGGCGCTCAGGGTAACCATGGGGATGGCGTGGGTGGTTGTGGTGGCGGCGGAAATGATCGCGGTAAAAAGCGGGCTGGGATTTCTCATAATAGACGGCCGGAACGCCTTGCGCATGGACCGCATAGTGGTCGCCATGGCCGCCATCGGCACAATAGGCCTGGTCCTGGACCATGTGATGAAGGGGCTGGAAAGACTCGAACCGGTGAGGTGGAAACTTGAGCAAAAGTAAGATTCGCCTCAGCCGGGTTTCGCTGAAATACCAGACAGGCCCTAAGCACTGGTGGGGCCATTGGAACTGCAGGGATTCGAATGCGAAGGGCGCGGCCGGGAATATTTTGGAGGACATGGACCTCGAGATCGATGCGGGAGAATTCGTGTCCATCCTGGGACATTCCGGGTGCGGCAAATCAACGCTGCTAAAGATAATCGCAGGTTTTATAAAACCGACCCGGGGCGAGGTCCGGATAGACGATACCCCGGTGACCGGACCCCGGGGAGACCATCTCTTCGTATTCCAGGAGGGCTCGCTCTTCCCCTGGCTCACCATTCTGAAGAATGTGCTCCTCGCTCTGAATTCCATACCGGACCCGGCCGAAAGGCTGAAAAAGGCGCGGCATTACCTGGAACTGGTGTCCCTGGAAGCCTATGGAAACTACTACCCGCATATGCTCTCGGGAGGAATGAAGCAGCGGGCGGAAATGGCGCGCGCCCTGGCAGCCCGGCCCGCGGTCCTTCTCATGGACGAACCATATTCCGGCCTGGATTACCTCACCCGCCTGCAGATGAGGGAAGAGATTCTCTACCTCCACATGATGCTCAAGGACACCACCATCCTTTTCGTGACGCACGACATCGACGAGGCTCTTCAGTTGAGCGACCGGGTAGTCATTCTGACCGAGCGGCCGGCCAGGATAAAGTGCAGCCACCCGATTTCCGTATCCCACCCGCGCGTGTTGACGAGTCCCGATTTGAACGACCTTCGTTCGCGTATTTTTGACCACCTTGGAGTCCATGCCGAGCTATGAGCGGAAAGAGTCTGACAGGTTCAATCGCATTCCGGCTGGGCGCCGGGGCAATAGCATGGCTGGTGCTGATCACCGCTCTGCATCTTGCCCTGAACCGCGAGGACAAGGCGGCCAACAGGATTGTGATGGGCTACATGCCCGTGGTCACCAACCTGGCGTCCCCCCTGGTCGACTACGTTACCAGGGGAGACGATCTGTATTTCGAAGCCAGGAAATTCGCCTCCTTTACCGAAATGGGCGAGGCGTTCCGTTCGGGGCATATCCAGGCAGCCTTCATCATAGCCCCCCTTGCCGTAAGACTTTTCGAACAGGGCGTTCCCCTGAAAATCGTCTACATCGGCAATCGCCATGAAAGCACCATGGTGATGCGAACAGGGGCGCACTGCGAAACACCCGCCGACCTGATCGGGAAAAAAATTGCGGTCCCGCTCCGGTATTCCGGCCACTTCCTGGCGCTCAAACGCTACATGCGGACGCATGGGCTCAATGA
Source organism: Pseudomonadota bacterium (assembly GCA_023442755.1). Lineage (GTDB taxonomy): Bacteria > Desulfobacterota > Syntrophobacteria > Syntrophobacterales > Syntrophobacteraceae > SbD1. The sequence goes on along the minus strand of JAEZXS010000341.1, from coordinate 9,206 downwards.
CGCGCAGGTGCAGATTCTCGAAATACCCCCGCCCGAAATGCCCGCGGCATTGGCTTCATCCGAAATAGACGGGTACTTCGTCGGAGAGCCGTTTGCAAGCAAGTCCATGGAAACCGGCGCGGGAAAACGCTTCCTGGATGCGGAGTCCATCTGGCCGAAATTCATATGCAACCTCCTGATCGTTCGCGAAGAACTGATTCAATCGCATCCCGAATGGGTCCGAAAACTTGTTTCGCTTGCCGCGAGGTCCGGCCTCTGGGCACGGGACCATGTGGAAGAGACGGTCAAGATAATTTCCGGCTATTGGGGACAGGCCCCCCGGTTCATTCAGTACGCTTTTTCCAACCCTCCCGGCAGGTACCGGTTCGACCTGTATGCGCCGGTACCCGAAGAGATCGACGAACTGGTCCGGGAAATGCTCATGGCCGGGCTGGCTGAAAAACAGCTCGATGCACGTCGTATAATGGATGACCGGTTTGCCGGGGAGGCAGCAAAAAAACCGGTCCATGCCTCAGACGACATCCATTCCATAAAGTTGAACGAATCAGGCTCCCAGGCGCAGGCGAAACGATGAAGGTGCTGGTTTTAGAGGGACAGGACACACGGTCGGCGATTTTCTACCGGCTCTCCGGGGTACAGAGCGATATCGACTTTATCCGGGGAAAGGACTCCCTTGCCCTCCCCAAAGACCCCGCTCGAGTAGACGTGATCATAGCGGGAGGCGATTTCTCTCCCGGTTCCGAGTTTACCGGCACCGTGCTCGGCTGGCGGGCGCACCCGCACACCTACCTGATACCCTGCTGGTTTGCGGAAGGCAAAAGACGGGTCGAGGCGGCATGCATCTGGCCCGGGCTGGCGATCGACCGGTTCGATCCGAATCTCCGGGACGAATCTTTTTCCGAATGGCTGCTGGCGGTATCGGAGTGGCAACAAAACAGGATGCATTTCAGCGACAGCGGTACCTTTGAAAAACGAAGTCCGCTGGAACTCGCCACCTCGCTCTGCCTTCGGCGGGCGAGCGGAACCCTTTCCGTGTTTGACGACGAAGGTGGAGAAGGCAGGTTCTTTTTGAGAGAAGGGAACCTGGTCACGGCCGCCCTCAAGCATTTGCGGGATGTTGAAGCTTTTTACGAGTTTTTGTGCATGTCCGGCGGCGGCTATCTCTGGGAGAGCGAGACCCGGCCGGTGGACGGCGAACCCCACGCCCTGTCGCACCTGATTGCCGAAGGTCTGAACCGGATCCACGACAGCAGTCTGCTGCTGCACTTCATTCCAAACCTTGACTGGAAAATAAGAAAGACCGATTCCGAATCGGCCCTGGACGATGCCGCGACCGCATCCTTCCCCGAACAGAAGCAGATTTACGGCCTAATCGAAGGCGATGTTTCAGCTTCGCAGGTCATAGAGGCCTCTCCCCTGTCGCGGCCAAGCACAATGATGCTCCTGGCAAAATGGTTTTCCCTCGAAGACATCGCCGTTGTCCGGTACAAGCCGGCCAGGGCCGAATGCCGCGTGCTCGTCGTCGACGATTCACCGCTGATGTGCCGGGCTCTGCAGTCCATTTTTTCCGCAGACCCCCGTTTGCAGGTTGCGGGTGTCGCGCACGATGGAGTCGAAGCGCTTCGCCTCATCGGAGAACGCAAACCCGACGTCGTTACGCTCGATCTCCAGATGCCGAAAATGGACGGCCTGACCGCGCTCAAAAACATTTCGATTAGAGACCCCAGGCCTGTCGTCGTTCTCAGCGCATTCACCAAAGATACATCGCGCCTGACATACGAGTCCTTCAAATACGGGGCGGTGGATGTTCTCCTGAAACCGGCAAACGGCCTGGCCCCTTCCAGCCGGACGCAGAACAGCGACCTGTGCGAGCGGGTGGTCCAGGCCTCGACCGTTCAGATGCGCGCGGTCCACTACATCCGCAGCGGGCGGAAAGCCAACCGGACCGACCCGGCTCGGGATATCCCGGCGGAAAGCTCCCGGTACCTGCTCATCGTGTTATGCGGGGCGGGAGGGTTTCCCTCTTTACTCAAGCTCATCCTTTCCATACGGGACCCGGCGCGCATCCCCCCGACTCTTATCGCAACAATCATGTCCGGGAACGTAGTGGAAGCGCTGGCACTCAACCTCGGGAAGGACACCGCCCTCGCAATCCGGAAGGCCTCGGACTCTTGCAGCCTCGATCCGGGCTCGTGCTGCTTCCTGGGAAACGACCGGCATCACAAACTGCTGAAAGACCGGGACCGGATAGTTCTCGAAGCGAACGGGTCGCAATCGCGGGACGGTTTTTTCGACACGCTGCTCTCGAGCGCGGCCGATTCTTTCCAATCCCGGGTAACGGCGATACTTCTGTCGGGGACCGGCGAGGACGGCGTCGAAGGAATGCGACGGCTCAGTCAGGCGGGCGCGCTCACTTTGGCGCTCTCTCCGGAGGCATGCATCAAACCCGATCTGCCGCGGAAGATAATCGACCTCGGGTATGCGGATGAAACCAGGACGATAACGGAGCTTGCCGGATTGTTCGATGCTGCGGCCCTTGTCTCGAAGCATGAAGCAATCCGGCAAACGGGTAAAGACCAGTTCGACTTGGACAGCATTGGATAAGGAGCACGTCAATGGGATTGCTTTCTCTGTCTTCACAGCTCCCGCGCGTTGGGGAGGAACCGCAAAAGGTGGTTCAGCTCGTGAGTTTCCGGATCGGAGACGAGGAATTCGGGGTCGATATTCTCATGGTCCAGGAAATCATCAGGCTTACGGCAATAACCCCCGTCCCCAATGCCTCCCATGCCATTCTGGGCATGATCAATCTGCGGGGAAGGATAATCCCGATAGTCGATCTCAGGACGCAGCTCCGCGTCAGCGGAGGCGAACAGGCCGTGAACGAGCGCGGAAAGCGCATCCTGATCATCGAGATGGGGGGACATGTCACCGGCTTTGTCGTGGATTCTGTTTCCGAGGTGCTGAAGGTCCCGGCGGCCGAAATCGAACCCGCCCCGAACCTGGTGATTTCGAGCATCAGCGCGGCATACATCAGCGGGGTCATCAAGCTGCCCAACAGGTTGATCATACTGCTTGATTTCAATCAGATTCTCAGGCCGAAGGAAAAGAGCGAGCTGGAAGCCATCGGGGTCCAGACGCCTCTGATCGAAGCCGGGAACCTGTAGAGTGTAGACATTTGGACATACCCCTGGAAAGAGCGCATTCGGATAAAGGAGTCGTACCATGATCGGCAAAGGCTTTATTTCAAGATCGTTGGGTACCAGGCTGTTGTTGATCCTGATTTTGGTGACCCTCGTGCCACTCACCGTCATGAACGTGGTCAGCTACATTCCTCTGAAAAAGCAGCTGGAATCCGACCAGGGCGAACGGTTGAGCGGCTATGCACAGCGCGTTGCCAAAACGATCGATATTTACTTTTCCCAGCGCGTTTCGGACGTCATCGCCTGGGCCACCCTGGAGCCCGTTCAGACCGCAATCGATATCGGCGGCGGTCAGGCCGGCGCCAACCAGCTGTTCGAAAACCTGGTAAAATCGTACAGGACTTTCGACCTGGTTTTCCTCGTAGACTCTTCCGGAACCTGTATTGCCGCCAGTTCCCCCACCGCCATAGGGCTGTCCATGGCCGACCAGGACTGGTTCAAGAAAAGTGCGTCGGGCAAAGTTTCGGTGGGCGATCCGAGAATCTATCCCGCCTTGAAGCAGGCGATCCCGTGGTCGAACGGCTGGACCATGCTGGTTTCCACACCCATCGAAGGTCCGGACGGGTTCAAAGGAACCCTCGCCGGGTTTGTAAAATGGGAAATGATCAACAACCTCATGGAATCCATGCCGGTTGGCATGACCGGGTACACCTTCATGGTCGACCGCACCGACATGACGATCATATCTCACCCCACACGGGACCTCATCGGACTCAAGCTCGGCGATCCCAGGGTGAACCTTTCGGTTGTAGCCCAGACGATCGGGAAGTCGACCATTGGATCCATGTCCTATATGTACGATGACAAATTCAAAAACAAGTTGGCCGAAAGAACGGTCGGCATCACGCACAACGAAGGCTCCGGCTGGTTCATGAAGGAGTGGGCGGTGGTCACCGGCGCGGACTCCGATGAAATCTTCAACGGCCTGGCCCTGCAGCGCAAAAGCTACATCATCATCGGTTCCGTATTTGCCGTCATCCTGCTGCTCAGCGCCCTTCTCGTCAGCCGCATCATTTCCCGCCCGATTCTCGAGGCAGCCAACACCATGATCGAAATCACCCGAAGCCTTGATTTTACGAAGAGCATCCCCGTCAAGGGACATGACGAGATCGCGCAGATGAAGGAAGCCTTCAACGGGCTCATCGCTAGACTCCAGCAGACGTTCGGTTCGATCGTGAAAGGCAACAGGCAGGTCTCCTCGGCGGTTCAGCGCGTGCAGGAGATTTCGGCCAATATCGTCACGAATGCCACGGAACAGTCCAACAAGGCCCAGGACGTGCTGACCCGGGTTGCCGCAATGGGACATACCGCCAACGAGGTTCAGAAAAACGCCATTTCAAGCCAGGCATCGTTCGAAGAGACGGTCAGCACCGTCACCCAGCTTACCAACAGCATCCAGGAAATCGCAAAGACGGCCCAGTCCCAGTCCTCGATGGTCGAAGATGCCAGAAACATCGTAGATGCCATGGGCGATACCGCGAAGCAGGTCGCCGCCCGCGCCGTCCAGCAGCTCGATGCAACGGAAAAGACCGCATCCTCGGCCGCACAGATGACGGTTACGGTTGCCGGTATTGCCGAAAAAACCTCCGAAGCGGGAAGACAGGCGGATGTTTCCTACCGGGCGGCCGTCGAAGGACGGCAGGCCGTCGAGAAGGTGGCAAGCGGGATGCAGAGCATCGCGGAAAGTTCCGAGCAGATCACCGAAATCATCGAGGTTATCTCCGACATTGCCGATCAGACCAACCTGCTCGCTCTGAACGCGGCCATCGAAGCCGCGCGCGCCGGCGAACACGGACGGGGTTTCGCGGTAGTTGCCGAGGAAGTCCGGAAGCTGGCCGAAAGGACAGCCGAATCGACCAAGGAGATCTCCGTGCTCATCAAGGGCAGCGGGGAGCGCGTCAAAGAAGGCGCCGAACTGGCCATGTCCAGCCGGGAGGCCATTGCAAACATCGTTGAGGCGGTCGAAAAAACGAACGAGCTGATCCGGGGCATCGACGAAGCGACTGCCGAGCAGAAATCGGGCATCGAGGGGGTTGCGGAAGCCATGAGCAGGCTGCGCGATCTCGCAAAGCAGATCACGGAGTTGACCGCGGAGCAGGCCCCCAGGCGCGAGCGCGCAGGAGTGATCATCAACGAAGTCGTGCAGCTTTCGCAGTCCGTGTCCAATTCGACGCAGGAACAGGTGAATAGTTCCGACCAGGTTATGCAGGAGATCATAAAGGCAAACCAGAACGCCGAAAACATCACGAACATGACAACGCAGCAAAAGGAGCGCAGCCAGGCCCTGCAGCAGGTATTGCAGGAAATCAGCACGGTCGCCATGTCAAACGCGTCCGGCGCCATGAACTCTCACCAGTTCAGCAAGAAGCTCGTTGAAGTTATGGGCGAGTTCAGCTCCCTGATCGCCCAGTTCAAGATTGGAGAACCCGGTTCCAACGGCAAGGGAACCCACACTCCCGCCCCCCCGGCCGTCGAAGAACAGGCCGAGCAGACTGAAGCAAAACCGGCGACTGAAACCGCAGCGTGAAAGAACCCAAATCATCAAGGGAAATGGCTCCATGGCAAAAAGAGTAGTGGTAATAGACGATTCCAATCTCATGCGCAATCGCATCTCCCAGTGTCTTACCGATGCGGGGCACGAGGTTGTCGGAAAAGGCAAGGACGGAAGCGAGGCGATCGATCTCTACAGCCGGCTGCGGCCGGATGTGGTCACCCTGGATATCACCATGCGCGGCAAGGATGGAATAGCCGCTGCCAGAGAGATACTGGAATACGATTCCAAAGCGGCCATCATCTTCTATACGTTGCTGGATATTCCCAATCTTGCGGCCAGGATCGAATCGGTAAAGGTCAGGAACGTGGTCAGGAAAGGGGATGAAGACGAGTTGCTGCGGGTGCTCGATTCCATTTCATGAGAAAGGCGGTCCGGTTTCTTCTTTCAACCGCAGCGGGAAGGGAATTCTATGTCGTCGCAGGAATTCTTGCAGGATTTTGTAGAAGAGGTCCAGGAACATCTGGCGGATATGGAAAAATCCCTCCTGGTCCTCGAACGCGAGGGAGCCGATCAGGAGCACATTGCCCATGTCTTCAGAGCGGCTCACAGCATCAAGGGGGCTTCGACCTACATGGGGTTCGAAGGGCTGGCCGCCCTCACCCATGAACTGGAAAGCCTGATCGCCGCAATCCAGCAGAATTCCGGGGCCATTCCTCCAAACGGCATCGGCATTCTGCTCAAGTGCGTGGACGTCATGTCCGGCGCGGTCGAGCACGTCAAAAAAGAGGGCGTGGAACCGCCCATGGACCCTTCTTTTCTGGAGACAATCAGGACCGCATTTTCCACGGAAGAGACGCCCGCATCCGTGCTTTCCGAAAACGATGCGGATCCGGCGGCGTCCGCCCTGCTCCCCGGGGAAGAGGAATTCGAAAGCCCCCTGCAGGAAGAAGACGAGGAACTGATGGGAATATTCATCGGCTCCATCCGGGAAAACTACGCGAAGCTGCACGACCTGCTGGAGTCCTTTCCCCCCTCCCCCACGGAAAACGACAGCCGGGCGGCGCAGGAGCTGATCCGGAAGATGGCCGCTTCCGCTCAGTACATGGACTATCAGCCTGTTTCCGCGCGTTTCGAGGAACTGGAGGAAAAGTTCACCGCCGCTGGAGGCCGTGAGATGCTGGAAAGGCTCGAAGCGACAGCCGAACGGCTCGACCGGATGATCCCGGGACTCGAAATCTCGCAGCCTTCCCAACCCGCAGATATCCCGGCGGAATCGCCCCTGGAGGAAGAGGACCAGGAGCTGTTTTCGATCTTTCTCAGCGCCTTCCAGCAGAATTTTACGGACCTCGCCCAAACGCTCTTCTCATCGGCGGCCTCCCCGGAACGCTTCGAGAAGGCGTCCGCCCTGACCGACTCCATGATCCGGTCCTCCCAATACATGGATTACGAACAGATCGTCGCACTGCTCGGGGGCTGGGAGGAGTCCCTCGCGATCGCAAAAACCGGGGAGGACGGAAATCTCAGGAAACGGCTAATGGAACTCGCGCAAATACTCCGCACTCAGCTTCCCGGATTCCAGGTTCCGGAACTCTCCGAGCCCCCGCCGGAAGAACCTTCCCTGGATTTTCTGGACGATGCGATGGATTCGTTTTTCGATATGGCGGAGCAGCCTCCCGAGACCGGAACCGTTTCCGAAAATACGGAGCCGGGGCCCTTTGCGGAACCTGCAAAGGAGATGGCCCCGGTGGCCGTCCGGCAGGAGCACAACATTCCGGCGGCTCATCAGCAGGAGGAGCCCGGCAGGAGTGCGGCCGGAAAAGAGCGAACGGTGCTGGTGGCCGAGGATGTTCAGCACAATGCGGCGACCCTGAGGGTAGATGCGCAGAAAGTCGACCAACTCCTGAACCAGGTGGGAGAACTGGTGGTCAACCGGTCGGAGTTCGTACAGACATCCACTCTTTTCCGGGACATACTGCGCGACCTTTCCACCCGCGGCGTCTTGCCGAAAGAGGAACTCAGACGCCTGCGACTCCTCAATTTCCGGCTCAACGAATCGACCCAATCCCTGGGGAGGGTCGCCAACGACCTTCAGTCCTCAGTAATGCGGGTTCGCATGCTGCCGATCTACCAGCTCTTTCAGCGCTTTCCGCGCATTGTGCGCGACCAGGCGCTGAAATTCGGAAAGAAGGTGGAGTTGATGATCGAAGGCGGCGAAACGGAAATCGACAAGCGCGTCCTGGAGCAGATGAACGATCCTCTTGTGCAGTTCCTCAGGAACGCAATCGTACACGGCCTGGAGAGTCCCGAAGAACGCAGGTTGGCCGGGAAGCCCGACACCGGGATCATTCGCCTCGCGGCGTATCACTCGGGGGAATACGTCACCATAGAAGTCGAAGACGACGGCAGGGGCGTAAATACGCAAAAATTGCGGGAACTGCTGCACAGCCGCAGCGAACTCAGCGGGCATGAGGTGGACAAGCTCTCCGACCGGGAGGTCGCCTACGCGATGTTCATGCCGGGAGTCTCGACCTACGACCGCGTTGACGGTGCGGCCGGCCGAGGTGTCGGGCTCGACGTGGTCAAGGAAAACGTCGAACGCATGAACGGCTCCATAGAAGTGGAATTCGAACCCGGGCGCGGAACGCGGTTCATCGTCCGCATTCCGCTCACCGTCGCGATCATACGCGCGCTGCTGGTAAGGGAAGCGGGCCAGATCTTTACGATACCGCTCACGTCTGTCACGGAAATTCTGCGCTACAGGCCGGAGGCATCGCATTCCATAGAAGGATTCCGCGTCATCACCCTGCGCGGGAAAACCATACCCCTGGTAGATTTGCGCAAGCTGCTGAAGATGGGCTCGGGCAATATGGACGGCGGGCGCAGGTTCGTGGTGATCGTCTCCACGAGTTTCAGGGAAGTCGGACTGGTGGTGGACGCCCTCCTCGGCGAGAGGGAAGTCGTGATCAAGTCCATAGAAAACGCATTCCACTCTATTGAAGGATTCTCGGGGGCCACGATTCTCGGTGACGGCAGGGTCTCGCTCATAGTTGACGTCTCGGCCCTGTTGCGGATGATGAAAAACTCAGCAGCCCTAACCCGACAGACCGCTCACGCCACGCTCCACTGAGCGCGCGCGGGAGAATAATCACGGAGGCTATGCATGCGGCCTGTCGAGTCCTCCCCTCAGGGATTCACCGGCACCATCAGCCTGGGCCTGACGGACCTGATCCAGATGGTCTGCCTTTCCCGGTCCGACCTCATCATCGGGGTCACCTCCGGGACGGAAACGGGCTCCATCCACATCCGGCAGGGCCAGATCCGCCATGCGCAGACCGATACCCTGCAGGGCGAGGAAGCCTTCTTCGAAATTCTGAGGTGGAACAACGGCCGGTTTCAGGTCCAGCCTTTTGAAAACAACGGGAAGGCAACGGTCGACAAGACATGGGAATACCTGCTCCTGGAGGCGATGCGCTCCCAGGATGAGGGTCCCGCCGGCGCACAGTCTGCAGACC
>JAEZXS010000340.1 GCA_023442755.1 Pseudomonadota bacterium | reverse complement strand
TGAGTTGGGCTTGAATTGAAGGTTGCCGGAATTACGAAATGGGGCTTTCGTAACTGCTTGGAACATCGATACTGACGGGAGTGAAAGAGTTATGGGAAGAAAGTTGTTGGAAATTGCGGCCGCGATTGTCAAATCACAGGCATCTGTGGGCAAGATCTCGCCTGAGGAGATCGAGCAAACGCTCATGAGGACCTTTCTTACCTTGCAGCGTATGCAAAACGCCGAACAGAATGATATTCTGCTCGATGCGGCCGAGGAAATTGCAGAGGCTGCGGCCGAGGAAAAGCAGGCGGAGGCTGCCGATCCAAAGGACTCGATCCGCGAGAACAAGATCATCTGCCTCGAGTGCGGCATCGAGATGAAGCAGTTGACGAAGAAACACCTCGGGTCCCACGGGCTCACCCCGCGCGACTACAAGAAGAAGTGGGGCTTCCAGATGAGGCAGTCGCTTTCCGCCAAGTCGCTGTCCAGGGCGAGAAGCCGAGCGGCAAAGAAACGCGGTCTACCCGAAAATCTGGTGAAGTTCCAGGAAGAGCGGAAGCGCAAGGGAACCACGCTGCCTACCCCTCCTCCCAGTCGGGCCTAAGTCATGTTTACGGCCTCGGAGGTCTTCGATCTCGCCATCCAGGTGGAAGTGAACGGAGAAAGGTTCTACAGGTATGCTCTGAGCAGAAATATTCGCAAGGAACTCAAGGACCTTTTGAGCTGGCTGGCCGATCAGGAAATGGAGCACGGCGAAAACTTCCAGGACATGAAAAAGAGGATTTGCGGGTCATCTTCCGATACGTGCGAACCGGTTTTCGACCTGAGCACGACAGTGTTGCGTTCCGCAATGGGCCGCCACGCATTTTCGCTCGAAGAGCTGGATGTATTTACCATCGAAGAGGAAAGAGAGCTTCTCGAACTGGCGATTGAATTCGAGAAGGACACTATCCTTTTCTATGAATTCATCGCCTCTCTCATAACCGACCCGCAGGCCCTGCTTGCCATCGATCAGATACGCAGGCAGGAAATAGATCACAAACGGCTGCTCATGGAAAATCTCGCCAAAGCGCAAAGCAGCTAAAACAGCTGTTCGGGAGTAGTACTACATGGAAAAACCCATTGAACATTTCTGGGCCTTACGGCTCGCCGGCCTCAAGGAAACACTGGAATCCAACAACTTCGACGTTTATATCGCGGACAATAAAGAGAGCGCGAATAAGATCGTTCGAGAGGAGATTCTGCCCAAGATCGGGGCAAAGACCGTCTCCTGGGGCGGGTCCATGACGTTCGTACAGACCGGGCTCTACAAGGAACTCAAGAATAACTCCGATCTGGAAACACTGGACACCTACGAGCAGGGGGTCGCTCCGGCAGATATGTACGAGCGCAGGAGGCAATCACTGCTTGTCGACCTCTTCATAACGGGCACTAATGCCGTCACGGAAACAGGTAAGCTGGTGAACCTGGACATGACCGGAAACCGGATCGCCGGCATAACCTTCGGGCCTAAAAACGTCGTGATTCTCGTCGGACGGAACAAGGTCGTCCCCGATATCGAGGATGCCATGCTTCGCATCAAAAACTACGCCGCCCCGACCAATTCCATGCGACTGGACAAGAAGACGCCCTGCGTCAAAACTTCGACTTGCGAAGAATGCCGCAGTCCAGACCGCATTTGCAACACCTGGACCATAACGGAAAAATCGTTCCCCAAGGGCCGGGTAAAAATCGTCCTCATCAACGAGGACCTCGGCCTATGAGAAGCTGTGCGGGCGCGCGGCTTCAAACGTGCCGGGCGCCGTCATCGGCACAGGCTTCGCCCTGCTGAGCTTTTGCCGCACGGGGAGAAATCTCCATGCGGCATTTTTTTTGCAACCGGCAGCCAGCGGAATTCTCAAGCTGAAAAATTGATTTTCGGGCCAAAAATCATTGCCCTCGCCGCGAGGTAGTCAAAGCGCTTGCAAAATGACCGAATTATGACTAATAGGCAATCTAGTCCGAAGGGGGGCTATTTGTAATCCGGCAGGGGCTACGGATCGCAAACAAAAAATACGATTCTTGGGTGAAAAGTATGGAAGCATTTTCGGGTAAGCCCGGCGCTATGGTCCGGGTTGCGGGGGGGGAGGAAATCTGGGAGGCTCTGAGGCAAGATATTGCCGGCGAGGCGCTAGTAGACGTTCCGGAGCATCCCGAGTTGGTGAAGGCGTCGAAACCCCACGCCAAACCTGTTCTTATCCAGAGTTCCTGGATTCGGCAGATTGAGAAGACCATCCACAGGTCCTGCAGTTATTTTCAACGCATCCAGTATCCGGAGGGATATTGGTGGGCCGAACTCGAATCCAATGTAACTATAACGAGTGAATACGTCATGCTGACGCGCCTTCTGGGCATCTCCAACCCCCGGAAGGAAGAGAGCATACGCAAATATCTGCTGAAGCAGCAAAACGATAACGGGTCATGGGGCCTGTATTACGCAGACGGCGGGGACCTGAGTACAACAATCGAAGCCTATTTCGCCCTGAAAATGCTCGGGGAAAAACCGGAAACGGAACGGCTTGCCAAAGCAAGAAGCTTTATCCTGCAAAATGGCGGAGTCGAGGCTTCGCGCGGGTTCACCAAGATCTGGCTGGCACTTTTTGCCCAGTATGATTGGGACAAGGTGCCGTCAATGCCGGTCGAACTCATACTGCTGCCACAGCACCTCTATTTCAATATCTACGAGTTTTCGAGCTGGGCCAGGGGAACCGCCGTTCCGCTGTCGATCGTGCTGTCCATCCGCCCAAAGCTCAGGCTCTCGAACGGGTTCAGTCTCAGGGAACTCTATGTTCCCGAGTCTCACGACAAGAAATTCGCCTCGCGTATTCACAAGCTTTTCTTCCTGTTCGATCGAGTGGCCAAGAAGATCGAGAAAAAACCGATCCGCACACTTCGGCGCAAGGCTCTCCAGGCCGCGAGAGACTGGATCATCGATCATCAGGAAGACAGCGGAGACTGGGGCGGCATTCAGCCTCCCATGGTCTATTCCCTTCTTGCGCTGCACCACCTGGGATATCCTCTTACTCACGAGGTAATGGTCAAGGGCCTCAATGCCCTGAGCGATTTCTGCCTCGAGGATGAGGACGGATTGCGTATGCAGTCATGCGTGTCCCCCGTGTGGGACACCGCTCTGACGGCCCTGGCGATGCTGGAGGCGGGAGTGCCTCCCGAGGATCCCGTTCTCGCAAAAGCCGCGAAGTGGCTTATCATGCAACAGGTCAAGACGGGTGGAGACTGGCAGTTCAAGAATTGCTGCCTTCCGGGCGGCTGGGCTTTCGAGTTTTTCAATTCGAGGTACCCGGATGTAGACGATTCGGCTGTCGTGCTCAACGCGATAAACCGGTTCAGCCAGGACCAATGCGACGGGCTCGATTGCGCCAAGCAGCGCGGCATGGACTGGTGCATCAGCATGCAGAGTGCATCCGGCGGCTGGGCCGCTTTCGATAAAGACAACGATATGGAAATCCTGAACCGGATTCCCTTTGCCGACCAGGAAGCCATGGTCGACCCTCCCACTGCGGACGTCACCGGAAGAATGTTGGAAGTAATGGGCGCTTACGGCTACAATTACAACCACCCGGTTGCCAGAAGGGGAATACAGTTCCTTGAAAGTCTCCAGGAGCCTGACGGCAGTTGGTGGGGACGCTGGGGGGTAAACTACATTTACGGAACATGGTCGGTTTTGCGCGGCCTGATCTCCATAGGCGTAGCTCCCAAAGCACCTCGAATCCGCCATGCAATACACTGGCTCAAAGACCATCAGAACCCGGACGGAGGATGGGGCGAGAGCTGTGATTCCTACAAGAATCCCGCCCTGGCCGGCCAGGGACCGAGCACCGCTTCGCAGACAGCCTGGGCCCTGATGGGATTGCTGGCAGGCGGAGAGGAAAAGAGCCCCGAAGCAAGCCGGGGCATCCAGTACCTGGTCCGAACCCAGCAGGCAGACGGCACCTGGGAAGAACAACACTTTACCGGTACGGGCTTTCCCAAGCACTTCTACATCCGGTATCACAATTACCGGAACTGCTTCCCGCTGATGGCCCTCGGGCAATACATGCAGAAGCTGAAGGAAAAATAGAGCGGCCGGGCGTAGAGCCCGATCAGAACCTTATCTGCCGTTTTCCGATATCGAGAGGGGCATACCCGAACACTGCGTTCATGTGATGCAGGTAGGCGTGTGCCCCTTCTTTCGTCCACGAACTTTCCACGGACTCGTTTACCTTCCGGTAAAGCTCCATAGTTTCCTGGAGAGTGGAGAGTTTTTCGCCGCTGTTGTCCGCCGTCTGAGCAACCAATCCGAGCCAGGTTTCGCATACCCCCATGATGAACCAGGGCCATGCCTCACGGACCGGCTTCGACCACGCCGCATCGCTCGTCGCCCCTATCCCCGGCCGCACTACCCCGGCGGTGTCGTCGTAGATGTCCTCCATGATGATTCCTGCCGCTTTAATTTCCCTCAGGAAGGAATTGGACCGGATCGCCCCGTAGACCTTCCGGGCGGTTTCCGGGGTACTGTAGAATATGAAGCTGAATTGATGCCCGGCCTTGTCCGGCGCGGCTCTGCGATGAAACCGCCAGAGGGAGACGTCCCGGCTGTAGCGGTGCAATGCGGGCGCCACCACCCGGTGAGCAATCACGAGATCGGTATGCCAGGCAGGTTCCTGCTCCTGATCCCACTGAATATGAAACCGTGCATACCACCAGCCCTTTTCGGCCTGGGTCTGTTCGCGAACGGGCCACGCAGGCTCTGCCGGGCCGACCCGGCCCATGGTCGAGCATCCTCCAAGGAGCGTCAGGATGCACGCAAGCACAGCGCAAGAAACCGGAATTTTACGTAAAATTTGAGTTTTCATTTCTCCATATGCAGTATGAGAAGAGTTTCGTAGCCTATCAGAACAAGGTAAAAACCGAGGAAGACCCCCAGCAGATATACCGCTTTTACCCTGCCTCCAAAAAGCGTGAAATTCTTGCAAATTAGAAGCGTGATTAGCCCGAAGCTGGTCAGGGAGCATTTTACCAGCAGAAAGAGATGGGGACCCTGTTTCAAAAAGAAATCCATGATCGGATTGAGTTCCCGGAAGCTGTCTTCCATCAGCCGGAGCGTCAGGAATGCATCGGCTATGGAGAGGATCAGGGTGAAAATCAGCACCACAAGCAAGCCGGGGCTGTAGGCGTCGACAAAATAGTTCCTCTTTCGGTCTTCTTTCCTCCTGCCGCCTTTTCGTGACCCGAAGAGGCTTTTTTTCGAAAAAGGGGACGTGGGGGCGGCCCGGCGGTCCAATCCGGAGCGCCTGTCTTTGAAAGTGAGTTCGCGTGTTTCGGGATCAGCCATATCATGCCATCCGGTCATCATGGATATGAAACCGCCAGGGTTACGACGCACTTGAAAATTCTATCGGAACGTTTCGCCCGCCGCATTAGCCCCAATTGCCCGTCCGCCTCCATTCCCCACCGGAGAAAAATCGTTTTTGCCATATCCCGGACCGGTCTGGAGGGATTCCGAACACTGCGAAGAGCGGGGATGGAAACTGCGGCCGCAGATGGTCATTTAGCGGATTATCGAATGAAGAAGCCTTATAGCACCTATCGGCCTATAAGGCTTATAAAAGGCTGAAAAAAACCGCGATTGGTGAGACTTACTTGTAGGAGAACTCCATCGTCAGGTCGATGGCTCTGGCCGAATGCGTCAGGGCGCCGCTGCTGATGAAATCCACACCGGTTTCGGCTATTGCGCGGACTGTCTCGAAAGTGATGCCGCCCGAGGCTTCGAAAAGAACGCGGCTCTTACCCATCTCTACCGCCCTGCGCATGAGGTCGGCGCTGAAATTGTCCAGCAGGACGATATCCGCCTTCGCCTCCAGGGCTTCTTCGAGCTGCGCCAGGTTTTCCACTTCCACTTCGATTTTGAGGGTATGCGGCGCGGGGGGGCGGCCCCCCCCCCCCCCCCCCCCCCCCCCCCCCCCCCCGCGCCGATTTTTTGGT